>NZ_FOFJ01000056.1 GCF_900110885.1 Azotobacter beijerinckii | reverse complement strand
TTGATCTCGACGGGGGCACCCTCACCCAGCAGGCCATCGAAGGAGGCCCGAATGAACGGGTGCTCCTGCGACTCGGCGCAGATCGGCAAGCCCAGCTGGCCGTATTTCTCCTCGAACATCTGCAGGGCCAGCGGCTCGAACTTCTGGCCACGCCTCACCTGCGGAACAACCGACAGGTCGGGCGGGGTCGTCAGTCCGACCAGCTCCTTCCAGAGCTCGAGAGGCGTCTTGTCGAGGTTGTGCCCCATGATGACGGCGCAACTGGTTGCGCTGACACCTTCCTGACGCCATTGCAGCCACTCGGGAGTCCGCTGCTCGAGATCAACGACCTTCATCGTTCACCTCCAGCTCGACGAATCCCAGGCGAGCTTTTTCGTCTGGACTGAGACAGAGGCCACCCGATCGGTACAGGTGACACCGCCTCAGATCCTCCGAGAGCGCCCTTGGCTCCACTCCAGAGGTCTTGTAGAACCCCCTGGCGAAGCGGCTGCCCTTCTTCAGCAGGCCGCCGACCAGCCCGAAGCCGTCGAGCTTGTTCTTGCGGGTCCGGCTGGCCGTGTCGAGCACCGCGGCGAGCCGCCGGTCGATGGGTCCCCGAAGACTCAGGAAATCACGGCCGGCCTGTTCGCCGAGGACCTGCAAGGCGTTGAGCAGTTGCGCATCGGTCGCCTCACGCAGCGTCTCGGTCTTCTCGCGGAAGGCCGAAGGCTTCATGTACGACCTGCCCAGCAACATCGACTCCTGTTCATGCCGCGCCAGGAGGTAGGCCTCTTGGCAGATTTCAAAAGCTTCCATCTCGTTCTCCTTTTCGAGTGCACCGCCCAGGCTCAAAAGCCCAAGCGGTCCCCTCGAGGCGAACGAGTCCCCCAGAGGGGCAGGTTCGCCCCTTGGGGTGTTTTTTCTAGTACCAGTCGTTCGCGGGCCTCAGAGCACGACGCTCATCGCGCCTCAAGTCCGCACCAGTTGAGCAGTTCGGTTCTGTTCAAGCCGGAACTCTCGTAGAAGCCTTCTGCAAACGGCCCCTTGTCGAACAGGCAGACATATCGCTGCCCATCGAGGCGAACCCGGCGTGCCGCTGCACGGGTCAACACCTCGATCACTCGCCGGTCCACAGGCAGAGTGCTGCTGAGCAGCAGGTCGTTGCCCGCCTGTCGTCCCAATGCCTTGAGCGCATCGAACGCGCTCGACGGGTCCTTGATTACGCAAGCCATGCTGGATCGCATATCCGTTCTCCTTTTCGGAATCCCGTCGAGGCGAACGAGCCCCAGGGGGCAGGTTCGCCCCTCGGGGAATTTTTTTTGCTGGAATTCCAGCGCTCAGCCGGTATCAGCGCGCAGTGCCGCTCGCGTACCGGGCATCGATTTCATCTCCGGTCAGTGCCGCAGCGAAGCCTTCAGACGCTCATGTGTCGATGGGCGCATGGTTGTGCCCCTCCTTGAACGCAGACCGCAGTGCCGCAAAAAAGCCGGGATGCTCCTTCTCGGCCATCTTCATCGCTGCCGCGAAGGTTCTGGCCCGACACCGAAACGAAACCCGCTGCCGGGTGCTCATGTCGGTGACGCTCAACAGGTAAGTCCGCATGGTGTGATTCCTTTCTCGTCCCCGAGAAAGGCACACCCCCGGAGAGGGACATGCCCCCTCAGGGTGGGTTTCAAATGGCTGCAGGCCTTACGGCAGCAACAGCAACAGGATGGTCGCGATCAGATCGGCCATGGGTTCACTCTCCTTCGCTCGCCGCCAGGTATTCGCCGGCCTTGAGCTGTTGAAGCGCGTATTGCCGTGCCTCTTCCGGCCACGTGGAGACGTACTCCTTGGCCGCTGCCCAGCAGCCCTGGTCACGGGCACGGCGAACCAGTTCCGCCACCTTCTTCACCACCTTCTCGGGCAGTTCGGCAGGCTTGGGCTCCGGCTCTTTCGCGGGCATCACCTCGCCTTCGACAGCCTGCGGCGCCGGATCGGCGGCAGGTTCGGCAGCAGGCGGATCAGCCCTTTCGGGTTCACGATCGGCTTCCTCCGTCGGTTGAGCGGTGGCAACCGGCTCGCTCGCAGCCTCCTCCTGGTTGGAAGTGGGCAGCGGCTCGACCGGCTCGACCTCATCGTTGGCCCCGATCACCCGCTCGACGACTGCCAGCGGCACGTCGTGCGAAGCGAACCCCTCGCCACCGTTGGTGTTGAGGTACTGGATCAGCTCATCCAGCTTGGGTCCCGTCTGAGGCCAATACTTGCGCGCGATCTTGATGGCGCTCTTTTTCGCCATGGCGGCGAAGAAGTCGACCCAGGGGCCTTTCTTCTTCCGCTTCCACAGCTCGGAAGCCTCGCGCGCCGCGTAGATTTCCTCGGCGGTGACGGCCTCCACATGGACACGCCCATCGGGCAGCAAGGCCTCGACAAAGGCCCCGACGAACTCCCCACGATCGGCCTTCTTGTCGAAGGGGTTGAACGTGTGGGTCGGGCTCTGCCGCTTGCCGCGATAGACGAATTCGTCGTTCGCGTAGACCAGCTCGACGATGCAGTCCTTGATGGCGGCATCGTTCACGGCCGCCTTGATCATGCCCCGATAGGACACGTCCAGGATGACCTGCCCATCGCGAGGCACCAGGTACGCGAAACCCCGAGCGGGATTCAACGTGAGACCGCACGCGGCCACCTGGCTGAATGCATTACGCAGACTCAGCGAGTTGCTGAGCGCCACCTTGCAGAGATAGTCGTTGTTCAGCATCGCCTGCGAGGCATACAAGAGTTCGTTCTTGAAGGCGACATCCGTGTTCGATGACTTCACCAGCTCGACGAACTTGCTCTCTTGTTTTGCAATGATTGCCACTGCAGTTTGAAAATCGCTCATAACCGTTCTCCTTTCAGAATATTCCTTCAGGGCGAACGGCCCCCAAAGGGACAAGTCGCCCCTCAGGGTTTGGATAGTGCCGGGATTGTTTCCGGCATTTGATTTCACAGACTAAAAAGCGGACCTGAACTCATGTCCGCCGTTTTTGAAGTTTCCTAAAAAGGAATGTTGTCATCGAAAGCATCATCGTCAGGTGCCGGCTGGGGAGCCGGAGTCGACTTGTCTGCTCGATTTCCAGATTGACGCGGGCGACTTCCACCTGCGCTTGACCGAGGTTGCGGGGATTGCCCCTCACCTACTTCTCTGCGCCCGCCGAGCAATTGCAGGGTGCCGTTCATGTCGACGACGATCTCGGTGGTATAACGATCCTGACCGTCCTGCCCCTGCCACTTGCAGGTTTGCAGTTTGCCCTCGATATAAACCTGAGCGCCTTTCTTCAAATATTCTCCAGCGATTTCAGCAAGCTTGCCGAAGAACACCACGCGGTGCCATTCGGTGCGTTCCTGTTGCTGGCCAGTTTGCTTGTCTTTCCAGGTATCGGAAGTCGCCAAGGTGATGTTGGTTACCGCATTGCCGTTGGGCAGGAAGCGAGTTTCCGGATCACCGCCGACATTGCCGAGCAGAATGACTTTATTGATACCGCGCGCCATAAGATTCTCCTTTCGGGATAATACGGGGCGGCATTTTCCCCAAGCGGGAGTCTGCGACCCCGATGGGTTGGTTTTTTAAGAGCATTTTTAAGGTGATTTATCAGACGGCACCACCCGTCCGCGTAGCAACTACGCGACTAAATCAGCAGACGCACGTCTACCAATTTAATGGGGGGAATTCTTGACGGCTTTATTCAGCCGATTAAGCCACCAGGGCTTGAAGGGCACTGGCCGGAGTTCCGGTAGGCCTATTTAGCGCCGCATAAGGGCGTGGCTGGAGTCTGCAACAGTCCGACGCCTATTGCAATCGAGCCGCCGCACGCAAATTTGCGGTCGTCCTTCGGCCTGTCCAGAGCACCCAAAATCAAGCCATAAAGTGGCGCGAAATGGCCACACAGACACAGATTGGCTTTTCACAATGGGGCCGAATCCACCCATGAGGACTCCCCATGAAACATCCCAGTTTTCTGCTGGCGCTGACCCTCAGCGCGATCGCCGTCGCCGGCTGCTCCAAGGACAAGAAGCCGGAGGCACTACCCGTTCCCACCGGGCCGAAGTTCGCCGTCAGCGAATACGAGCCCGACCTGCGCGACTACCACACCAGTTGGGGGCACCAGGGCCGTGGCGGAGCGGCCCTGCGCAAACCCGCCTACCAGCACACGGTGAGCCCCCATGACCAGCTCGATACCCGTGCGGGCCGCCTGCACCCGGAGCTGCAAGTCGCCAGTACGACCCCAGTAGCGATGGTCGCGGTCCCGCCCTCCACCTACGCCAGCAACTGCCAGCACGCCGGCAACCCTGTGGCTTACGCCGCTTCCGGCTACGCGGTGAACGCCTCGGCCCGGGAAGAGGTGAACGACTACATCCGCGTGCGCAATAAGCTGTGCCAAGGGCAAATGCGGCTGACCTATGACGAGTGGCTGACCTTGGTCAACGGCACGCCCAAGGACTTGCCGGTGGCCATTCAAGCCCGGCCTCCCGTCCGTGTTCCTGCCCACCCCATACAGCCCATGCCACCCGTCCGCATTTCCGCACAGCCCATACAGCCCTTGCCGCCCACGCGCGCCCAAACACAACAACAGCCACAGCAGGCGTCCAGCGCTTCAACAACCATTTTCGAACGGCTGAGTGAGAATTTCCCATGGTGACTCTGAACACCCCCAAGCTACGCTGCTATGCCAAAAAGGCCCTGTTCACCACCGTCGTAGTGGTGGCCACGCTCGAAGTCGCTCACTACCGAGCGCAGTCCCAGATCGACGAGGCCCTGGCCGAGCGCCTGCCCGAGGCCATGAAGCAGATCCAAGCCGAGCAGGAAGAAGCTGCACTGAAAGCGGACCGCGAAAGCGTTTTGGCGTCATGGGCCGCGGCCCCGGCTCAGCCCGAGGGCCGCCATATCTACGGCAGCCTCAGCGCCCAGTTCACATTCGTCGAGTTCAGCGACCTCGAGTGCCCGTACTGCAAACGCTTCCACGACACCCCGAAAACCCTGGTCGACCAATCCGGCGGCAAGGTGAACTGGGAGTGGTGGCACTACCCGCTGGCCTTCCACAGTCCCGGGGCCATGCTCGGCGCCCAGGCTGCCGAATGTGTCGCGGAGCTGGCCGGCAACCAGGCGTTCTGGGCCTTTACCGGAGAGTGGTTCAAGCGCTCCGAGCTGAACGGCGCCGGGGTGGAAAGTGCGGAGCAGCTGGCGCAACTGGTCGGCGCCCCGGCCGAACCGTTCAAGCAGTGCCTGGCCAGCGAGAAGTACAAGGCCAAGGTCGAGCAGCAGATCGCCAAGGGGACCGAGCTGGGGGTCACCGGAACGCCCGCCACCTTCGTCGTCGACAACATGACCGGCAACCGGGTGCTGGTGCGCGGCGCGCAGACTCCGCAAGTGCTGCTCGAGGCCATGAAGCAGGCGATCGCCATGCGTGACGCGCCTTCCAGCCAGGGCAACCCGCCGGCACCGGCTGAAGCGTCAAGCACGGTCCCCGAAGCCCAGGCCAAGCGTCAGTAGCCGAGTTCAATCCCCCACTGGGGGGCTTTCTTTTCTCAGAATGGTGCCGGCGGTGGCCATGCCCCAGGGGATTTCTTCTCCTGCGCTTGGGAGCAACGCGACAAGCCGGTACCCTTTCCCATGATTTTTAAAGGGAATTTCACATGCTGGAACTGAAAAACATGCACCGTCTACTCTGCACCGCACTGGCCACAGCCCTTCTGGTTGGGTGTGCGAGCAAGGAGCCGCAGGGGCCTCAGGTCACGCTCCAGGACCCGGAGCAGACTCCGCGCGAGAAGTGGTCGGAGGCGATGAAGATTCTGCGCGACGACATGGGCATCAAGGGCATGAAGGACGTGCCGGTCGAGACTGCCCGGCAGTACGGCCTGATCGCCGGGGTGAGCGAGCCGGCCAGAGGCAATGGCGGCTCAATGGGGGATCTGGCGTTCGGGGGGCTTGGGGCGGCCTTGTTCCTGATGCCTACTGGCCAAATCAGAGGCGCATGGCAGGAAGACCAAGTGGCTGTCTGGATATCCGAAAAGGACGCAAAAAATATTGGGGAGGCTACTAAGATAGCGATGGAGACAGTTGATAGTGCGATGAAAAAAGCATTCAGTAAGTCAGCCTCTTACAATATCAAGCCAAGCGCACTAGCGGATAATAGCCCCGGACAATTTGTTGGCTTTAAAAATACTTTCTTCGAGAACCCGGTTCAACCCTCAGAAGAGCTGAAGAGTGCACCAAGTTTTACCAAAAAGGGAAAATATTATGGACCGATCTTTCTGAGCGGATTCAAAATAAAAATAGTCGCAGACGCCTCAAAAAACGATATAAGGCGCGATGAAGCCATGAAGCTGCTAAGCGCCAAACTTCCAAGTTGGTGTGTGATTTACAATAGTGGCCAGCCGAAAGCTGGCCAAGGAATTACCCTATTTCCGCCTTCGATTCTAGTGGCCGGTAAAGAATACAATTTCATTGGAAAATAAGAGCTAAAGTAAGGCCCCGTTTTATAGCGGGGCCTTTTAGTTACTGCAAGATATTTCCTTTGATTTCTTTCTCCGCTTGTGACTTTATCTGATCGACATCGACACCTTCTAGTCGTTTGAGATTTCGATTCAGGCTGTTCTGGCGGGTAGTGCCCTGGAAGACACTCCCCAACGAACTACCGGAGCCGGTAAGATTTTCCAGCGTGGCCGTATCGGGCGTATCGAGACTGCCTGCCTTGTAGAGCATCCCGATCCACTCGGAGAGATCGATCTGCGCCCAGTCGATTTGGTTCAGTTGTTCGACGGTCAGCCCCTCGCACGACGGATGCTTGGCTTTGCCGAAATCCATCCCCAGCTGGGCTCGGCCTTGCTCTTGAATGATACGGCCCACGACCGAACCGAAACAGCAGTAGGCCTCGCGCTTCTCGACGCAGACACCCAATACTTCGGAGGCACAGTAGCTGCCGACATACGAGCACTGGCGCGTTTCTTTCTTGGCATCGAGTTCGAATTCCTTGGGTTCGCAAGCCCAGATGACCTTGATCATCAGATCGGTCATGACATAGGCGGTGTATACCATGCCGGCAAAGTTGACGAATGCCGCTGCCTGGGAAGTCAGTTGCATTCCCCCTGTAGTTGCAGGCTGGAATATTGCATTGGCCGCCTCCGTGGCTCCCATCTCCATCATCACGTTATAGGTTTGCTCCATCAGAAACCCCTGGATTGCACTTACACCGTATTTTCCTGCTACGGTGTCTTCAAAGGATGCGGTTGCTGTACTCAAAATAGAGCTCCATTCACCTTTGATCGTTTTGTAGGCACCGTCGAAGATGGCATTCTGAACTGCATACCAGTAGCCTTGAGTGATGGACTTATTAATTGACAGGGCTTGTACTGCAGAGGCCATCTTCAAAGTAGCCATCGTGAGTCGTACATAGTCGATAATACTGATCCCCTCCGGCGCCTCGCAGCAGTCCACATAACCGCCCAGGGCCTTCTTGCACTCCATGCCTTCGCCCTTGAACACCTTGCAGACATTGGACTCGGAGACATCCGTCCCCTCTCCTCCGCACTCGAGGTCATGCTCGGCGAACTGGGCGGCCTGGAGCATGGCCACGGCATAGGCGAAATCGGTGCTTTTCGTGTTGCTGGTATCGAAGCACTCGCCGCCCATGCAGTTCACGGGGCCGGGGCACTCGTACTTCACGCCCGTGTTGACCAGCGTGGGTACGGAAACGTCATAGCCGCAGTCCCAGACTTCTTCAAAGGCGTAACACTGCCCCGACGGCCCTTGGGCACCCTCGATGCACTTCTGCGAGATGAAGCCGCAGGAGGAGTTCTGTTCGTATTCCCGGCAGGTGTTGAGGTTGCCCCCTTCGTTCTGCGGACACCGCTCCACCCCCTGGGCATCGGTGTAGCAAGCCATCTGCCCCTTGTAGAACGAACACTCGGCACTCACCGTAGCGCGCTTACAGAAGGGATCGATGTCCGGATGCGGCGAGGCCGGCATGTTTCCGGGGCACAAGAGAACGCCGTTCTCGGTGATGCAGCCCTGTGAGTCTTTCTCCGGCATGGAGGTACAGACCATCGACGTGTTGCTGCAGAAGCCGTCGTTGATCATGCCGAAGATCGGCAGGCGGTCCTGCGGCCCCCAGCCCTTGTCGACAACGGCCTTGGCCGGATCGTAGGTGATCTTGATGCGCGCATAGCCCTCGCCTTCGCCGGTGACCGAAGTGCGGGTTTTGAAGGTTATGTATTCACCGCTATTTTTGATGACGCTGGTGACATCGGTGTTGGGGTTCACTTTCCAGCTGGTATTGCGCTCGCACTTGCCCTTCGTTTCCGGCGGGAAGACACCCGGCGTATGCGTCCAGAGCATCTGGTCGTTGAAGTAGATCTGGAAGTAATCGTCGAACGCGGCATATTCAATCACGGCAGACTGGATCGCTTCTTTCGCGACCACCCGAAACCGCGTGTACTCCTCGAAAATCTTGCACTTACCGTTCCAGTAGTTGTCGCCGACCGTACCCACCCACACATACAGGCAACCTTCGCCGCATGATTGATAGTTCGGTTGGCCAGAGTCATATTCGACAATCCCGGCACTGTAGTCGTGGATGAAGTCGACGGTTCCGCCCTGATCGACCAGTCGCTCGCAGGTCCGATACTTGGCGATGTGCGTGTCCCGCGTAGCGTTCTCGAAAACTTCCTGTTTCGAGCAGTCGCTAAAGAATTTATTGAAGGCGTCCATGTAACTGGTGGAACGCACCTCATCGGCCTGGCGAAACATCGGGTCGTTGGACAAGTCCGGTGACACGCGGTTGGCGCTTTGAATCATGGTCCGGTAGGCCTCGCCCTCCTCGGACTGCTCATCCTTGAGGCGTGCGTTGGCTTCGAGCCCCAGCTGGACGGTCGCGGTGTCGTTGCCGAAGACCTGCTCCAACGTGATCGTCGAGGCCTTGCCGCTGTCCGGGAAGATGTCCTGAAGGGTTTTGTGCGGCTGGCTGTCGGGGAAGGCCTGGAGAACCTGCCTGCCGAGTTGCTGGGCCTGTGCCGCGCTGTCCGAAACAGCATCGGCCCAGGCGCTGTGGGACAGCAGGTTCAGGTGCAGGCCGATCAGGCCCACACAGAGCCAGCGGGCCAGGCGGGGGGAACGGAGGGTTTGCATAGGACGGTATCTCGTGAATGGGATACCGCGATGCTAGAAAGCCGGATAGGGGGTTGTGTGGGCTTTTCCGGCGATTTTATGGCTTGATTTGGCCTCTTGAAACGCGAAAAACGAAAGGCCCCGGCTGGAAATCCAGACCGGGGCCTCGGGCTCTATCTGCTGCTCACGCCGACTGCAGGAAGGTGACCTGCGCGTGCGCCGGAATCAGGCCGAATATCACCGCCCACGACTTCACGAATCGTGTGTCGGGCGCGTCGGCGCTGACCGTCCGAGCGACCTGCGGGGGGACCTTGAAGATCCTTCCCGAGTCAATCATCAGCTCGTCGCGTTCGCGGCAGAAGATGGCGTGTACTGCATTCATGGGTCTTTTCTCCTTAGGGTGATCCCCGGAGTCCTCCCACTCGGAAGGACTCGGGTGGATCACCCCAAGGGGTGACCTCAATCAGGCGTCAGGCGCAGCCGGGCTGCGCCTGAACCGATTTATTGGTTTTCGGTCCCGTACTTTTTATCCAGCCAGACTGCAACCCTGTAGCCAATGGCTGCAACGATACAGAGTGTCAGGACAACGCCGGTGACTGCGTATGCAAGAGTCATGTCACTCTCCTTTTTGGGGCCTTTGGGCAGCGCCTGAACGCCCGAGAATATCAAATCTGCTACCAACATTAGCATGCCGGTAACCAGCGTCAGGCTGACCTCCCAAGGCGTGGCTGCCAGACCAATCAGACCGACGAAGGCTGTCGCCAGAAGGCTACAGCCGACACCGATCAGGCAGCTCTGAAACCACTTGATCAGAATTTTCTTGAACATATTTTCTCCTGTCTGAACGACCTGACAGGAGAAATCCCCAACGGGATTATCCCGTCAGGGGTTATGGGCGAAGAAGCAGCCCGGCAGGAAAGTTTCCCGCCGAGGCTGGTTCAACTCGCGTGTTTGCGCATGATCGCCAGGACGCCCTCGCGAACGTCTTCGTGATCGGCCTGCAAGGCCGCGCAGCACACCTTGAAGCTGAAGGGGTGCACTTCGTCCGACATCACCCATTCAACCGCTTCGCGCCGGTGCAACTCGCTCACCTGGGGGTGGACGAGCTGCCTCAGCGTCAGTTTCAGCAGGTACTCCCGCAGCCACTCGACGTACTCATCCGAGAGGTCGTCGTGTACCCGCAGTTGCTCCAGCGCCTCGTCCGACATCTCGAGGATGTCGAGGAACCCCAGCTGGACCGGCTCCTGTCGTGCAGGGGCCGGCTTGCGCACGGGGCGCCGCTCGAACCAGCGGCGCCGAAGGATCACCTCCTCGCCGAACAGATCGAGAGGCAGTACTGCCAATGCCGTTTTCATTTCAGGCCTCCTCAAACCGACGGAGGCCGCCCGGTAGGGGATGGCCCCCTATCGGGTTGGTTGGTGGTGGATCAGGCGACCAGGACTTCGCGTACGAGCTCGAAGAGCGCCTGCTTGAGTCTGGATACCTGGCCCACGGCACGGAACCGCGTGAACGTCCGGCTCAGGAGGTCGGCTGTCGCCCCTCCAAAGCCCAACGCGAGCACTTCGATGCCGCTGTTTTCGCAGCGCTCGACCATTTCCTGGGCCAGCCAGGCACTGTCCGGCTCACCGTCGGTGATGACGAACAGGATCTTGCGCTCGCCCTGGGCCCTGAGCAGTTCGACTGCCGCCGGCCACAAGGCTTCTCCCAAGGGGGTGCAACCCTGGTGCATGGCACCGAAGCCCCCCAGTCTCACCGCCTGTAACAACCGCTCCCTGTGCCCCTTGATGAGGGCGCAGCGAGTGACGGAATCACTTCCCCTTTCGGGAAAGGCGAGCGCCCCGGTCGATACCTGCGGCAGGTTTTCCACGGCCTGCAGCACCGCGTACAGCGCGGCCTCGGCCTCGTCCATCGCCCCACTCATGCTCCCCGACTTGTCGAGGAGAAATTGGATCGCGGCGGACTGGCGCTCGGCCCGGGCCTTGCTCCTGAATACCCGCGTCTCGCCCGCCTTGAGCAAGGCGATCCGTGAGGTATCCAGGCGCTTGCCCTGGCGCTTGAGGCTGACCCGGCAATCGACCTGCGCCTGCAGCAGCCCGTTGAGGCACTGCCGCAGCCCGGAGGACTGCTCGAGACCGAGCTGAACCCGGCGCCCACTGGCCGCATCGCTGCGCAAGCAGGAGCGCCCAGCCAGGGAAAGCAGCCGTCTGGCGCAGGGATCGCGCCTGGCTTTCTGGCTCAGCAGCTCGGCCGCCTTGTCGCCCACCTCGGAGATCAACCCTTGCAGGTCGCCCGCGGTGGCTTGCATGGCCTGCTCGCGCAGGTCGTTCGCCTCCTGGCTGGGGTGATCGCCTGGCTGGCTACCCGAATCACCGGCAGCATCGTCGCCTTCAGCCTCGGCCGGAGTGTCGCCACCCTGGCTGCGACTGGAGCCGCCGTCCTGCCGATCGTCCTGGCCGTCACCGGCCTGATTCCCAGCGGAGTTTTTCTGCTCGGAATCGGGTTGCCCCGCTTCTTCGCCTTGGCTCTGGCTTTCGCTTTCGCCTTCGTCCGAGTCGGCCTCCGACGCCGAAGCGTCATCGCCCTCCTGCGGCTGGTTTTCCGGCTGCTCCTGATCCTGCTGGTCGCCTTGCCCACCTCCCGAGTCGTCTTGCGAGTTCTCCTGAGGGGGCTGCTCCTGCTGCTCGGCGCCACCCTCGTCCTGCTGGTCCTCCTGCGAGGGCAGCAGCGCGATGATGGCATCGGCCAGCGCGAGGACTTCCCGGGTGCTGTCGCACTGCAGGACCTCCCCGACCTTCTGCATGATCCGGGCACTCAACTGAGCGCCCAGCAGCTTTTCTTGCGCCTGGAGCATCACCGTGGCCGGCTGCTCCAGTTCCTGGCCGAGCATCTGCCTGCGGCCCGCCAACAGCAGCGTGTCGTGGACGACATGCAGCGCCGGTTTTTGGGCCACGTCAGCCGGATCGAGCCGGTCGCCGAGAACAGCCTTCGCCAGATGGTTCAGGTCGCCTTCGGTGCCCGGGTACTGATCCATGCTCATCCGCTCGATGCGGATGTCTTCGAGGATGTTCAGCACAGAGAGCCGGAACGGCACCGCCTGCGCCTCGCCGAAGCACTGCATGTCGGTATTGCGGACATGCGAGCACTCGTGAGCGACATACCCGAAGGACAGCTCGGGATCGGTTTCCGTGAAGGGAACGACTACCTTGGTCCCATCCGTATAGGCCTGGGAACCCTCGACCACGACCTTCACGCCGGTCTGCTCGCTCAGGTGCTGGGCGTAGACCGGCAGTGATCCCATCAGGGTTTTCTTTTGCATCGCGATTCTCCTTTCTCAACAGCGGAAAAAGGGAATCCCCCCACGCGGGAGGGGACTCCCGCAGGGGGTTGATGGGCTTTAGAACCAGAAGCCGGCAGCCTGGGGCAGCGGTTCGGGTTCGGTTTCTTCAGCCGGCTTGGCGACTTCCGGCTCCGGCACAGGCTCTGGCGAGACTGCAACGGGGCTTTCGATCACCTCGGCAGGCGCGTGGACGGTTTCGGCCACCACCGGCTCAGGTTCGGATACCGGAGCATCCGGGCTGGCTGGGGCTTCTACCGCTTGTTCGACGGCCTCTACAGCTTCAACGACAGGCTCCTGAGGAGCCGGCGGCTCGACCGGCAGCTGAACCTCCACCGCCGGCGCGACAGCCTCGTCGGAGCCATTGGCGATGTTCAGGTGCTTGATCAGGCGCTTGATCGACTCCTCGGTCGAGAGCGACGAGATCAGCGTCACGACGGCGCCGTACTGCACGCCGTTGACCACGCCCGAGGTGGGCAGCGCCGCGAGGGTCGCCTCGATGTGATCGGACAGGCCTTTCACCTCCGAGGAGAGGAACATCAAGCCTTTCAGCTTGGCGTTCATCTTGCGCACGGTGTTGAGCGTGTTTTGCGTGACATGGCCACGAGTGGCCAGGCCGGTTTCCAGCAGGCGCTCCGCCGTGTCGGCGGTCTCGGCGAAGAGCTGATCGGCCAGGCCGCGGACCTGCCCGCCCAGCGTGCTGGACAGGTGCTTGTCGCCGTCCGGCGCCACACGGCAGGCCGCGTAGCCGAACTGCAGGCCGGCATCGACTTCCGCCTTGGGCGTCGCCGAGGTGCGAATCGCTTCGCGCCATTCCTCCTTCTCCCACGCCTGGTTCACCCAGTCGCCGACCCAGCGGTCATAGTTCGGGAGGAAGTTGCTCTTCAGGTCGTAGAACTGCGTCTTCAGGGCCTCCAGGTGGTCGACGACCTCCTGGATCTTGTCCTGGGAAACGGCATAGCCGCCCAGGAACTTGACCCCGCACTCCTCGACCGCCTTGATCGCCTGCCGCTTGATTTTCTCGAACGGCTTGAGCCGTTCGGGGTCGATGACGCGCATCGAACCCAGCGAAGCCAGATCGGCCGGAGGAATCTTGCCCTCCAGCATTTCGGCCTTCAGTTTTTTCCGAGCTGTCCACAAATGGATGGCGGACAGGTCTACCAGCAGAATCTGATCCAGAATGCGGATCTCGTTCGTTTGGATGGTCATGGGTGATTCTCCTTTCTCGATAGCGAAATCAGGAGGAATCACCCCTGCAGGGGAATAATTCCCCCTGAGGGTTTGGGTAGAAAAATGCTTAGAAGGTGGTATTCCAGTCACCGCCGAAGACGCTCTGGGCGATCTTGGTGATGGCCAGTTTCTGCACCTTGTCGCAACGGTTGAGCAGCGACTCGTTCAATGCATCCTGGATGGGATTCTTGCTGGCACCCAGTTGGGTGTAGCCGCAGGCGATCCGCGCCCAGCGCAGCACGGTCCGGGTGGACAGCGTGACGCTGAGGTAGTGACCGCCCAATCCCTGGTGCTGACTGCGAACCGAGTTCGCGACCTGCACCATCCGCTTCGCCATGTCCTCCGGCAGTTGCGGAAGCGCAGACACGATGGTCTGTACCTCGTGCTCAGCCATCAGATAGGGCACTTCCCAGACCCGGAAGCGATCCAGGGAAGCCAGGTTCTGCTGCATCGTTGCCGTGTAATTGCCGTTGTCGTCACCCTGCCCTGCCGTGTTGCCGCAGGCGACAAACCGGAAGTTCGGGTGTGGCGGCACGACTTCGCCACCGTTCTCGGCGATGACCAGAGGGCGTCCCTCCAGAACCGCATGCAAGCCCACCGTCACCGCCGGATCGAGCGTGTCGTACTCGTCGAGCACGAACACGAAGCCATGGCGCATGGCTCGCGTCAGCGGCCCGTCCACGAACGTCGTGTTCAGGTCGCCACTCACCGGGTCGGTGACCGGCAGGTTGTAGCCGGTCAGCTCCGGCATCTCCATCCGGCTGTGCGCCGAGACGGTGAGGCAGGGCCAGTTCAGGCGGGCCGTCAGTTGCTCGACGAGCGAGGACTTGCCGGAGCCCGTAGGCCCGACGAGCAGAGCGCTATCCCCGCAGGGGGTATAGAGCCAGTTCATCAGCGGCCTCAACAGCTCCTGCCGAAAGAAATAATCCTTCTTGGGAGCCACGTATTGCATGAACTTGTGTCCGGCTTCGAAGGCGGGCGCTTGCGCGCTCGAAGCAAAACCGAACTCGCTCATGCTGACTTTGGCGTTGAATTTCATGATGTTCTCCTTTCTCAAATGCGAAGCCCGAAAAAGGAGAATCCCCACAGGGGAATATCTCCCCCAAGGGCAGTTTTAAAGTGGGTATTTGAATTAAGCGGCGTTGACCAGCGAAATAACGGTCACGCCTTTATCGTTGTTGCTTTTCGTGAAGGTCACCACTGGCTGCATGTTCAAATACAACAGCTCCTTGCACAGCGGCGACAGCATCCAGGGCGGGCAACTCACCAGAACCTGAGTCGAGCCCGTTTTCTTGGCCTCACGCAGGGCAATGGCCGTCAAACGCTCGACGCGCTGATCGATCTGCTCCTGGGTCGGCGGGTCGGGGTAGTACAGAAGACCTCGGATCTCCTGAAACTCCTTCCAATTTGTCAAATCGCAAACACCAAAACGGGCAAGTTCCGGCGTCACTTTGAACTTGGTCAAGTTAATGACGGATTCGGTTTTCATTTCTCGACTCCAATGGCTTGAAGCGAAGAAATCCCCAGACGGGGAATTCCCCGCAGGGTTTGAGTTTTTTTGAATTACCAGTTTTTAGGCTGAAAGTGTCGTCAGCTAGCGACCCGTGCCGAGCACGGACAAACATCGGCGCACACGCGCAGATGAATGATTCTTTGGAGAAAGAGCGACATCGGTTGGATGTACTCTTTTTAGAAATAACGCCCTCATATTAATGAGCGTTATTTGGAAACAACGCCGTGGCGTTGTTCGAAGATTCTTAGGCTGTATAGCGCACAGCTAGCGCACCTATCGGTTCGCTCAAGGATGCCCAATCGGACGATGGCCTGCAAGCCTACGTTGCTCCAAAAGCCGCGGAAGAGGAAGCTGCCGTGCTCCAGTCCTTGCCTGTTGAGGTGCTGGCAGCACTTTCCGGGCTGTATGCTCGTAGTAGGTCGACGGGGCAATCGGCAGCAGCACCTTGCAGATCGGCTCGACCCCGTAGGCCTGGCGGTGATCGTCGATGAAGGCCTTCATCGCTTGAAGCGGCGGTCGAGCTCCGCCTGGGCAAAATACGCCGAGGCCTTGCGCAGGATCTCGTTAGCCTGACGCAGCTCTCGAACCTCACGCTCCAGAACCAAAGGTTGGAGCCTCCGGAAAACCCGGGGCGATTCAACTACCCAGCCTTCTGACCTTTCAGTGGTGCCCGCTTCCCAGCCTGGGTGGCGGGAATTGTCGATCTATCCCCCTGTCTCGCAGTGACCCAGCCCGATAGCTGGGACGATTAGCTCTCACCAAGCGGTGATCTATGCTAAAACTATCCAGCGAAGTATAAACTATAGTTAGTCAGATAATTCAGGATAGTCAGATGAGTCCGTCCCGCCCCATCTTCCACCGTAAGGCCCTAGCCGAGGCTCTTGTGCGAGACTTGGCCGGCGAGTCCTTTGCCGACTACAGCTCGGGCATGTTTCTGGCAGCACCTCGCCGCACTGGCAAGAGCACGTTTCTCGAAAACGACCTCGCACCCGAATGCGAAGCTCGGGGCTGGCTGCCGGTATACGTGGACCTCTGGGAAAACCGAGAGGTCGATCCCGCCGAGCTGATTGCCGGCGCCATTGGTCGCGCCTTGGCAGAGTTCGACAGCGCCGCCCGCAAGGCCGCAAAGAAGGTCGGCATCGAGAAGATTAACCTGCTCCGCACCCTGAGTTGGGATTTCAGCAAGCCGCAACTGCCTCCAGGCACGACACTGGCCAAGGCCCTAGACGTACTGCACCAAGTCTCCGGCCAAATGATAGTCCTGATCGTAGACGAGGCTCAGCACGCGCTGAACAGCGAGAGCGGGATCAACACCATGTTCGCCCTCAAGGCTGCGCGGGATCACCTCAACCGGGGCAACCGCCCCGATGGGCTGCGACTGGTCTTCACCGGGTCGAGCCGGGACAAGCTGGCCAACCTAGTCCTCAAGTCCAAGCAGCCCTTCTATGGCGCTCACATCACACCGTTCCCGCTGCTTGGCCGCGACTTCGTTGAGTTCGTGACCGGCGTGTGGAATACCCGCCTCGCCGCTACCAACCAGTTCAGCACCGACGACATGGATTATGCGTTCGGATTGGTTGGCCGTCGCCCGGAAATGCTCAACGCCCTGCTCACGGAGGTAAGCGTAGGCCTGGGCGAAGCCAGCAATCTCGCGGAGCTGCTGCGCACTGGCGCCCTGAACCACCAAGCCGGGGTCTGGAGCGACTACGAGAGCGCCTACAACGATCTTTCGCCGCTGCAACAGGCGGTGCTTGAGGTGATGGGCGAGCGAGTCATGAGCAAGCAGCCTTTCACGCCATTTTCTGAGCAGACATTCATCGAAGTGAACCGCAAGCTGGAGCTGGCCGGCGCCGAGGCCAACGCCAGCACTCCGAACGTCCAGAAGGCGCTCGATGTGCTGCGCGAGAAAGAGCTTGTCTGGAAGGCCTCTCGGGGTGAATACGCCCTGGAGGATTCGTCCATGGCTGAATGGCTAACGCGGAAGGAGCGCGAGAAGAAATGAATATGCCCTCAGCCCTGATCGAACTCGCTCTGCATCGAGCCCTCAAGGCCTACGGAGGGAAAGTGGATAAGGCGGGCAAACCGTACATCCTGCATCCACTTCGCCTCGCGGCCCGCCTGGATGACCCAATCGCCCAGTGTGTCGCCTTGCTCCACGATGTGATAGAGGACTCCCCTACTACTGCTGACGATTTGCGTAACGATGGATTTCCAGAATCGGTCGTGAGCGCGGTTGTAGTGCTTACCCGCCGCAAGGGCGAGAGCTACGAGGCCTTCATTGACCGCGTTCGTGTCCACCCGCTCGCCAGGAAGATCAAGCTGTTGGACATTGAGGACAACATGAATCTGCTGCGGCTCAACGCGGTGAGCGAGAAAGACCTACAGCGCGTAGCAAAGTACCACCGGGCATGGAAGCACCTGGACTCGTCAGAGGCTTGATCAAGCCTCGGAGCAAACTCAGTTGCACCCAGGACCACGATTTTAAGGAGACTGACATGCCCCAAGCCCCTCGCACGATCAAAGCGGGCGAAGCTGGCCGCGAAGGGCTACGTCACCGATGAAGATGTTTGCCGGTACTTTGCGGAGAATGGTGTGGACGGCTGCGAGCCAAAGGACATTCGCCCCATGATGCTCGACGCCATCACCGAGCGACCGCTTGAGCGCCTGCTGCGTTCGCTTCAATGATCGAGGAAAACACCATGAGCCGACACCTCCAAGTCACTTTCAAGTCCGCAGATGCCAAGGAGGCCTTGAATAAGGCCATTCCGAGCATGGCCACCGGGTTCAACATCAACACTGTCCACGGTGATTTCTCGTTGCATGGCGACGATGCCAAGGCCGTCATGAACTTGGTTGCAGAGCTTGCCCGGCGCCGCGCTCGGGCTCATTGATCGAGGAAAAGGGGGTAGTACTGGGTTTGTCGCGCTTTTCGATCAACGTCCACTCAGAAGTGCGGCGCCTGGCGCAGTCTTTGTCTTGGAATACACCAGCCGGACGATAGCCTGAGCGATCCCGTTGACGACCAGGTGCTGCCTGGCCCGGGTGGTGGCCACGTAGAGCAGGTTCAACTCGTCGACCCGCTGCTCCGGGGAAATTTTCTCGTCGTCGAAGAGGTCCGGGAAATCCTCCTCCAGCACCACGATGTCCCATTCCAGGCCCTTGGCCCGGTGCACCGTGCTGACGGTGATGTCCGCCTCGTCGGGGTCATCCGTGGAATGGCGGCGCAGCGCAGCGATCAAGCGCGGAATATCGTGGTGGTCCTTGAGGAGGCGGACCGTGCGCAGCATTTCCGGATCCTTACTCTGCTCCGCGGCCTCGGCGAAATCGGCGAAGGTCTTGAACTGCGCCAGCAACCGCTGGTTGCGAATCCGGTCGACCTGCTCCTCCCGGAGGTAATGGACATCCTCCAGGTCGGAAAGCTGGTAGGCCTCGATCCCGCCGTTCCAGTACACGGCCTTGCCCTGGCTCACCGCGCCGATAGCGGTCACGATCACGCCGACCACCGTCCGGTTGAGCACGGTGTACTTCTCGCATGCCAATGGCAGGCGTGTCGTCACCCGATCGCGCGGGCCAAACCCCACCAAGGGGCGCGTCTCGCCCTGCAGCGTGAGAATGGCGTTGGCCACGCCGGCGATCATCGGCCCGAAGCGAAACGAGTTGGTCAGGTAGAGGACATTGGCGCCCTTCTCGATCTGCTCGTCGAGAGCGTTCTCGGCACCGCGCCAGCGGTAGATCTGCTGCCACTTGTCGCCGACGAAAATCTTCCGTGCCGATTGCCCGGCCACCAGGGCGGCGGTGACCGGGTTCGAGTCCTGGGCCTCGTCGAACAGGATCACCTCGTAGGGCAGCGTCGGCCGGCTCAACTGGAACAGCTTCAGGTAGGCGTCGTGCTGGCAGGGGAAGGCATGCCGAGGATCGATCATCGCCTCCCACAGCCGCTGGGCCGAGCCGATGGTTCGGTCGATATGGGCGTCCCCGCCGGTGGCGAAGCTTTCCCCGTCGAGTCCGGCGAGCGCATGGGCCAGGCCGATCTCCCGGTCGGCGCTCGAGAGATAGGCGGTGAGCACGGCCAGGGCATCGCGCACGCTGCCCCAGTGGCGGGTCTCGAGCAGGCCCGCGGCGTCGGTCAGGCGGACGTTGCCCAGCTTGTGTTGGTAGTGCTGGCCGAAGCCGGGCCAGGCCAGCTGGTGGGAGGTCTTGCAGGAGACGTTGCTGGGGAACTTGGCCGCGCCCTCGTCGCGGATGGCGCGGTTGTAGGCCAGGTACAGCATGCGCAGGTGGCGGTGCTGCTCGGCATAGGCCACCAGGGTGGTGGTCTTGCCGCAGCCGGCATAGGCCTTCACCACCAGGTGGTGGCCCTCGTACTGGATGATGGGGAGTTGTTCTGCTGTCGACTTCATCGGAGCGCTCCATGTTCTGCGATGTGAGGCCAACGATGGTGGCAAGCCTCGCGAGCGCTGTGTGGCCATTTCCGGCCAGTTTCTGGCTTGAATTCGGGGGCGGCTCGCAGCCCTGCCCCCGCTACGGCTTCAAGTACCGTACTGGGCGTGGCTCTTGGCCCAGCGGATGTTTATCCGAGGCTTCCGGCAAACCGTTCGGCCAGGCGCTCGCGCTGGAACGCCTCGACGACGAAGTCGATGAAGGCGCGGGTCTTGGCCGGCATGAGGGTGCGGCTCGCGTAGTAGATCGAGATCGCGCCGGCGTCGGCGTACCAGCGGGGCAGCAGCCTCACCAGTTCGCCCCGCTCGATCCACGGCAGCACGTCCGGCACGGCGAGCAGCGTGACGCCGAGGCCGAGCAGCGCCGCCTCGCGTAGGGCGGCGGGGTCGTTGAGGGTGAGCGTCTCGGCGAGCCTGGCCGGCATCTCGGCCCCGGCGGCGTCGCGCAGCGTCCACTGGCGTACCCGGCCGGTACGGCTGGAGCGCATGACGAGGCCGGCGAATCCGGCCAGGCCGGCCGGGTCCGCCGGCGGCGTGCGTCCGGCCAGGTAGGCCGGCGAGGCGACCGCGACGACATGGGCGGGGGCGAGCGTGCGCGACACCACGGCCGGGGCGAGTTCGAAACCGCCGCCGATCGCCGCGTCGTAGCCTTCGGCGATCAGGTCCACCGGGCGGTTCTCGAAATGCCAGTCCGGGCGGATCAGCGGATGGCGCGCGAGAAAGCCCGGCAGCAGCGGCAGGACATGGGTGATGCCGAAGGTCGGCGGCATGCTGACCTTGAGCACGCCGGCCGGCTCGTCCCGTTCCGTCGCCAGCGTGGCGATCGCCGCCTGCAGCGCGTCGAGATTGCCGCCGATGGCTTCCAGGAAGCGCTCGCCGGCCTCGGTCAGGGTGAGCTTGCGCGTCGAGCGCTGGAACAGCCGCACGCCGAGGTTCCGCTCCAGCATGCCGACGTTGCGGCTGACCGCCGCCGGCGTCAGGGCGAGGCGGCGCGCGGCGGCGGAGAAGCTGCCGGTCTCCGCGCTGCGGACGAAGGATTCGAGGTTGGCGAGGGTTTCCATGGGCAGACTTTACATGGTTGCTTGAAAATGATTCAAGCCATTACCGGCTAATCAAGAAGTAATGACTGGGCCACCATTCACTCCATCGACAACGACCCCGGAGTGAATCCCATGACCACCTCTCCCACCGGCACTACTCCCCTGACCGGCAAGACCGCCCTCGTCACTGGCGGCTCGCGCTCGATCGGCGCGGCCATCGCCAGGCGCCTGGCCGCCGACGGCGCGGCGGTCGCCCTTACCTACAGCGCCTCTCCGGAGAAGGCCGCCGAGGTCGTCCGGGCCATCGAGGCCGCCGGCGGCCGTGCGCGCGCCATCGCCGCCGACGCGGGCGATCCGGCTGCCGTGCGCGCCGCCATCGCCGCGACCGTCGAAGCCTTCGGCGGCCTCGACATCCTGGTCAACAACGCCGGCCTGGGCCTCGGCGGGGCGATCGAGGACATCGCCTTCGAGACCTACGAGCGGATGATCGCGGTCAACGTCACCGGTGTGTTCGTCGCCACCCAGGAGGCCGTGCGCCACATGCAGGCCGGCGGGCGCATCGTCCATATCGGCTCGTCGATGACGCGCTACGCGGCCTTTCCGACCGCCTCGCTGTACACCCTGACCAAGGGTGCGGTCGCCGGCTTCAACCGCAGCCTGGTGCGCGACCTGGGGCCGCGCGGCATCACGGTCAACACCGTGCATCCCGGTCCGACCGACACCGACATGAACCCCGACGGCGGCCCGGTCAGCCGGATCGTCGGCCCCGGCATCGCCCTCGGCCGCTACGGCCAGCCGGACGAGATCGCCAGCGTCGTCGCCTTCCTCGCCGGCCCGCAAGCGGCCTTCGTCACCGGCGCCGAGATCGTCGCCGACGGCGGCTTCACCGCCTGATCCAGCCCATCCCGACTACAGGAGCAGCAGCATGAACAGCATCGGTATCCTCGGCGCCGGCGCCATCGGTTCGGCATTCGCCCGGGCGCTCGCCCGGCAGGGCATCCCCGCCGTCATCGCCAACAGCCGCGGCCCGGAGTCGCTGCAGGATCTGGTCCGCGAGATCGGCCCCTCGATCAGGGCCGGAACCCGCGAAGAGGCGGCGGCGCAGGACATCGTCCTGGTCGCGGTCAACTGGTCGAAGCTGCCGGCGGCGCTCGCCGGCCTGCCGGACTTCGGCGGACGCATCGTGATCGACGCCAACAACCCGATCGAGGCGCCGCTGTTCAGGCCGGTCGAACTGCACGGCCGCGCCTCCAGCGAGGTCTTCGCCGAGCTCGTGCCGGGCGCCCGCGTGGTCAAGGCCTTCAACCACCTTCAACCGCAGCTGGTCTCCGGCGCGCCGGGAGCGGAGGGCGGCCGGCGGGTGCTGTTCCTCTCCGGCGACGACGCCCGCGCCAGGGCGGCGGTGGGCGCGCTGATCGAGCAACTGGGCTTCTTCGCCATCGATCTCGGCCCGCTCGCCATCGGCGCCCGCCTGGTGCAGTTCCCCGGCGGCCCGCTGCCAGCACTCAATCTGGTCAGGTTTGGCTGACAGGCCGGAGGAGACACCATCCGGAGACGCAGTTCGAGCAGTTGGCAGCCTCACATTGTCAGCTCACATCCGTCCTATCCCTCCCGCGAAGTGGCTGAAGAGCGAGCCATATGAGTCACTGCCCAGTACGGCTTCAAGTACCGTACTGGGCATGGCTCTTGGCGCGGCGGATGTTGTAGCCCTTGATCCAGCTACTCATCTCCGGCGTCAGCGGCTTGGACTGCAGGGAGCTGCTGCGCCAGGCGCGATCCGGCGGCTCCTTGAGGAAGGCCTGGTAGGCGTAGTAGGCCCAGCCCTCCTTCTTGCCCTTGGCGCGGGCATAGCCCAGCAGCTCCCGGTAGATGTCCTGCTTGCAGGTCGGCTCGAGCACCTGGCGCCGATCCTCGAGCTTGGCGAGTTTGCCCGGCGCCACGGCCACGCCATCGGGCAGCAGGATCTCGTGGGCGCATTTCGGGCAGCGCAGACCGCTGAACACGAAGCCGCAGTGCGGACAGGCCTTGGTCTTTTGCTCGTGGTCCTGCTTG
>NZ_FOFJ01000073.1 GCF_900110885.1 Azotobacter beijerinckii | reverse complement strand
CGGTGCTCCTCGGCCTTGCCGTGGGAGAAGTTCAGGCGCACCACGTCGACCCCGGCGAGGATCAGGCCTTCGAGGACTTCGGGGGTTTCGGTGGCCGGGCCGAGGGTGGCGACGATCTTGGTTCTTCGCAGCATGGCGTTCATTCCTCTGGGGAAATAGTTGTTCTGTGAAAAGCTCAAGTGGAACGGCTGATGAAAAGGATTTGCCGGCAATATCCGGCGGAGCGAGTCGGAAGTTCACACGCTGTTTTCGATGGACAAGTTAAAGTCTTCGCCAAAAACATCGCAATGAACGTACGACTTGCACCGCCAGTGTGATGGGGTGGAACTTCACAAGTTGCTCCGGGCACACACATTCGAGCGTCCTCGCAAACACTTTGCAATGAATATGAGGGTTATGCTGTCAGAGCGGCGAGTTGTAACTTCGCGAGCTGTTCCCGATGCGCAAGTTCACATGGATGAACTTGCGCATCGTCCCACTAGGCAAATCAAACGATCACTATCCTTGCTCGGCCAGGCGAGTGGATTGTTGATGGATCATTTTCCTTTCGAGCTTGAAGTAGATGAGGACGGTGAGCAGTACACCGAAAATCTCTACCGCTGAGACGAAGTAAAGACCCGCCGCCAAGCTGCCGGTGTATTCCTTGAGGGCGCCGATGCCGAATGGCCCCAGGTAGCCGCCCAGGTTGCCGATCGAGTTGATCAGGGCGATACCGGCCGCGGCGCCGGCGCCGGTGAGGAAGCGTCCCGGCAGTGTCCAGAAGATGGCGGTGCCGGAGAAGATGGTGAAGGCCGTCAGGCTCAGCGCCATCAGTTGCATCGCCGGCAGGGTCGCCCAGGCGCTCAGGAACATTCCCAGCGCACCCAGGAAGTACAGCGCGCAGAGGTGGCCGTAGCGATCGTTCAGTCGGTCCGAACTGCGCGGCACGATCAGCAGGCCGATGATGCCGAACACATAGGGCACCGCCGAGACGAACCCCGTGACCAGATTGCTGCCACCGAACTGATGTACCAGGGTCGGCAGCCACAGGCTGAGACCGTAGTTGCTCAGGGTGACCGGCAGATAGAGCAGCGCCAGCAGCAGGACACGGCGGTCTTTCAGGGCATGCAGGGGATTGCTGTGCTCGGTCTGGCCGTACTCTTGGCGATCAGCCTCCAGTTCCTTGTTCAGCCAGGTGCGATCCTCCTCCGAAAGCCAGCGTGCCTGGGCCGGCGTATCCGGCAGGATGCGCAGGGTCGGCCAGGCCAGCAGCATGGCCGGCAGTCCGATCGTCAGCATCAGCCACTGCCAGCCGTGCATATCGAGGGTGCCGTCCATCCCCAGCAGCGCCCCGGCCAGGGGACCGGTGATCATCAGCGCGATGGGTTGGGCCAGGATGAACAGGCCGAGCACCTTGCCGCGATGGCGAACCGGATACCAGCGGGTGATGTAGTAGAGCACGCCGGGGAAGAAGCCCGCCTCGGCGGCGCCGAGCAGGAAGCGCATCGCATAGAAGCTGTAGGGACCTTGCAGCAGCGCCATGCAGGCGGTGATCGCACCCCAGGTGATGAGGATGCGGGCGAACCAGCGCCGTGCGCCGAAGCGTTCGAGCATCAGGTTGCTGGGGACTTCGAAGATGAAATAGCCGATGAAGAACAGGCCGGCACCGAAGCCGTAGGCGATATCGCTGATCCCGAGATCGGCCGCCATGTGCAACTTGGCGAAGCCGACGGCGGAGCGGTCGATGAACGCGAC
This sequence comes from Azotobacter beijerinckii, assembly GCF_900110885.1. Taxonomy (GTDB): domain Bacteria; phylum Pseudomonadota; class Gammaproteobacteria; order Pseudomonadales; family Pseudomonadaceae; genus Azotobacter; species Azotobacter beijerinckii. The sequence goes on along the minus strand of NZ_FOFJ01000073.1, from coordinate 14,159 downwards.
CATGTAAAGCAGAATCAAGAAAGGAATAAGCCGGAGCGTGATGGTACGAATTATCTGTTTTTCCGGATTCATGGCAAAACCTCCAATTGTTTTTGTTATGGATGTTTTTATAGGCCCGTTCCCTTTGCGGGGGAGTGGCCAGGCACACGTTGCGTCTATCGTCGACGCCGAATTGGGCGAACCCGATTGCGGATCGCTCGATAGAGGCGACCAGGTAGAGCAAGATCGAGAAAAGAGTAAGTGTTGGCGTAGTTGTACGAATTATTTATTCGCCTGGGTTCATGGTAGAGCCTCCATTGTCGTTATTTGCGTTTCCATAAGTCCTCCCGGCTTTCGGGAGGAATGGCAAAGCGCACGTTGGTTCGCGAAGCCATCAACGCCATCTTGAATACCAGCCGAGCCCTTCTTCGGTGAGTCCCCGTGGCGAGTACTCGCAGCCGATCCAGCCGTCGTAGCCGCTGTCGTCGAGGAGTTGGTAGAGATAGGGGTAGTTGACCTCGCCGGTATCCGGTTCGTGCCGGTCCGGAACCCCGGCGATCTGCACGTGCCCGACGCCGGCCTGGAAGCGCCGGTAGGTGGTGGCCAAGTCGCCTTCCATGATCTGCGCATGGAAGAAGTCCATCTGCACCTTGAGGTTGGGCTCGCCGAGTTCGGCGAGGATGGCGTGGCCCTCGGCCTGGCGGTTGATGAAATAGCCGGGAATGCTGCGCGAGTTGATCGGCTCGATCAGCAGGATCAGGCCGTGCTCCTGCAGGCGCCGGGCGGCATAACGCAGGTTCTCCAGATACTGCGCGCGCATCTGCGGGCGCATCGCTTCGTCCGCCACCAGGCCGGCCATGGCATGCAGGCGCGTGCAGCCCAGCGCGCGGGCGTAGTCGATGGCGCGATCCACGCCTTCGCGGAATTCCGCCTCGCGGCCGGGCAGCGCCGCCAGGCCGCGCTCGCCGGCGGTGAAGTCGCCGGGCGGCAGGTTGAACAGCACCTGGGTCAGGCCGTGCCTGTCGAGCTGTTCGGCGATCTGTTCGGCCGGGTAGTCATAGGGAAACAGGAACTCGACCCCCCTGAACCCGGCCGCGGCGGCGCGGGCGAAGCGTTCGAGGAAGGGCGCGTCGTTGAACAGCATGCTGAGGTTGGCGGCGAATCTGGGCATGGGGGCATCTCACCATTGGGCGCCGAAGGTCTGGCGCAGTTCTTCGATTTGTTCTTCGTCGAGCAGGCGCACCGGCTGCTGGCGCAGCAGCAGGTACAGCTTGGCCGTCTCTTCCAGTTCCTCGATGGCGTAGCCGGCGGCCTCCAAGGTCTTGCCGGACACCAGGGGGCCATGATTGGCCAGCAGCACCGCGCTGTGCTTGCCGACCAGGCCGCTGATCGCCTCGCCGAGACGCGGATCGCCCGGGCGGTGGTAGGGCACCAGCGGCAGCCGGCCGACGCGCATGACGAAGTAGGGTGTCAGCGGCGGCAGGGCGGAGTGGGGGTCCAGGCAGTCCAGGCAGGACACCGCTGCCGAGTGGGTGCAGTGCAGGTGGACGATGGCCCCGGAGTCCTCGCGCCCGGCGTAGACCGCATGGTGCAGGAAGGCTTCCTTGGAGGCCTGCTTGCCCGCCAGATGGTTGCCTTCCCAGTCGAGCTTGGCGATGTCGCCCGGATCGAGCTCGCCCAGGCAGGCGTTGGTGGGGGTGAGCAGCCAGCCGTCGTCCAGGCGCGCGCTGATGTTGCCCGAGGAGCCCGGGCTCAGCCCGCGCATGTGCAGGGAGCGGCCGATCTCGACGATCTCCTCGCGCAATCGGGTTTCCTTGCTCATGCCAGCATCCCCCAGGCTTTGACCATGAAATCGACGCTGCCGAAATTGCCGGACTTCAGGGCCAGGCTCAGGGGGCGTCCTCCTGTGGTCAGGGGCTGCGTCCAGGGTACGCCGGGATCGATGCTCGGACCGATGCGCAGGCCGGCGATGTCCAGTGCGCCGACCACGGCGCCGGAGGTTTCCCCGCCGGCGACCAAGAGCTGGCCAACCTCCTGCTCCTGCACCAGGGTGCGGGCGATGCTTGCCAGGGCCTGCTCGACGCGCTCGCCGACCTGCTGGGTGCCGAACTGCTCCTGGACCTTGCGCACCTCCTCGGGGGAACTGCTGGCATAGATCAGCACCGGGGTCGCGGCATCCTGGCGGGCCGCCCAGGCGACGGCTTCCTCGACCAGGGCGCCGCCGCGCGCCATCAGCTCGCCCGCTTCGAGGCGGAAGGACGGGTAGTGCGCCTTGGCCTCGGCGATCTGCGCCAGGGTGGCCTTGGAGCAACTGCCGCTGAGGATCGCCCGGCGGCCGTGGGGAGGCTCCAGGCGGTTGGCGCTGGCGGCCGAGCTCAGGACGCCCCGCTCGCGCCAGGCGCTGGCCAGGCCCAGGGCCAGGCCCGAGCCGGCGGTGACCAGGGGCAGGTCGAGGCAGGCCTTGCCCAGCACCTCCAGGTCGCTGTTGTCGATGGCGTCGCAGATGGCGATGCCGACGCCTTCGGCGCTCAGCTCGGCGATCCGCGCCCGGGTGGCCTCGACGCCCGCGCGCAGGCTGCGGTAGTCGATCAGGCCGACCGGGCGACGGGTCTGCGGCTGCAGCACGCGCAGCAGGTTGGCATCGCGCATCGGGGTCAGCGGATGGTCCTGCATGCCGCTTTCGTTCAGCAGCACGTCGTTGGCGAACAGGTAGCCGTTGAACACGCTGCGGCGGTTTTCCGGGAAGGCCGGGCAGGCCACGGTGAAGCGGCTGCCGAGGGCGTCGAGCAGGGCGTCGCTGACCGGACCGATGTTGCCGTCGGCGGTCGAGTCGAAGGTCGAGCAGTACTTGAAATAGAACTGCCGGCAGCCCTGGCTCTGCAGCCAGGCGAGCGCCGCCAGGGACTGGGCGACGGCTTCCTCGGCGGGCAGGGTGCGCGATTTCAGGGCCACCACCAGGGCGTCGGCATCCCCGGTCGGCAGGGGCCGGTCCGGCACGCCGATGGTCTGCACGGTGCGGGCGCCGCCCCGGACCAGCATGCTGGCCAGGTCGGTGGCGCCGGTGAAGTCGTCGGCGATACATCCGAGTAGCGGCATCGCTCAGCCCTCCGTGCCGTCGTGGGGCAGGCGGATGCCGGGGAAGATCTTCGCCACGGCGATGTCGTCCTCGCGGCCGAAGCCGGCGGCCGAGGCCTGCTTGAACATCTGGTGCGCGCTGGCCGTCAGCGGCAGCGGGAAGACCGCGTCCTGGGCGCTGTCCAGCACCAGGCCGAGATCCTTGACGAAGATGTTCACCGCCGAGCGCGGCTGGTAGTCGCCGGCCAGCAGGTGGGGCACGCGGTTCTCGAACATCCAGGAGTTGCCGGCGCTGTTGCTGATGACCTCGTAGAGCGTGGCCGGATCGCAGCCCTGGCGGATGCCGTAGGCCATGGCTTCGGCCGCGGCGGCGATGTGCACGCCGGCCAGCAGCTGGTTGACCAGCTTGATCTGCGAGCCCTGGCCGGCCTCGCTGCCGAGCCGGTAGACCTTGGTGGCGACGGCGGCGAGCGCCGCCTCGGCGCGCTGGAAGGCCTTTTCCGGACCCGAGGCCATGATCGTGAGTTCACCCTTGGCCGCCCGCTGTGCACCACCGGAGATCGGCGCGTCGATCATCAGCAACTGATGCTCCGCCAGGCGTTCGGCGATGCGCCGGGCCGCCTGGGCGGAAATCGTCGCGCAGGTCAGCACCACGCTGCCGGGCTTGAGGCGGGCGGCGATGCCCTGCTCGCCGAACAGCACCTGCTCGGTCTGCTCGGCGTTGACCACCACGATGAACAGCAGGTCGGTCGCCGCCGCATGCTCGGTCGGGCCGCTCAGCGGCAGGCCGCCTTCGCTGGCGAAGGCCGCGCGGACCTCGTCGCGGATGTCGTAGCCCCAGACGGGAAGGCCGGCCCGCAGTAGCGAGCGGGCCATGCCCAGCCCCATGGAGCCCAGGCCGATGACGCCGCAGGATGGCAAGGGAGTAGTCATTGAATCACCTCTTTGTTGTTGGTCTGTCGGATTCGTCGAGAGCGACCTGCGCCCGGCGCAGACGCTCTTTGGCATTGTCCAGATGGTGGCTGGCGGCCAGCCGCGCGGCTTCCGCATCGCCCGCGGCGATGGCCTCGAGCAGAACCTGGTGCTCTTCGTCCACCTGGCGCATGTAGAGCGGATAGCGGGCCTCGTTGCGGCGGGTCACGCTGATCGCCTGGTAGAGCAGTTGGTGGAGGAAATCGATGGTGCTCAGGAAGTGCTGGTTGCCGGTGGCGACGACGATGGCGCGGTGGAAGGCGAGATCCTCGCGAACGCCGTCCTCGCCGCGCTCGACGGCTTCCTCCAGCGCTTCCAGGGCATTGCGCATGGCCCGCAGCTGCGCCTTGTCGCGATGGAGTGCCGCCAGCTCGGCCGCCTTGATTTCCAGGGCGCTGCGCAGCTCGAGAATCTCCATCACCGACTGCACGTTGCCCTGGGGCGAAGCCAGGCGCAGGACGACCGTCGGCGTGCTGCTCACATAGGTGCCGCTGCCCTGGCGCGAAACCACCAGCTCCTCGCGCTTGAGCATCGAGATGGCCTCGCGGACCACCGTGCGGCTGACCCCGTACTGATCGCACAGTGCCTGCTCGGTGGGCAGGCGGCATCCTGCCGGCAGGATGCCGTCCTGAATCGCCTGGGTCAGGCGCTCCGCCAGGCGTTCGGCGAGCTTGGGGGTGGCTTCGTTCAATGCTTCCACGGGGATTCTCCTGGCAATCGCTCGTGACGGGCGAGTCCTCGGCGAGGGCTGCTTCGACTGCGGCGATTGCGCTGATCTGAAATTCATAATACAACATGACAAATGCTTGTCACGACCTTTCATCCAAAAACAAAACCGGGGCATCCCGCCCCCTCACACGAAGGTAACCACAGCATGAAAATCCTGGTCACCGGTGGTGCCGGCTTCCTGGGGAGCCGCCTCATCCAAGCCCTGCTGCAACCGGAAGCGCTCGATCTCCTGCCTGGCCACGGGCGTATCGTCTCGCTGGATCTGGCACCCTATCCCTACGAGGACCCGCGGGTCGAATCGGTGATCGGCGATATCGCCGACCCGGCGTGCCTCGCCAGGCTGGTCGATGCCGAGACCACCGTCGTCTACCACCTGGCGGCGGTCGTCAGCGGCCAGGCCGAGGCGGACTTCGACCTCGGCATGCGGGTCAACCTGGATGCCACCCGGGTATTGCTGGAAGCCTGCCGGCAGCGCGCCAAAGCGCCCATCCTGGTCTTTGCCAGTTCGCTGGCGGTGTTCGGTGGCGAGCTGCCGGACAAGGTGCCGGAGGATCTGGCGCCCCTGCCGCAGTCCTCGTATGGCGCGCAGAAGGCGATGGCCGAGCTGCTGGTCGGCGATTATTCGCGCAAGGGGTATGTCGACGGCCGAGTCTGCCGCCTGCCGACCATCTCGGTGCGTCCCGGCAAGCCCAATGCGGCGGCCTCTTCGTTCGCCAGCGGGATCATCCGCGAGCCGCTCGCCGGTCTGCCGAGCAACTGCCCGGTGCCGCTGGAGACCCGCCTGTGGCTGTCTTCGCCGGACACGGTGATCGCCAACCTGCTGCATGCCGCACGCCTCGACGGTCAGGCCCTGGGCCTGCGGCGCACCCTCAACCTGCCGGGCATCAGCGTGCGGGTCGGGCAGATGCTCGACAGCCTCGAACGGCTGGCCGGCCTCGAAGCCCGTGCGCGGGTCGGCGACGAGCCCGATCCGCGCATCGAACGTATCGTCTGCAGCTGGCCGGGCGACTTCGACATCCGGCGCCCCCTGCAGCTCGGCTTCGGCGTCGATCGCGACTTCGACGCCATCGTCGCGGCTCACCAGCGGTTCATGAAAACCCAGTGATCGTGGGCGCCGGGCGCGCCCGGAAGGGGGAGGCGGCAGGCTGTGCCGCCGCTTGAGGGCCGGGCCCTTGCCCGCAGGGGCCCTGTTCCGGCGCGCGGGCAGAGCAGGGCAGAGCGGGGGCCGCTCGCCGCGCCGGGAGACGGCTGTCGTTCGGGGCGGCACTGGCGAGAAAGCGGCCCGAGCCTGAGTGATCCCCAGAAATTTTCCAGAAAAATCAAATGGGTATCGCTTGAAGAGGCCTGAGTGGGCGGGCGACGCTGGTTGTCGCCAAACTGACCGATGTCCCCCTACCCATGCAGACCGTCCAATTTCTTGCGCGATGCCTTCGCCAAGGCACTCCCCACGATCCATGCCCGCCGTCTCGAAGCCCTGATGGCGACGGTGGCCGCCCTGCTGCAGGGTCGCTGCCTGAGCCTGACTGCGCTGGGGCGCTTACTGCCTGGCTCGGCCTATCCCAGGCAGGCGATCAAGCGGGTCGACTGCCTGCTCGGCAATCGGCAGCTGCAGGCCGAGAGGGGTTGTTCTACTGGGCCATGCTCCGCGCCCTGCTGCGCGACGCGATCCCCCTGGCCGGACGTTCGTTGCCGCTCTGCGAAGTCGTCCATCCGCACGAGGGCTGGGCATAAATGGCGTTGTAAATAGTCTCGCGGCAGACGTAGGCGTCTTCAAGCTGGGGAAACTCCATGGAGCGCAGCTTGCCGGCAATCTGTTCGGGCGAAAAGCGTTTTCGCAGCAGGTAAGCCACCAGCTCGAACAGCTCGTTGCCGTGCTGGGGCGGCAGGACTGGCGGCGAACCGACATGAATCGTTGGGCCTCATGGGTGACGTAGTGCCCATGAGCTGTGCGGTTGCGCCGAATCTCGCGGCTGATGGTGAAAGGGCTACGGTTCAGCAGGCGGGCAATCCTGTGTTGACTCAATTTGTTCAACAAATCGATCTGGATCGTGGCGCGTTCGGCAACGCTGAGTTCGTGATAAGACATGGCAACACCTTACCGAAACGGTCAAGTGTTGCACTCAGATTTTGCGGCCGCCAAGCATTAGTAGCCGCCTTGGCAACCTGTACCCATGATTTGATAATGCACGGTATGTACCTCACCATGGGTGTCCTCGTAAGTCATGAGAGCTGGAGCTAAACCACAGGCCATCGAATTACTTTCGATAGCAACGACTTTTCTAATATCCAGCTTGTCGCTGTACGTGTAATCATTAACTTCGGCAGTTTTCTCATCGCTAGTTGGCTCATGGGAGGCAGTAAGTTGAGTGTCGGCAGCCAGAGGGTCAGGCTCTACTTCGGCAGCACTCACCGCATTGCCCATAGCTATAAAATAAATCGTAGCTATCGCCAGAACAGCCGAGCGTTTCATGATTATTCTCCTGTTTTATCAAGCGAGCCGATCCCGTTGTCGGGTTTTTCGACGATGCTTGTTTTGAGTTTGAATTTTTTGGGGAGATTTTTCCGTCTTCCTCTTGGTTACTATAAGCGTCTGGTGATGTCGGAGTAAGCATGAGTTTGTTGATTTACTATTGCATAAAAGGAACATATTGCGGCAGCGCCGCCACAGACGTTTTCATCTACTACGTCATAAGGAAGGTCTGAATTAGCCCCGACATTTCCTGCGCGAGCGCTCGATTGCTCGAAAAGCGGCAGTTCCGTGGCAATTCAGGCCGTGCCCTTGACGAGGCGCTTTGCCGGGATGATTTCCCGCATTACGGACGCACCTCTCCTGCATTCGTCAGCAAGTGTCGATGCGCATCCACAGGTTCGACAGGGCGAACAGCGTCACCAACTGCGCGGTGTTCTTCGCCAGGCCGCGGAAGCGCACCTTGACGTAGCCGAACTGCCGCTTGATCACCCGGAACGGATGCTCGACCTTGGCTTGCTGTGCCTTGGCTTTCTCGATCCGACGTTTGACGCGATACAGGTTTATGGCGTGCGCAAGGTCTGGCGGCGGTTACGCCGCGAAGGCATTGTTGTGGCCCGCTGCACAGTGGAGCGACCGATGCGTCAGATGGGCCTGCAAGGCATGGTACGCGGCAAGCCGGTCAAGATCACGACCAGCGACAGGGCCAGGCCATGTCCGCTGGATCGGGTTAACCGGCAGTTCCGTGCCGAGCGGCCGAATGCGCTGTGGGTATCGGATTTCAGTGTGCCGCAGCAAGCGGCGTAAGAAGAGATGAGGGTTGGCCCCTCGCCATCGGCTTGCAGGAGCAGGTGGCAAGCCACCGCAAGCGGCTTGGGCCAAAAGCCCCGGTCGTGAGCGTTGCGGAAAATGCGCCCAAAGGCGTCAGGTGTGAACCCGGAAGGCGAACAACCGTGAACTGCCGTTCAAGTGTCGAAAATACTCGGATGACATCGAAACTGGGGAGTGAAGTTGCTCCAGGAGAAGCTGGGGCGAAACCTGCTTACGGGTCCAGCGGTGTCCGGCATAGAGGCAGCGCGAGCCGGGTTCGGGCTCTTGCGTTGAACTGCGGGAACCTTCGGTGGCGATGGCCAGGGAAAGGCGCAAGCCCGCAAGGCGAGGCCGACAATACCGATGCGCCACCAAGGGGCGGAGCGGCTCGTAGTAGTGATGAAGTCGCTGTAATGGCGAGGGAGCGAAGGGGTCGCATCATCCCGGCATTCGAATGTGCCAACTGCGTGAGCAGGAGGAGCCCATTCGCATGACGAAGTCGTATGAAATTCCCATTAGTCAGCAGACGTAGGGCAGGCAATCACCCGGATCGACCGCATCCGTAGTGCGGGTATTTCGGACCCGACCCTCAACAGACCGTGATTCTCTGGATCATAGCTGTTGAAAGGCGAGACACACGGCATCCCCCGCCTCTACACGGTATCCAGCTGGCGCCGGACCACGCCGACATTGCGGCCGTGCGCTATTTGAGTGATTCAGGACAAAGCCGCTGCGCCGCCTTCCGGTCTGTCGCTGAACTTCTCAAAGAGGAGCTGCCTCAGCCATTGGTTGGCAGGATCCCGGTGATATTTGGCGTGCCAGAACAGCTTGATGGCGATCTCCGGTAGCTGCGCGGGATGAGGCACATAGACTAGGTCGAAGGGCTGCGTGCAGCGCATCGCGAAGCGCTCGGGGACCGTGGCAACGAGGTCGGTCGACTGGAGGAGGGGGCCGACCGCAATGAAATGGGGTACTACCGCTCGTATCCGACGAAGGATGCCTGCCCGATCCAGGATCGTGTCCACCTCGCCGTGCCCGGTGCCGGCAGAGATGACCACCACGTGCTCCAGCGACTGGAACAGATCGAGGGTCATCGGCTGGCTGGCAGCGGGATGCTCGCGGCGGAACATACACACGTAGCGATGCTTGAACAAATGCCGCTGGAAGAACCCTCCCTGTAGTTGGGGTAACAGGCCAATGGCCAGATCCACTTTTCCTAGCTCCAGGTTTTCCCTGAGGCTTACCGCAGTGTTACGCACCGTGCTGATGCAAAGCTGCGGTGCCGTCCGCATCACCTCCTCCATTAAGACGGGCAGGAAATAAATATCGCCGATGTCGGTGACTGCCAGAGTGAAGGTGCGCGTGCTCGTGGCTGGATCGAAGCTGGTTTGCTGATTGAGCGCACCGTGGATAGTCCCCAGTGCGTAGTCGACCGGCTCGGCTAGCTGCTGAGCAAAGGGCGTGGGTTCCATGCCGCGCGAGGTGCGCAGGAAAAGCTCGTCCTTTAGCTGCACCCGCAGACGCTTCAATGCGTTGCTTACCGCCGGTTGCGTGATGCCCAGGGCCTCGGCAACCGCCGAGACTCGCTTATCGATCATCAACTGATTGAAGATCACAAGGAGATTCAGGTCGATGTCCCGCAGTTGCATGCCTTCTTCTCAATATTCACACTGGTGATAATAGTTATAGCATATTGTTTATGTACTTATATGGCAACCTTCTCTATTGTTCGCCCAACGCATCATTAAGGGCAGGCGTGGTTAGGGCGGACTCTCACGCCACGGCATGAGACGCTGTAACTCACCGGTCCCTGTTAAATGCCCCAGCATGATGTCAAGCGTGCTATCTCAATGTGTGTCCACCCTTTATAAGAAAGAGATAATCTTATGAATGACAAAGGAACTAATAAAATACGTCGCATTGCTGTGGTCGGTGGCGGTGTCGGTGGCTTGACCTTTGCGATTGCGATGCGTCACCACGGCATCGACGTTGATATTTACGAGCAAGCGGAGGAGTTGCGTGAGGTGGGTGCTGCGGTCGCCTTGTCCGCTAATGCCACGCGTTTTTATTATGACCACTGGGGTTTGGGCGAGTCGTTTGACGAAGCCGCGTTTGAAGTTTCTGCCTTAATCTACCGGGATGGAAAGACTGGCCGTGAAATCGGCAGGCACGCCGGGGGGCAGGCATATCGAGACCTTTTCGGTGGCCCCTATCTCGGCATCCACCGGGCCGAGTTGCAAAGGATTCTCTCCACCAAGGTGGGTATGGATCGCATCCACCTGGGTAAACGCCTGGCAAATATCGACGATACTGGCGAACAGGTAGTGCTGCACTTTAAGGATGGCAGCAAAGCGGAAGCCGATATCGTCATTGGTGCTGACGGGGTGCGTTCCACCGTACGGAACTTGATGCTCGGCTATGAAGATTACATATACGCGGGGTATACGGCGTTTCGTGGGATTGTTCCAATCGATAAATTACCCAGCATGCCTGATCCGACTGCGATCCAATTCTGGATGGGTGAGTCCGGCCACTGCCTTCACTACCCGATCGGCGGAGACAGAAAAGGAGATATCAATTTCTTTCTCGTTGAACGCACCCCGACGACCTGGCCACTAAAACAGTCGACCGCGCCTACAGGCGACGGTGAACAACTACGCCTCTTTAAAGACTGGCATCCTGCTCTCGTCGAGATGATCGCTTCGAACACCTTGAAGACAGTCAATGAGCGATGGGGAATGGTTTATCGTATGACCCTTGGCCGCTGGAGCAAAGGTCGGGTAACACTGCTCGGTGATGCCGCACATGCCCTGGTACCGCACCATGGACAGGGTGCCAACCAGTCGATCGAGGATGCCGTAGTCCTTGCGGATTGCATTGCCGCTGCGGGTTCCGAGTCGATTGCAGAAACCTTTGAACGTTACGAGCGACTGCGTCGTGGCCGGGCGCGCAAGGTTGTGTATGCGTCCGTGACCACCGGCGATATGCTGCACTTGCCACCGGGTGAAGAGAGGGATCGGCGCGATGCGCGTCTTGCCTCACATGATGCCATGCTGCATCACCTCGACTGGATTCACGGCTTCGACGCTAGCGATTTCAATGAACCAGATGAACGCCAGGGCGGAACTTGGTTGTGATGCGGGTTTTCTACGATTGTCAATCGATTCTGTAAGTTACATCTGAATGTAATGGACAACAGAAGGTCCATGGTGAGCTTTCGGGCTCAGGTCAGGACTTATCTTGACGAGACTGTTCGGGTCATCGGAGCGCTGGAATGCAAATCCAAGCAGTGCATCGCTGACACTTTCAGCATTGACCGTCTGCTGGCAACTCCCGTCTGAGGATCTGACACGCCGCAGCAAGGTCGCCGGTGACATGCCGGCGACCTCTCCAGGGGGTATTTCAACGTACGAGAGGCTCCCCTGGCTCATAAACAGAAGAGGATTGCTCCGTCACAGAAAAAGCTTCGCATGGAAACGGCTCAATAAAATTAATAAAAGGAGTGCCTAAAGTGCGTCAATTAGATATCTATAAGATCGCTGACGAGGCGAAACTCAACCCATTCCATGGGTTGGTTTTGTTTTGGTGTTCACTAATCATTATTTTTGACGGCTACGACCTGGCTGTCGCAGGTATTGCAATGCCTGCAATCATGAAGGACATGGGCGTCAATTCCACGCAAGCGGGATTCATGGCTAGTTCTGCTTTATTCGGGATGATGTTCGGCGCCATTTTCCTGGGCACGCTCGCTGACCGTGTCGGTCGTCGCTGGGTAATCTCCATCTGCATCGTGCTTTTCAGCGTATTCACTGCAGCCGCCGGCCTGACCCAGGATCCTGTCGTCTTCGGTGTGATGCGCTTTTTGGCCGGGCTGGGTATCGGCGGCGTCATGCCGAACATCGTAGCCGAGATGACGGAATACGCCCCGCGACGCATGCGCGCCACACTGGTTACGCTTATGTTTAGCGGCTATTCAGTCGGCGGCATCCTGGCTGCGTTCCTTGGTAAAGCGATGCTGGTAAATTTCGGTTGGCAATCGGTGTTCTACGCGGCGCTTGCACCGATAGTCCTCGTTCCTTTCATCTTCATGTCCTTGCCAGAGTCCATGTCGTTTTTGCATCAGGCAGGCCGCTTTGATGAGCTGAAAGCGATCGTGGCTCGTCTCGACAGAACCTATTCACCTTCCGCCACGGATCGCTTTGTGCTGCCCGAGAGGGATCGTTCAGGCAAGGCACCCGTTCATCATTTGTTCTCGGAAAAACGAAGCTTCAGCACCATCATGCTGTGGCTGGCCTCTTTCATGTGCCTGTTCATGGTGTATGCCCTGAGTACCTGGCTGACCAAGCTGATGGCCAGCGCTGGCTACAACTTGGGGTCGGCCATGACCTTCGTGATGGTCTTGAATCTCGGTGCCATGATAGGCGCCGTAGGCGGTGGTTGGCTGGCAGATCGCTTCAATATCAAATATGTACTGATTTTTATGTATCTTCTCGCAGCCCTGTCGATCACCCTCCTGGGGAGGCCACTGCCGCTGGAACTGCTATTTGTTGTCGTCGGTCTGGCCGGTGCCAGCACGATCGGAACGCAGATCGTGAATAACGCCTTTGTCGGCCAGTTCTACCCAGCTGCAGTTCGATCCACTGGCCTTGGCTGGGCACTTGGCGTCGGGCGTGGTGGCGCGATAATTGCGCCGATTCTGATCGGTGTGTTGGTCGGCATGTCCCTGCCGCTCGAGATGAATTTCGTCGCCATCGCTATTCCGGGTCTGCTTGCTGCTATTGCTATCTCCCTGGTCAATAGCAAGCTTTCGGCAGCTGTCTCTAACTCGTCTATTTCATCTGAAGTTCGGGATGACATCGTAATGGAGAAGGGCTCGGCTTAAAACTTGACGCCAGAGAGGGTGACGATCTGTTTAGTATATGGAGTGACCAAGCTATCGGCAAGTCTTGCTGAGACTGACTATTCAGAGCGAGCTGGGTAATGAGTGGCATTGACAACCAGCCTCGACAGAAGCTTTCAGTGCCACTTCTCAGAATATATCCAATAGATACTTTGTGTGAGTGTTCTATCTAGTGGTGTGAGTCGTAAATTTGCCGCGATTCTTCTAGGAAGAAACAAAGACTTACATACCGAAAACAGCATGCGAATTTATGACTCACCCTACTAGGCACTCTTGATTATCTTGCTAACAATAAAAACAAGAGAATTTAAGATGAGACGGAAGCTACAACTTGTCATGTCCGGCACGATCATTGGTGGCATGCCGCTGGCCAGCGTCGCCGAAAGTGGATTTATCGAAGACTCCACCGCCACCCTGCAACTTCGCAATTATTATTTCATGCGCGACTTCTCCGATATCCAGGGACGAAACCAACAGTCCAAGGCGGAGGAGTGGGCCCAGGGTTTCATTCTAAACTTCAAGTCCGGCTATACTCCGGGGCCCGTCGGCTTCGGCCTTGATGTGCTCGGCCTGATGGGCGTCAAGCTCGACAGCAACAGCGACCGCACCAATACCGGGTTGCTGCCGGTGCACGACGACGGCAAGGCGGCCAGCGAGTATGGCCGCCTGGGGCTGACGCTGAAGGCCCGCTTTTCCAGCACCGAGCTGAGGTACGGCGAGCAGACGCCGAACCTGCCGATCCTGGCGCACACCGACAACCGCCTGCTGCCGCAGACTTACCGGGGGACCACGCTGATCTCCCGGGAGATTCCCGGGCTGACCCTGCAGGCCGGGTGGCTGAACACCGCTGTCATGCGCAACTCGACCGACCATCAGAAGATGACCGCGCTGATCATCAACGACCCGATCAATCCGCGGCGCCTGGCTTACGCTACCGGCGATCACTACAACTACATCGGCGGCGACTACAGCTTCAATTCCAATCGCACCACGCTCAGTTTCTGGCAGGGCCAACTGGAGGACATCTACCAGCAGCGCTTCTACGGCATCAAGCATGCCCTGCCGCTGGGCGCCTGGACGCTGTCCTCGGACATCGGCTACTTCACCGCCACGGAGGACGGCCACAGCAAGGTCGGCAACCTCGACAACCAGCTGGCCTACGGGCTGTTTTCGGCCAAATACAAGGGCCACACCTTCCACGTCGGCTACCAGGGGGTCTACGGCGAC
>NZ_FOFJ01000054.1 GCF_900110885.1 Azotobacter beijerinckii | reverse complement strand
GTTCGTCCACAATGCCCGGATACGGGGCAAAGGGCTGCTTCAACCCCTGCTCAGGGTCCTGATGGCGTAACAGTCCGGAATCCATGAAGAGCCTTCTTTTTTTACGGAACGGAAAGACTCGGGACAGGCGGTAAGCCGAGGCTCGGGAGGGCTGAGGTACTCAGGCACTTCGGGCCATGAGCACCGGCTGAGCGACTGCGGCGACCTCGCCAATCACCAGGATCGCCGGGCTCTTCAGACGGAAGGCGGTGGCGTCCTGCTGCATGGCGCCGAGGCTGCTGCGGCATTCGCGCTGTTGCGGCAAGGAGGCGTTCTCGATCATCGCTACCGGCATGTCGGCACGCAGGCCGCCGGCCAGCAGACCGTCGCGGATCTCGACCAGCTTGGCCACGCCCATGTACACCACCAGGGTGGTGCCGCTCTGTGCCAGCGCCTGCCAGTTCAGGCTGCTGTCGTCCTGGGTGTGGGCGGTGACCAGGGTTACGCCGCGGGCCACGCCGCGCAGGGTCAGCGGGATGCCGCACTGGGTGGCACCGGCCAGGCCCGAGGTGATGCCGTTGACGATTTCGGTGGCGATGCCGTGCTCGGCCAGCCAGTCGGCTTCCTCGCTACCGCGGCCGAAGATGCACGGGTCGCCGCCCTTCAGGCGCGCCACGCACTTGCCCTGGCGGGCGTAGCGCAGCATCAGGCGATGGATGAAGTCCTGCGGCGTGGAGCGGCAGCCGCCGCGCTTGCCGACACGGATGATGCGGGCCTGCGGACAGTGTTCGAGCACCTCCGGATTGACCAGGTCGTCGATCAGCACCATTTCGGCCTCGCCGAGGGCGCGCACGGCCTTGAGGGTCAGCAGTTCCGGGTCGCCGGGACCCGCGCCGATCAGCCAGACTTTTGCGCTCATGTTCCACCTCTCTCGTATCGCATTTGTAGGGTGGGTCGGACCGAAGGTCCTAACCCGCGCCAGCCGGCCGTGAGGCCGGCAATGGCGATGCCTGTCGGCATCGTTGGTGGGTTACGCCGCTGTACGGCCAACCCACCCTACGGTTTGTGTCAGGCCGTGGCCGCCACCGGCTGCGCCAGCAGCCGTTTGATTTCCGGTACGCAGGAGCCGCAACTGGTACCGCACTTCAGTTCCCGCTTGAGGTCGTCGAGGTCGAGGCCGCGCTCGATGCCGGCGCGGATCGCGGCCTCGCCGACGTTCATGCAGCTGCATACCGTCTTGCCCTTGATCGTCCTGGCGCTGCCCGGCGGGGCGCTCAGCGGGGCGAGCAGCCAGCGGCGCAGCTCGGCGTCGGTCTTGCCTTCGCTCCATAGCGCCTTGAGCCAGTCGCGCGCGGCGGTTTCGCCGGCCAGGCGGATGGCGACGATACGCCCGTCCTCGATGCGCACGCGCTTGCCGACGGTACGGCGCGGGTCGTCGTAGGCCAGCACCGGGCCTTGATCGAGGCCGAGCAGGCCGTCGATCTTCGCCAGCAGTCCGGCTTCCGGGGGCACGGCGCAGGCGGCCTTGACCTGCAGGGCCGGGCGCTCGCGACCGGTGAGGGTCAGACTGGCATAGGCGAACTCTTCCAGCAGCGGGCGCAGCTCGGCGAAGCGTTGCTGCACCTCGCCCTCGACCAGGGCGAACAACTGCCAGGGCAGCTCGACCTTCTCCACCTCGACGCCGGCGTGCTTGAGTTCCGGCTGTTTGGACAGCGGGTCGAAGGCCGGCAGGGTCAGCACGTTGGTGCCCAGGCCCTTGAGGAAGCGGTCGCCCCAGTGCATCGGCAGGAAGGCCTGGCCGGGACGCACGGCCTCGTCGGCCTGTACCGGCAGGATCAGGCTGCCGCGGCGGCTGCGCACCTTGATCAGGTCGCCGCTGGCCAGGCGCCGGCGGCGCAGTTCGTCCGGGTGCAGGTTGAGCGCGGCCTCCTCGACGTGGCCGAACAGTTGGGCAACGGTGCCGGTGCGGCTCATGCCGTGCCACTGGTCGCGCAGGCGGCCGGTGTTGAGGGTCAGCGGGTAGCGCGCTTCGCGCTTTTCCTGCGGCGCCCGGAACGGATCGGCCTGGAAGCGGGCGCGCCCGCTGGCAGTGGGAAACACCCCGTCGGCATACAGGCGCGGCGTGCCGCGGCTGGCACCGGCCGGGAAGGGCCACTGCTGCGGGCCGAGGTCGTCGATCAGTGCATGGCTCAAGCCGCTCAGGTCCAGATCGCGGCCGGCGGTGAGCTGCTTGTATTCCTCGAACAGCGCGGCCGGGCTGGCGAAGTCGAACAGGCTTGGCTCCCCTGGGCGCAGGTGGCGTTCCAGGCGGCGGGCGAAGTCGCAGGTGATCGCCCAGTCGGCGCGCGCCTCGCCCGGCGCCGGCACGGCACGGCGCACATGGCTGACGCGCCGCTCGGAATTGGTGACGCTGCCTTCCTTCTCGCCCCAGCCGGCGGCGGGCAGCAGCAGGTCGGCGTAGCGACAGGTCTCGGTGGTGGCGTAGGCCTCCTGCACCACCACGAAGGGGCAGGTGGAGAGGGCTTCGTGGATCTTCTGCTGATCGGGCATCGACTGTGCCGGGTTGGTGCAGGCGATCCACAGCGCCTTGACCTTGCCGACCCTTACGGCCTCGAACAGCTCGATGGCGGTCAGGCCGGTAGTCTCCGGCAGGGTATCGACACCCCAGTAGCCGGCGACTTCGGCGCGGTGTTCGGCATTGCCGGCTTCGCGATGGCCGGGCAGCAGGTTGGCCAGGCTGCCGGTCTCGCGCCCGCCCATGGCGTTGGGCTGGCCGGTGAGGGAGAAGGGGCCGGCGCCGGGCTTGCCGATCTGCCCGGTAGCCAGGTGCAGGTTGATCAGCGCGCTGTTCTTGGCGCTGCCGCTGCTGGACTGGTTGAGGCCCATGCACCACAGGCTCATGAAGCTGGGGGCCTTGCCGATCAGTTCGGCGCAGGCCTGCAGACTGTCGACGGAGATGCCGCAGATATCGGCCACCGCCGCCGGGCTGTAGTCGCGCGCCAGCTTTTTCAGTTCGTCGAAGCCTTCGGTGTGGGCATCGATATAGGTACGGTCGATCCAGCCTTCCCACAGCAGGATGTGCAGGATGCCGTGGAACAGCGCCACGTCGGTGCCCGGCAGGATCGCCAGGTGCAGGTCGGCCAGCTCGCAGGTGTCGGTGCGCCGCGGGTCGATCACGATGATCTTCATCTTCGGACGACTGGCCTTGGCCGCTTCTAGGCGGCGGAACAGCACCGGGTGGGCGTAGGCCATGTTGCTGCCTGCGATCAGCAGGCAGTCGCTCTGCTCCATGTCCTCGTAGGAGCAGGGCGGAGCGTCGGCGCCCAGGCTGCGCTTGTAGCCGACCACCGCCGAGGACATGCACAGGCGCGAGTTGCTGTCGATGTTGTTGGTGCCGACCAGCGCGCGGGCCAGCTTGTTGAAGGCGTAGTAGTCCTCGGTCAGCAACTGGCCGGAGATGTAGAAGGCCACGCTGTCCGGGCCGTGCTCGCGGATGGTCTCGGCGAACACCGAGCTTGCATGATCCAGCGCGCTGTCCCAGTCGGTGCGCGCACGGGCCAGGCCCTTGCCCAGGCGCAACTCGGGATGGAGCGCACGGGCGGCCAGGTCGCCGGTCAGGTGCAGGGTCGAGCCCTTGCTGCACAGCCGGCCGAAGTTGGCCGGGTGGGTCGGGTCGCCCTGCACGCCGGTGATGCGCTCGCCGTCGTGCTCGATCAGCACGCCGCAGCCGACGCCGCAGTAGCAGCAGGTGGAGGCGGTGGTCTGGGTCGGCCGGGTCATGGCTGTCGCTCCGTGTCGTTCGGGGTCGTAGGCTGGACAATGCTGTGCTTGTCCAGCGGTTCAAGGGTGTCGTCGGTGGAAAAGCCTGCGGCGTTTTCCACCCTACGGGGTCAGGCGCAGTCTTTCAGGGACTTCAGGGCCAGCAGCACGCGGCCGTCCTCGATCTTGACCGGGTACTTGTGGGTGCAGCCCACGTCCGGCTCCAGGGCTTCGCCGCTCGCCAGGTCGATCTGCCAGTTGTGCAGCGGGCAGGCGACGCGCTTGCCGTAGATCAGCCCCTGGGACAGCGGCCCGCCCTTGTGCGGGCAGCGGTCGTCGAGGGCGAACACCTCGTCGCCTGCGGTGCGGAAGATGGCGATGTCGCCCTTGGGCCCGGCGACGATGCGTGCGCCGAGCACGTTGATCTCTTCCAGGGCGCAGATATCCAGCCAGTTCATCGGTATTCCTCGCTCAATTCGTTGGAGGTTGGCTGCAGGAGCGGATTCGGCTCGACCCACATCGTGGGTGAGTCCGCTCCTGCAGAGGGGCAGTGGTCGTCAGGCGGTTTCCACTTCCCTGACCGGGATGCGCTCGAATTCCTTCTTCAGCGCCGGCGTCTCGATCTGCTGCTGCCAGGGGTCCTGCTCGAAGGACAGGGCGAACAGCAGGCGCTGGTGCAGTTCCTTGCGCCGGGCCTCGTCCTCCAGCACCACCTGCTTGATGTGCTCCAGGCCGACGCGGTGCATGTAGTGCACGGTGCGCTCCAGGTAGAAGGCCTCCTCGCGGTAGAGCTGGAGGAAGGCCAGGCTGTATTCCATGACCTCCTCGGCGCTCCTGACCTTGACGAAGAACTCGCCGGCCTCGGTCTTGATGCCGCCGTTGCCGCCGATGTACAGCTCCCAACCCGAATCCACGCCGATGATGCCGACGTCCTTGATGCCCGATTCGGCACAGTTGCGCGGGCAGCCGGAGACCGCCAGCTTGACCTTGTGCGGCGACCACATGCCGAACAGGGCGTGTTCCAGGTCGATGCCCATCTGCGTCGAGTTCTGGGTGCCGAAGCGGCAGAATTCGCTGCCGACGCAGGTCTTCACGGTGCGGATGGACTTGCCGTAGGCGTGGCCGGACGGCATGTCCAAGTCCTTCCACACGCCCGGCAGGTCTTCCTTCTTCACGCCGAGCAGGTCGATGCGCTGGCCGCCGGTGACCTTGACCATGGGGATCTGGTACTTGTCGGCCACGTCGGCGATGCGCCGCAGCTCGGAGGGGTTGGTCACGCCGCCCCACATGCGCGGCACCACCGAGTAGGTGCCGTCCTTCTGGATGTTGGCGTGGGCGCGCTCGTTGATCAGGCGCGACTGCGGATCGTCCTTGGCCTCGCCCGGCCAGGTGGAGATCAGGTAGTAGTTCAGTGCCGGGCGGCAGGTGGCGCAGCCGTCGGGGGTGCGCCACTCCATGGCCTGCATGGCCTGGCCCAGGCTGGTCAGGTGCTGCGCGCGGATCGCCTGGCGCACCTGGCCGTGGTTGAGGTCGGTGCAGCCGCACACCGGCTTCTCGCTCTTGGGCTTGACATCGGCGGCGCCGCCGACGGTGTTGATCAGGATCTGCTCGACCAGTCCGGCGCAGGAGCCGCAGGAGCTGGCCGCCTTGGTGTGCTTCTTCACCTCGTCCACGGAGAGCAGGCCGTTTTCCCGGATCGCCTTGACGATGGTGCCCTTGCACACGCCGTTGCAGCCGCAGACTTCCATCTCGTCGCTCATCGCCATGGCCTTGTCTTGGCCCTGGTGGCCGGCGTCGCCGAGGGCGTTCTCGCCGAACATCAGCAGATCGCGGATCTCGGCGACGTTGTGGCTTTCGCGGATCTGCCGGAAGTACCAGCCGCCGTCGGCGGTGTCGCCGTACAGGCAGGCGCCGACCAGCACGTCGTCCTTGACCACCAGCTTCTTGTAGACGCCGCCGATGGGGTCGGAGAGGGTGATGGTCTCGGTGCCTTCCGTGCCCATGAAGTCGCCGGCGGAGAACAGGTCGATGCCGGTGACCTTGAGCTTGGTGGAGGTCACCGAGCCCTCGTAGCGGGCGTTGCCGAGCCGGGCCAGGTGGTCGGCGCAGACCCGGGCCTGCTCGAACAGCGGTGCCACCAGACCGTAGGCGATGCCACGGTGGTTGGCGCATTCGCCGACGGCGTAGATGGCCGGGTCGGAGGTCTGCAGGCAGTCGTCGACCTGGATGCCGCGGTTGCAGGCCAGGCCCGCACGCTCGGCCAGCTCGGCGTTGGGACGGATGCCGGCGGCCATCACCACCAGATCGGCGGAGATCTCCTCGCCGTCGCTGAAGCGCGCGGTGGCAACCCGGCCCTCGCCGTCGTCGAACAGGGCGGCGGTGTTGGTGTTCAGGCGGAACTGGATGCCGCGCGCCTCCAGGGCGCTCTGCAGCAGCTTGCCGGCGGTCTTGTCGAGCTGGCGCTCGAGCAGCCAGTCGCCGAGGTGCACCACGGTCACCTCCATGCCGCGCAGCTTTAGGCCGTTGGCCGCTTCCAGGCCGAGCAGGCCGCCGCCGATCACCAGCGCGTGGCGATGGGTCCTGGCGGTTTCCATCATCGTCTCGGTGTCGGCGATGTCGCGGTAGCCGATCACGCCCTGCAGGTCCTTGCCGGGGATCGGCAGGATGAAGGGGGTGGAGCCGGTGGCGACCAGCAGGCGGTCGTACTCGGCCACGCTGCCGTCTTCGGCGATCACCCGGCGGTTCTGGCGGTCGATGTCGACCACCTTGCAGCCGATGCGCAGGTCGATGCCGTTGTCTCGGTACCAGTCCAGATCGTTGAGGATGATCTCCTCGAAGGTCTGTTCGCCGGCCAGCACCGGAGAGAGCAGGATGCGGTTGTAGTTCGGGTGCGGTTCGGCGCCGAACACCGTGATCTCGTAGAGATCCGGGGCGAGCTTGAGCAGTTCTTCCAGGGTGCGTACCCCGGCCATGCCGTTGCCGATCATCACCAGCTTGAGTTTTTCCATCGCTCTTCTCCGTTACGGAAAGCGGAAAACAAAAAAGGCGTCCCGCCGGTTACCCAGCGAGGACGCCTTTGTCCATTCCCGTTCTGTCGGGAAGCACCGCCCTCCACGTTGAAGGCAGTGCTATGTGATCTGTCGGGTTTTGTAATGCAGGGGGTGTGCCAGTTTTACGTGTTACTGATTTTCAAGGGATTTTCCGAGTTCAGCGCTGGGTTGATTCGCCATGTTTTGCACGCTTTAGAGGCGTCATGCGCTTTTTTGGTGCCCTCATGGCTGGCGGCCGACGACCAGCAGGGCGAACAGCACGAGGTTGAGCAGCAGGGAGAGCAGGGCGATACCGCGCCAGACTTTCAGCGGCTCGCGCTCCAGCCAGGGACGGGGGCGCAGGTCCTGGGTCCGTTGCTCGCCTCGTTCCAGCTCGAGCAGCCATTCCTCGGCGGTCTCGAAGCGTTGCTGTGGATCGGCGAGCAGCGCGCGGCGCAGGCTTTCGTCGAGCCAAGCAGGCAGGTCGGGCCGGTAGCGGCTGGCCGGGGTCGGGGTGCCGAAGCGGGGATGCTGGAAGGCTTCGATTTCGCCGTAGGGATAATGGCCGGTGAGCAGGGCATAGAGGGTGACGCCGGCGGCGTAGAGGTCCTGGCGGGCGTCGGGCGCAGCGCCGGCGAAGGCTTCCGGGGCGATGTAGCTGGGCGTGCCGGGCAGGCTGTGGGCTTCGTCGCGGGACAGTCCCGGACAGTAGGCCAGGCCGAAGTCGAGCAGGCGCAGTTCGCCGTCCTCGCCCCACAGCAGGTTTTCCGGCTTGATGTCGCGGTGCAGGATGTTGCGCCGGTGCAGCATGCCGAGGGCGCGCAGCAGGTGCGGCGCGAGGTCCAGCCATTGGGCCAGCGTCAGCGGGCCGTGTGCCTGCAGGTGTCCGGCCAGGGTTTGGCCGGGGTATTCGCGCTGCACGTAATAGAGGTGCTGGCGCTGCGGCAGCGGCGCAACCTCGGGGAAATAGCGGCCCGCCACCCGGCGCAGGAACCACTCCTCCAGCAGCAGGGCCTGGCCGGCCTCGGCTTCGTTGCGTCGAGCGGGCGGCAGGGTCTTCAGCAGCCAGCGGCGTTCCTGGCCGTCGCGCACCCGATAGACCAGGGACTGGCGCGACTCGGCCAGCAGGCCATCGATCCGCCAGCCCTCGAACAGTTGGCCTTCTCGCAGCGCGGGTGCTGGCGGCCAGTGCTGCAGTTGCGCCAGGCTGTCGGCCAGCGAACCTTCCGGCAGGCGCTCGACGCGCAGCAGCAGGGCGCTGGCATTGTCCGGGCTGCCGGCCAGGTGGGCGGCACGTACCAGCGCCCGGGCCGCGGCCGGAAGCTCCGGCTCGTCGGCGAGGATGTGGCGGATGCCCGGGTCGCCGAGGGTTGCCCAGACGCCGTCGCTGGCCAGCAGGAAGGTGTCGCCTTCCCGCAGGTCGCCGTCCAGATAGTCGACCAGCAGGTGCTGGTCCAGGCCCAGGGCGCGCTTGAGCACGTGGCGCATCTCGGGCTGTTCCCAGACGTGCTCTTCGGTCAGCCGTTCCAACTGCCCGTCGCGCCAGCGATAGGCCCGGCAGTCGCCGACATGGGCGAGGGTGAAGCGCCGCCCGCGCAGGACCAGGGCGGTGAGGGTGGTGAGCAGCGGCTGACCGCCGCCGTTGGCCTGCAGCCAGCGGTTCTGCGCCAGCAGCAGGCGATCGAGCGCCTGCGCCACCGCCCAGGTTTCCGGGGTGGCGTAGTAGTCGACCGCCAGCGCCTGCAGGGTGGCGCGTGCCGCCAGGCCGCCGTCGGCGCACTGGCTGACGCCGTCGGCCAGGGCGAACAGGCAGCCCTTGCTCGCCGCCAGGGCTGGCGCCGGGGTGACCACGCGGATGGCATCCTGGTTCTCCGGGCGCGGACCGGCGGCACTGGCTTCGCCGATGCTGAGCTGCAGGGACATGGGCGACCTCCCGGGTCGGTGCACGGCGGCTGGATATGAAAAAGGCCCCCACGCGAAAGCGCGTGGAGGCCATCGGCTGGGAGGGGCAGGACTGCTGCCGGGGATCAGACCCGCGCAGCGGTCACCGCGGCGCTGCCCCAAGTGGTACGCCAGCGCTTTTTGACGCCGTGCAGGCCGAACCAGGCGACTACGGCCAGGCTGGCGAACAGCCACAGGCCGAGCTGGTAGTCGCCGGTGGACTGCTTGATGGTGCCGAGCCCGGCGGTCAGGGCGAAGCCACCGATGCCGCCGGCCATGCCGATCAGTCCGGTCATCACGCCGATTTCCTTGCGAAAGCGTTGCGGGACCAGCTGGAACACCGCGCCGTTGCCGGCACCCAGGCTGAGCATGGCGACCACGAAGAGCCCCAGTGCGGCGGTCGAACTGGGCAGGTTGAAGCCGACCACGGCGATGCACAGGGCGGCCAGGGTGTACATCATCAGCAGCGAGCGGATGCCGCCGATGCGGTCGGCCAGGGCGCCGCCCAGCGGGCGCAGCAGGCTGCCGGCGAACACGCAGGCGGCGGTGTAGTAGCCGGCCTTCACCGGATCGAAGCCGTACTGGTCGTGGAAGTAGCCGGGCAGGGTGCTGGCCAGGCCGAGGAAGCCGCCGAAGGTCACGCTGTAGAACAGCATGAACCACCAGCTGTCGCGGTCGGCGAGGGCCTTCAGGTAGTCGGCGACGGCCTTGGGCTGCGGGCGCTCCGGAGCATTCTTGGCGACGCTGGCGAAGATGATCAGGGTCAGCACCAGCGGGATCAGCGCCAGGCCAAACACGTTGCTCCAGCCGAAGGCGGCGGCCAGTCCGGGGGCGAAGAGGGCGGCGAGCACCGTGCCGGAGTTGCCGGCGCCGGCGATGCCCATGGCTTTGCCTTGATGCTGTGCCGGATACCACTGCGAAGCCAGCGGCAGCGCCACGGCGAAGGAGGCGCCGGCGAAGCCGAGGAACAGGCCGAGCAGCAGCGCCTGCTGGTAACTGTGAATGCCCATGTTCCAGGCCACCGCCAGGGCGCCGATGACGATCACCTGGCCGAGGATACCGGCGCTCTTCGGTGAGGTGCGGTCGGCCAGCATGCCCATGATGAAGCGCAGCACGGCGCCGGAGAGGATCGGCGTGGCGACCATCATGGCGCGCTGCTGGGTGGTCAGCCCGAGGTCGGTGGCGATCTGCACGCCCAGCGGGCCGAGCACGTACCAGACCATGAAGCTCAGGTCGAAATAGAGGAATGCGGCGAACAGCGTGGGGGTGTGGCCGGCTTTCCAGAAACTCGTATTCATCGAACACCTCATCGGTGGCAAGAAACTCCGGCAGGCTTACAGGCGAACACTATATGCCTGGGAGGCCGGAGCCACAGCAGGTTGAAAGGGGGCGGGCCGCGAAGGCCTCCGTTCACCGCCCCAGACGCTGGGGCCGAAACGCAAAAGGCGCCACATCACTACTCGCCTGAGCGAGGTGATGCGACGCCTTTGTCGTTCAACAGGCAACCGCCGTTGGCTGCCCTGTACAGCTTGTTGAGCAATACCCGTGCCGGAATTGGAGCAGCCATTCCCGTGGGCTTGCAGGACATTTTGCCAGGCAATGCTGAGCAAAAAGGAGGCGAGTGGTCGTTTTCTGCACATTGATGGGGCATGGCGAGCGAGTAGCTTCGGTTCTCCCCGGCACGGCAGGGGCGATTGCTTCAATGGCACGGCTGCATTCAAGTCCGAAGTAGCGTCATCCTGGGGTAAAGGATTGTGCCGAGTTGTCTGCAGCCAATCAGAAGCAGAAGGCTGGTTCAATCCGCGGCGCGGCGGGTTGTTCGCCCTGCATTGGCTGACGTGTTGCGCAAGCCCGTGTGGGTTGCGTGTCGCAAACTCGCTGCTAGTGTTTGTTACAGGTAGTTTTCTGGGGCTTCAGCGCCTTTGCCCGTGACGCTGGTACCGCGGCTGGGGCAGCTTGGAGAGGACGCCATGACGACTTACCTGAAGGAGCTGCTGCTCGGCCTGTACCTGCTGAGCCACTATGACTACTACCTCAAGCGCCTGATCGATCTGGGGTTCGGCGTGCCGCTGCTGCTGTTCGCCGGAGTGTTCGGCATACTGTTGGCCACCCTGTGGCTGACCGCCTATATCCGTTCGACGGCTATCCGCTATCTGTTCGCACTGCTGTTTTTTGCCAGTACGCTGTTTTTCGATGTTTATACCCGCGTCACCGCCGACTACCTGACCTACAGCACCTTCGTCTCGCTGATCTATTCCGGCGGCTTTATCGACGAAGCGCTCTACCAGTACCGGGCGAGCGTCTTCCTCGCCGCCGTCGGTGCCCTGCCGTTGCTGTTCAGTATCGCCCTTGCACCGCGCCGGCGCCTGCCGTTGTCCAGTTATGCGCTGGTTGTAGCGCCGCTCTGTGGTGTGCTGCTGCTGACGGGGATTCTGTTCGTGCGCAGCGGCGAGGGGGCTCGCGGCCTGCCGGCGATGTACACGCCGCTGGTCTACCTCAACCTGTTCGCCTACGAGGCGGCGAGCAGTACGGTGGGACCGCGGGAGACGGTGAGCCTGCCGCGCCATGGCCAAGCAGTCGGCAACGACATCGTGCTGATCGTCGATGAAAGCGTGTCCGGTAACTACCTGGATATCAACGTCGAGCATGGCGTGCACAGCAGTCTCGGGCAGGCTTACCCTGGCGTGAGCATCTACAACTACGGTTACGCCGCCTCCATCGCCAACTGCAGCGCCGATACCAACGTCACTCTACGCTACGGTGGCACGCGCAGCGATTACCTGCGGATCAACTCGACCATGCCGTCGATCTGGCAATATGCTAGGAAGGCTGGGCTGCGCACGGTCTATATCGATGCTCAGCGCACTGGCGGCCGCCTGCAGAACCTGATGAGCAAGAGCGAGCGTCAGGAGATCGATGAATTTGTCCAGTTCAACCAGACGCCGGTGCGCGACCGCGACATGGCCGCGGCGCAGAAGCTCATCGAGTTGCTAAACAACGATACGCCGGAGCTGGTCTACCTCAACAAGGTCGGTGCGCACTTCCCGGTGCACGACAAGTACCCGGACGACTTCCTGGTCTACCGTCCAGCATTGTCGCGCGGTCAATACGCCGATGTGTCCGACACCGGCGAGCGTTATGACTTTGGCGGGCAGGTCGAGGACTGGGTGCGCTACCGCAATGCCTACAAAAATACCCTGTTGTGGAACGTCGGCGAGTTTTTCGCTCGGGTTTTCAGTCAGGCCAGGCTCGACAACGCGGTGCTGATCTACACCTCCGACCATGGCCAGGACTTGCACGAGCGCGGCAACCCAGGCGTCGATACCCATTGCGGCGGCGATCCGGTGGTGGAGGAGGGGTTGGTGCCGCTGGTCGTGATCCAGGGCAACGGCCTGCACACCCTCGATTGGCCGCGCGAGCTGGCGGGCAACAAGGACCGCTCCAGCCACTACAACATCTTCCCCACGTTGCTGCAGTTGATGGGCTACGACCTGACGGCGCTGCAGACGATCTATGGTAAATCGCTGAGCCAGCACACCGAGGACGAGTTCACCTTCAACACCCGCTTCAATGCGCGTTTGGGGGAGAAGCCGAACTGGAAACACATCGACTTGAAGGAGGTGGTGACGCCTACGCTGCAGTGAGGCCTGTTTTTCAGGCCGCCTGTGCTGGGAGGTCGAACAGGGCTGTCGTGTATTCGTTGCCTTCCAGCAGACGAGAGCGAACGCTTCCGGACGTGTCCGCCAGCCAACGGGGCGGGCAATCCGAAGTCCGCCATGCTCCTTATTGCCACCCCGATCCCGAAGCTCTGGTTAAATATTCGCTCTGTCAGACCCTGCTGGAGCGTTCCATGTCGCGTATCGCCACCCTGACCATCAACCCCGCGATGGATGTCTCCACCGGCATCGCACGCCTTGCACCGACCAGCAAGCTGCGCTGCACTCTGCCGCGTTACGAGCCGGGCGGCGGCGGCATCAATGTGGCGCGAGTGATCCGGAACCTTGGCGGCGATACCGTGGCGATCTATCCGGCCGGCGGTCCGTTCGGCGAGATGCTGCAGCGTGCGCTGGAGGGGCTCGGCTTGCCCCAACTGGCAGTGCCGATCGCCGGCGATACGCGGGAAAGCTTCACTGTGGACGAGGGCGACACCGGCCTGCAGTACCGTTTCGTCCTGCCCGGCCCGACGCTGACGCCGGACGAGCGACAGGCTTGCCTGGAGGCCATCGCCGCGCTCGTTCCGTCGGCGGACTATCTGGTAGTCAGCGGCAGCTTTCCGACCGGCGTGGCGTTGGACTTTCACGACGAGATCGTGGCTCTGGCACAGCGCATCGGTGCCGGACTGATTCTCGACTACTCGGGAGACGCCTTGCGCCATGCGGTGGAGCGCGGCGGCATCCATCTACTCAAGCCGAGCCTGAGCGAATTGTCCGGCCTCACCGGCCGGGTGCTGGAAAGCCAGGTCGAACAGGAGGCGGCGGCTCGTGGGCTGGTCGAACAGGGGGCCGTGGAGATCGTCGTCCTCTCGCTCGGCGCCGAAGGCGCGCTGCTGGCGAGCCGGGAGGGAGTGGAGCGCTTTTGCGCCTTCGACGTGCCGCTGTGCAGTGCGGTGGGTGCCGGCGACAGCGTGGTCGGCGCCACGGTCCTTGCCCTGAGCCGCGGCTGGCCCCTGCACGAGGCGGTGCGCTACGGCATGGCCGCCGCCGCTGCGACCCTCATGCTACCGGGCACCGGATTATGCCGGGCGGAGGATGTGGAAAGGCTGTTCCGGAAGGAGTAAGTCCGAGCCTTTTTCAGATTGCGGCGAGGCAGGTGCTCAGGGTCGCGAAGTCCGGTCGCTGGTCGACCTCGGCGACCATGCACTGCTCCTGTAATTGCCGCAGGCGCACGATTTGCCCGTCCGCCGGGCAGCGTTCCAGCAACTCCTCCAGCAGACAGCCGAAGGCCCGGGCCTCGATGCGCTGCAGTGTTTGGCCATGCACACTGCTCGGATCGAAGAACGAAGCGGCGCCGAAGTCGCCGAGCAGGCAGTTGCCGGCACCATCCACCAGCAGGTTGTGGGCGTACAGGTCGCCATGCAGGATGCCGCGCCCATGCAGGTGCGCGCCCGCTGCGGCCACGCCACGGGCGATGCGCAGCGCCTTGTCGACGGTAAAGCGCCGTTCCGGCGCATAGCAGTCGCGGGTACAGCTGGTCAGCGACGGCGGCTCGGCGAGCACGCGGAAGGTCGGATCGATCAGCTCCAGCAGCAGGCCCGGTGGCGCTCCCGGTTGCTCGGCGAGCGGCCCGGCCACGCGGATCAGGTTGGCCTGCTCGCCGGCGGCGATACAGGCGGCCATTTCGCTGTGCGGCAGGCCGTCGCTGGTCACGCTGCCCTTGAACAGCTTCGCCGCCATGGTCTGCGCCGGTTGCCCGGGGCGCTGCCAGCCGGCGCGGTGAATGATTCCGGAGGCCCCCTGGCCGAGGATCTCCCCAAGCTCGATGCTGCTGCGCGGAATCGGCGGCAGCGGATGCTGGCGCAGAATCTCCGCCTCGCTGGCGTCGCTGAAGGGGTTGCCGGCGAATGCCAGCCAGGACAGCTGCGGCAGCTCCGACAGCCAGCCGGGCAGGGCATCGAGGCGATTGGCGGCGATGCGCAGCAGCTCCAGCCGGCTCAGCCCGGCCAGGCTCTGTGGCAGCGCCTGCAGCTGGTTGCCGGCGAGCATCAGCTTTTGCAGTCGGGTGCAGTCACCCAGCTTATCGGGCAGGTGTTCCAGTTGGTTGTCAGTCAGGATCAGCCAGCGCAACGCTGGCGGCAGGGCAGCGGTCGGCAGGTGCCGGATGCGGTTGGCCTTGAAGCCGACCATTTCCAGTTGCGGGCAGTCGCCGAGCACTTCCGGCAGCGTGGTGAACGGATTGTCCGAACAGAACAGGATGCGCAGCTTGCGCAGGCACGGCAGGCCCGCCGGCAGCCTGGTCAGGCGATTGCCCGAGAGGTTGAGGATCTCCAGGCTGTCGGCCAGGGCGAAGATTTCCTCGGGAAATTCGTGCAGATCGGCGGAGAGATCCAGGCGCGTGCTGCCGGCCAGTTCGCCGCGGCGCAGTTGTTCGAGGGTAGACATAGGGGGAAGGTTTTCTGGTGGATTGCGGAGAGGCTGCCCCATCGCGGGACGGGGCAGCTCTGGCTCAGTGGCTGGCGTCGGCCTTGCGCGCTTTTTCCGGCACGGCCTCGAGCAGGCCGTCGGCGCGGAACATCGCCTTGATGCCGCGGATTGCCTGGCGGGTGCGATCGAGGTTCTCGATCAGGGCGAAGCGCACGTGGTCGTCGCCGTAATCGCCGAAACCCAGCCCCGGCGAGACGCAGACCTTGGCCTCGGCCAGCAGCTTCTTGGCGAACTCCAGTGAGCCGAGGTGGGCGTAGGGCTCGGGGATCTTCGCCCAGATGTACATGGAGGCCTTGGGCTTCTCCACCATCCAGCCGATCTCGTGCAGGCCCTTGACCAGCAGGTTGCGGCGCTCGCGGTACTGCTCGGCGATCTCGCGCACGCACTGCTGGTCGCCTTCCAGGGCGGCAATGGCGGCCACCTGCAGCGGTGTGAAGGTGCCGTAGTCGTGGTAGCTCTTGATCCGCGCCAGGGCGCTCACGAGTTCAGCATTGCCGACCATGAAGCCGATGCGCCAGCCGGCCATGTTGTAGCTCTTCGACAGGGTGAAGAACTCCACGGCGATGTCCTTGGCGCCCGGCACCTGCATGATCGACGGCGCCTTCCAGCCGTCGTAGACGATGTCGGCGTAGGCCAGGTCGTGCACCACGAGGATGTCGTACTGCTTGGCCAGGGCCACCACGCGCTCGAAGAAGTCCAGTTCCACGCACTGCGCGGTGGGGTTGGAGGGGAAGCCCAGGATCATCATCTTCGGCTTGGGAATCGTCTCGCGGATCGCCCGCTCCAGTTCGGCGAAGAAGTCCATACCGGGCACCAGCGGCACCGAGCGCACCTGGGCGCCGGCGATCACCGCGCCGTAGATGTGGATCGGGTAGCTGGGGTTGGGCACCAGCACGCTGTCGCCATGGTCGAGGGTGGCCAGCATCAGGTGCGCCAGGCCTTCCTTGGAGCCGATGGTGACGATGGCCTCGCTGTCCGGATCGATCTCGACGGCGTAGCGATCCTGGTACCAGTGCGAGATGGCGCGGCGCAGGCGCGGAATGCCGCGGGAGGTGGAATAGCCGTGAGTGTCCTCGCGGCGGGCGACCTGCACCAGCTTCTCGACGATGTGCGGCGGGGTGGCGCCGTCGGGGTTGCCCATGCTGAAGTCGATGATGTCCTCGCCGCGGCGGCGGGCGGCCATCTTCAGTTCGGCGGTGATGTTGAAGACGTAGGGGGGGAGACGATCAATGCGCGCAAAGCGGCGCTTGCCGTGTTCGGCCATGATTTCCTCGAAAGACGTTGGCGCCCGGAACCGTCCGAGCGACGTTGGCCAGTGCGCTGGCCTGCGTGCGGAACATACGCGCGTGGCCAGTAGTCTGGCAAGTCAGACCTTTTGATGGGCGAATGGAGGGGCGGCTGACGGCTCGATGCAACCGAAGCTGGGTTTCGGCACGGGCGTTTTGGTAGATTGCCCCGCATTCTCAACAGGGGGTGAAATCCATGAAACCAGTCAGCACCAGGTCGTCCACACAGCGCTCGTCCGGCAGCGAATTTCTCGAAACCCGTTTTGGCGGCAAGGTGCTCAACGTCACGGTCACCATGAAGCCTGACCGGTTGGTGGCCGAGCAGATGATGCCCGAAGGCGACGAGGTGCAAGTGGCGGTGCTGCAGAATCCGTTCGGGGTGACCCGCCAGCTGACCAACCTGCTGAGCGGGGCGAAATCCGGCGATTCGCTGGTGATCGTCTGCAGCGGCGACAAAATCTACCGGGCGGCGCTGAAGTTTCTCGGCCTGGTCTGAGGCGCGAGAGCGAGGGGGGCCGGGGTCCCTTCAGCCGCCGAGCATGTCGTGCATGGCGATGACCTGTTCGGCGACCTGGATCAGCTTCTGCTGGCGGCTCATCGCCTGGCGGCGCATCAGGGTGTAGGCCTCTTCCTCGCTGCAGTTCTTCATCTTCATCAGCAGGCCCTTGGCCAGCTCGACGCGCTTGCGCTCGGCCAACTGCGCCTCGCGGGCCTGCAACTGGGCGCGCAGGGCCTGGTCGCTCTCGAAGCGGGCCATGGCCACGTCGAGGATCGGCTGCAGGCGCTGGGTCTGGATGCCTTCGACGATGTAGGCGCTGACCCCGGCCTGGATGGCCTGGCGCATCACCTTCGGATCGTGCTCGTCGGTGAACATGACGATCGGCCGCGGCTGGTCGCGGCTGACCAGCACTACCTGCTCCATCACGTCGCGGCCGGGCGATTCGGTATCGATGAGGATCACGTCGGGACGCACGGCCTCGACCCGCGTCGGCAGGTCGATGGTCAGGCCGGATTCGTCGACGACCTCGAAGCCGGCTTCGACCAGGGCACTTCTCAGGCGGCCGACTTTCTTCGGCGTGTCGTTGATCAGGAGGATGCGCAGCATGGGGATGTTCCTTGGTCGTCGGCCGACGGTACCTCGCCCATGGAGTGGAGGGCGAAGCTGCGGGCATAGGCGGCAGGGTTAGTGCCGTCCCAGATCCTGCCATCCAGCAGGGTGGCGCTGCGCATGGGCGAGGCGGGCTGCGGGATGCCGAGGGCACCGGCGGCGCCGCGATACAGGTCGAGCTGCTGCACCTGGCTGGCGATGGCGAGGTAATCCGGATCTTCGCGCAGCAGACCCCAGCGGCGGAACTGGGTCATGAACCACAGGCCGTCGGAGAGGTAGGGCAGGTTGACCTCGCCGTCGCCATGGAAGCGCAGGGCGTGGCCGTCCCGCCAGGCATGGCCGTTGCCGTCCTCGTAGTTGCCGAGAAAGCGCGGTTCGATCACCTGGCGCGGCGCGGCCACGTACTCGTCGGCACTGATCAGTTGCGCGGTGCCGGCCTTGTTCTCTTCGCTGGCGTCGATGAAGCGGCTTGCCTCCAGCACGGCCATGACCAGGGCGCGGGCGGTGTTGGGATACTGCTCGACGAAGGCGCGGGTGCAGCCGAGGACCTTCTCCGGGTGGTCCGGCCAGATCGACTGGCTGGTGGCGACGGTGAAGCCCATGCCCTGGTCGATGGCGTGGGCGCCCCAGGGTTCGCCAGCGCAGAAGCCGTCGATGCGGCCGGCGCGCAGGTGTTCGACCATCTGTGGCGGCGGCACCACCAGGGTGTTCACGTCCTCAAGCGGATGGATGCCCAGGCTGGCGAGCCAGTAGTAGAGCCAGAGGGCATGGGTTCCGGTGGGGAAGGTCTGGGCCAGGGTGAGCTTTTCAGGGCTCTGGCGCACATGCCGGGCCAGTGTCTCGCCGTTGCACACGCCGGCCTGGCGGAGCGGCGTCGACAGGTTGATGCTCTGGCCGTTCTGGTTGAGGCCCATCAGTACCGCCATGTCGGTCGCCGGCGCGCCGCCAATGCCAAGCTGCATGCTGTAGATCAGACCGTAAAGCCCTTGGGCGGCGTCCAGCTCGCCGCTGAGCAGCTTGTCGCGCAGGCTCGACCAGGAAACCTGGCGCCTGAGGTTGAGGCTCAGCCCGTAGGGCTCGGCGAAGCCCTGGGTGGCGGCGACGATCAGCGACGCTGAGTCGGTGAGCGGCATGAAGCCCAGGTTGATCGAGCTCTTCTCGGGGGCATCGCTGCCCGCGACCCAGGTCTGGGCATCCGCTCTGGGGGTGGTTCGATGATCTGTCATGATGTCTTCCGGCGCTGAACGAAAAGGCGTCGCCTCGGCGGCTGCCTGGGGCAGGACCGAAAGCGACGCCATTGTCGGTGAACGGGATCCCGCCGTTGGGACCGCCGATGCCGCCGGGCTTTGGGCAAGCGATATGCCAGGACCCGGGGCATCGGCCTTTCGACCTGTCGCCACTCTAGCGCAGGAGGGCGGAAAAGAAGAAGCCCCGCACAAGGCGGGGCTTCTTCATTCAGCGCGGGTGACGCTTAGATCTGCAGGACCGGGAGTTCGGCCTTGGCCGCAGCTTCCTTGTACTCGGCGATCTGGTCGAAGGACAGGTAGCGATAGATATCGGCAGCCATGGTGTCGATGTTCTTCGCGTATTCCATGTACTCCTCGACGGTCGGCAACTTGCCAAGGATCGAGGCGACCGACGCCAGTTCGGCGGAGGCCAGGAACACGTTGGTCGCATCGCCCAGACGGTTCGGGAAGTTACGGGTCGAGGTGGAAACCACGGTCGAACCGGTCTGTACGCGAGCCTGGTTACCCATGCACAGCGAGCAGCCCGGCATTTCCATGCGCGCACCGGCCTTGCCGTAGATGCCGTAGTAGCCTTCTTCGGTCAGCTGGTGGGCATCCATCTTGGTCGGCGGAGCCAGCCACAGACGGGTCGGGATGCCGCCCTTGACCTTGTCCAGCAGCTTGCCGGCCGCGCGGAAGTGACCGATGTTGGTCATGCAGGAGCCGATGAACACTTCATCGATCTTCTGACCGGCAACGGTGGACAGCAGACGGGCGTCGTCCGGATCGTTCGGAGCGCAGAGGACCGGCTCTTTCACGTCGGCCAGATCGATCTCGACCACCGCGGCGTACTCGGCATCCTTGTCGGCTTCCAGCAGCTTCGGATTGGCCAGCCAGGCTTCCATCGCCTGGGCACGACGCTCCAGGGTGCGGGCATCGCCGTAGCCTTCGCCGATCATCCAGCGCAGCATGGTGATGTTCGAGCGCAGGTATTCGGCGATGGCCGCTTCCGGCAGCTTGATGGCGCAACCGGCAGCCGAACGCTCGGCGGAGGCGTCGGACAGCTCGAAGGCTTGCTCGACGGTCAGGCTGTCCAGACCTTCGATCTCGAGGATGCGGCCGGAGAAGATGTTCTTCTTGCCTTTCTTCTCGACGGTCAGCAGGCCGGCCTGGATCGCGTAGTAGGGGATGGCATGCACCAGGTCACGCAGGGTGATACCGGGCTGCAGCTTGCCCTTGAAGCGCACCAGAACGGATTCCGGCATGTCCAGCGGCATGACGCCGGTGGCGGCGGCGAAGGCCACCAGGCCGGAACCGGCCGGGAAGGAGATGCCGATCGGGAAGCGGGTGTGCGAGTCACCACCGGTACCGACGGTATCCGGCAGCAGCATGCGGTTCAGCCAGCTGTGGATGATGCCGTCGCCCGGACGCAGGGACACGCCGCTGCGGTTCATGATGAAGTCCGGCAGGGTGTGGTGGGTCTTGACGTCGATGGGCTTCGGATAGGCGGCGGTGTGGCAGAAGGACTGCATCACCAGGTCGGCGGAGAAGCCCAGGCAAGCCAGGTCCTTCAGCTCGTCGCGGGTCATCGGGCCGGTGGTGTCCTGAGAACCGACGGTGGTCATCTTCGGTTCGCAGTAGGTGCCCGGACGGACGCCTTTGCCTTCGGGCAGGCCGCAGGCACGGCCGACCATCTTCTGGGCGAGGGTGAAGCCCTTGCCGCTGTCGGCCGGCGCTTCCGGCTTCTTGAACAGAGTGGACGGAGCCAGACCCAGCTCGGCGCGGGCCTTCTCGGTCAGGCCACGGCCGATAATCAGCGGGATACGGCCGCCGGCGCGGACTTCGTCGAGCAGCACGTCGGTCTTCAGCGAGAAGGTGGTGACCAGTTCGTCGCTGCCGTTGCGGCGCACTTCGCCCTTGATCGGGTAGACGTCGATGACGTCGCCCATGGCCAGGTTGGTGCAGTCGAATTCGATCGGCAGGGCGCCGGCGTCTTCCATGGTGTTATAGAAGATCGGGGCGATCTTGGTACCGAAGCAGAAGCCACCGGCGCGCTTGTTCGGAACAAAGGGGATGTCGTCGCCGAAGAACCACAGCACGGAGTTGGTGGCGGACTTGCGGGAAGAGCCGGTACCGACCACGTCGCCGACGTAGGCGACCGGGATGCCTTTGGCTTTCAGGGCTTCCATCTGCTTGATCGGGCCAACCGAACCCGGAGCGTCCGGCTCGATGCCGTCGCGGGCCATCTTCAGCATGGCCAGGGCGTGCAGCGGGATGTCCGGGCGCGACCAGGCATCCGGTGCCGGGGACAGGTCGTCGGTGTTGGTTTCGCCGGTGACCTTGAATACGGCCAGGGTGACTTTTTCCGGAACGGCCGGCTTGGCGGTGAACCACTCGCCGTCAGCCCAGGACTGCAGCACGGCCTTGGCGGCGGCGTTGCCCTTCTTGGCACGCTCGGCGACGTCGTGGAAGGCGTCGAACATCAGCAGGGTGTGCTTGAGTTGCTCGGCGGCC
The DNA here is from genome assembly GCF_900110885.1 of Azotobacter beijerinckii. GTDB lineage: Bacteria > Pseudomonadota > Gammaproteobacteria > Pseudomonadales > Pseudomonadaceae > Azotobacter > Azotobacter beijerinckii. The sequence goes on along the minus strand of NZ_FOFJ01000054.1, from coordinate 2,232 downwards.
GCGCTGGCCAGCTCGGCGCTATCCAGCAGCTCGACCAGGGTGGCGATGTTGTAGCCGCCCTGCATGGTGCCCAGCAGTTCGACGGCGCGGGTCTTGCCGATCAGCGGGGAAGCGGCTTCGCCCTTAGCGATGGCGGAGAGGAAACCGGCCTTGACGTAGGCTGCTTCGTCCACGCCCGGCGGAATACGGTTGGTAATCAGGTCAACCAGGAATGCTTCTTCGCCAGCCGGCGGGTTCTTCAGCAGTTCGACCAGAGCAGCGGTCTGCTCGGCGTTCAGCGGCTGGGGCACGACGCCCTGGGCGGCACGCTCTGCTACGTGTTTGCGATAGGCTTCAAGCACAGTTTTACCCTCATCAGTGGTCCCAGGGGTTTCCGGGACACGCATCCTGGGAATCCCCGCACGCAAGCGCCTTAGCCGCTTTATGGGCGGCACGGCCAAGGTTGCGACGATCCCCCTCCAGAAGCTGTTTTCAAAGTTTTACGCCGAGGGAGGGGAGGCGCCGGCACCCTGTGGCAGGGTGCCGGCGCCGTTCCATTCGGGTTGACTGTGCTCGTGACGCTTTGAAAACAGCTTCGACCGGACAATGGTGCCAAAAAGGCGTTCAGAGTCTACTGGAAACACGTGGTGAAGTTAAGCCGCCAGCGGCCTTGCGCGGGTGACCGGGCCTAGACAAAGGGCTAAGATGCCTGCCCATCGTTCGCTTTTTTCCTGGTTCTCTCTTCGCTCATGTCCCATCAGCGCATCAAGACGCCCTGTGTCGGTCTCTGCTCAACAGTCTACGGCGATCTGGTCTGCCGGGGCTGCAAGCGCTTCCATCATGAGGTGGTGAGCTGGAACCAGTATGATGAAGAGGAAAAGCGCGCCGTCTGGCTGCGGCTGGAAACCCTGCTGGTGCAGGTGGTGCAGGCCAAGCTGGAAGTGTTCGATGCGCAGCGGCTGCGTTGTCAGTTGGAGCAGCGGCAGATCCGCTTCGAGCTCGAGCAGTCGGTGTATTGCTGGGCCTATCGGCTGATCGCCCGCGGCGCTCGGGCGATCAGCCAGCTCGAGGCCTACGGCATCGTCCTGCTGCCGGAGTTCCGTGACTGGGAGTTGCCGGCCCTGCGCGATGCCATCGACCGGGAATTCTTCCTGCTTTCCCTGGCCCATTACGAGCGCTACATCGCGCCACGCTTTCTGCGCGAGGGTATGCTGGGGCGTATCTGAGAGCGATGTGGACAGCTCCTCCGCGACGTGTGGGGGCCGTATAATGCCCGGCTTTCCAAGACCAGTCAGGTTGCCATGTCCCTGCTTCCCGAGATCGAGTGTTTCCTGCTCTGCCCGACCCCCCAGTCCTGGATCGACCAGGCGCTGCAGCATCCCGAGATCCTGCTGATCGATCACGCCAACTGCGAGAAGAAAGCGGCCGGCACGGCGCTGACCCTGTTGTTCCGGCATGTCGACAAGGAGGACCTGCAGTACAAGCTGTCGCGTCTGGCCCGCGAGGAACTGCGCCATTTCGAGCAGGTGGCGGAGCTGATGAAGAAGCGCGGTGTCCTCTACCGGCCGCTCAGCGCCTCGCTCTACGCCCAGCGCCTGCATGCGCATATCCGCAAGAACGAGCCGGGCCGGCTGGTGGATACCCTGATCGTCGGTGCCTATATCGAGGCGCGTTCCTGCGAGCGTTTCCATCGCTTGGCACCCTTCCTCGACGAGGAGCTGGGGGGCTTCTATGTCTCGCTGCTCGCCTCGGAGGCGCGGCACTATCAGGATTATCTGGGCATGGCCCGCCAGTATGCCGGCGAGCCGATCGACGGCCGTGTGGCGTTCTTCGCCGAGATCGAGCGGCAGGCGATTCTCACCCCGGATGCGGAGTTCCGCTTCCACAGCGGCGTGGCGGCCTGACGCCTTCATGGCCGACTAGGCGGGGCGCGAGCTGTAGCCGGGATGTCCAGGCGATGGGGGCGACCTTGGCCCTCAGGGCAATCGCGCTATGAGGCATCCGGGCCAAACAGCAGTTGGGTTCGGTACTGCGCATTGGTGCAGGCCCGCATGCGCCGCCTGCCAATGCTCAGTTGACTGCTGTCGTTCTGTCGTATCAGGTTCAGTGCCGCACGGCGTATCACGGCCAGGTTGCTGGCCGAGTGGTCCTTGCGACTGCGATTGGCATCCTCGCGAAACTGCACATCCAACACCCAGTGCTGGCTGTTCTCAATGGCCCAGTGGTCGCGCACCACGCCGGCAAAGCGTTCCA
>NZ_FOFJ01000080.1 GCF_900110885.1 Azotobacter beijerinckii | reverse complement strand
GCGCCAAACCCGGCGGGCTACTCACCAAGATGTGCACGTGGTCCTTGCTCACCACGCCCTTCACTATCCGGATCTCAAACGCCTCACACGTTTGCCGCACCAACTCCCGCACTCGCTCCGCCACCTCACCACTCAGCACCTTGTAGCGATACTTCGTCACCCACACGAAGTGATATTCGATCTGGTAGACCGTGTGACTCCCGTATCGGTATTCCCCCCCTCAGCCCTCCGTATCCGCCTCCGGAGGCTAAAGCTAACCGGCTGAAAGCCGGTGGTTTCAACCCTTTCTATGGAAAATGAAAGCTGCGCTTACGTGCGCTGCTATGTCCGTCCGGTCGAAGACCATGTTGCTCCTCCTTGAGAACGGAAGGGATTTTGAGTCAATCCTATCCATGATGATGCCTTATAACTGCTAATGCAAGACTGCATGCTTTTTGTGCAATTTCGTACATAAAGTGGCTAGAAATTAAGAAGATTGCCACTCTTTTGCCTGCACACCTCCCAGTGCACGGGGCGCAGCTGAGCTGCGTCCAAGCGTTCGGCCTCGAGAGCGGCCTCTTCTTTGCTGCTCCAGACGGCTTCCGAATGGCGCTCAACGCCGTTCTCGGTATCGTGGAAGACGAGATCGAAGGTCGGCGCGTCGTAATGCGACGACAGGTCGCGGACCCGAAAACGGCGCCCAGAGGTGGATGGAACGGAAGGTGAAGACTGCATCAGGTTGCTCGTGGTGTGTGAAAGACGAATCCGTTCTCTCACGAGTTAGAGAAAACCCAAGCGAGCCTGCCGGTGGGCTTCACTGGCTGTGAATCTTGGGTTAGATTTTTTATCTGTATAAAAACACAGTAAGCCATGGAAGATGAACGCCCACCTAATCGCCAGCCTCTCCCAAAGCCCTTAACCTCAGCCTCTGCCTCTGGGTACTGCATAGCCTGGCTGGGCGGTAGTTGCTCGGAACGAAAGTTTTCTCCCTCGAGCAGTTGGAGAGAGCGGTGGTCACATTCACCGCCCACGCTGTGACCAAGCTGCGCCAGCAGGCCAGCCTCGCCAACTGCCTGCAGGTGTTTCCCAGAACCAGCCTGTTCAGCCCGGGCGACTTCTACAGCGGCTCGCGGATCATCGCCCTGCCCTATTTATTCCACCGACGATACGCGCGATCTGTTCCAAGCAGCTATTGGAAGCCTGCGGGCGCTCTACCGGCCTGGCCCAGCCTATGCGAAGGCAGGAGTCGTTCTTTCCCAGTTCGTCGAGCGCGGTGCAATCACAGGCGATCTTTTCGCCCCGAAACCGAGATCCAACATCGAGCCGTTGATGGGGTTGATAGATGCGATCAACGCTAAGCATGGGCGTGGGGCAGTGCGTTTCGGGAGGGAGAATGCAGGCGGCTCCTGGACCATGCGCCAAGAATTGCTGAGCCCTGCGTACACCACCTCCTGGCAGGGATTGCCGAAGGCAAGGTGCTTTTGATTTCGTTATTCTTTCAGCGGCGATCAGCTGGCAGGCAGCTTGAACTGCTCGCGCAAGCGGGCCTCTGCTGCCTCCAGGGATTCGTCACGCTGCTGGTGAGTGCGGATGAAATCGAGGGTGAACCACTCAGGAGCATTCGGGCGAGTGGCAAGCAACGTCGTTGCCTTCAGCTTGGCTTTCCTAGGCTTTTCAGCAGGCTTGTTCGGCTTGGGCAACAAGCGCATATCTTTCAGACTGATATCGAAAACAAGGTGCGTGACTGCACGCCCCTGCTTGCGCTCGCTCCAGGAAACCTCAAGGTCAGAGAATTCATTAATCTGCTTTACGGCAGGCTCGACCAAGTACCGCTTCAAAGCCGACAGCTTCTCGTACATATCTTCGATCTGAAATGTTTGTCGGAACTCTTGCATCGTAAAAATGCGCTGCCCCAGTTTCTCGTATTGCAGCAGCAGTTCATACAGCCGAATTGCGTGTGGACTCGACATACGCCCGATGCGATCCAGGCGGTAGGACGTAAACTCGGCTTCAAGGCGAGTTAGGTAGGGAACGATCTCAGGGGCAAAACGCATTTGAACAGCCCCGGCACCATCAATATAGGTTTTGCTGCTAATCCAGCGGATGGAGTTGTGCCGCCTGGCGCCGGTTTCTGGATGAATGTCGTAGAACGTGATTTCCCGCTCATACAGGGTGTTCAGAGCCTTCTTCAACTGCCCGTACACCGAATCGGGTCTCATACCAAAAAGCCTGCAGAAGCGCTTGGCCTCCAAGGTCACATAACCATCAGAAAGGCCTGTTTGCGTTTCGCGGGCCTCGACAATCGCAGCCAAGACCATCCGCTGCTCAATCAGATCCAGTCGGTATCCCGCTTCGATAAGTCTATTCGACTTCACCACAAGGTCAGTTGTACTGGTACTCATCCAGACTGCACTCCTTAGCGTCCGCGCGAATGCTAGGCAGACAATGGATAGCTGTCAATTTCTTATATCCATGAGCTAATGGTCATGCCTCATAATATCCCACTGGAAATTTCTATCCCTTACCGGAAATCCCTATCCTTTAGACCGGAAATCCCTATCCTTTAGACCGGAAAAATCTATCCTATGACCGGAATTTTCTATCCTTTAAAGCTCTGAAAGCCGCGCCAGCCGTGGCTTTCAACTCTCTGAAAAGCTTTAAAAGCTTTAAAAGCTTTAAAAGCCATAACTTTCAAGCTTCAGAAAAGCTTAAAAGCCTAAAAAGCTCCCCCGCCTTTGGCCTAGCCAGCAGTTGGAAAGCAAGGAAGTAGAGGGTCGGAAATCTCTATCCTTCGTGCGATCTCCTCCTTGAGGACCGGAAATTTCTATCCTTTGGGGACTAATCGTCTCCATCCCGGAGACCGGAAATCTCTATCCTTCGTGAAACCGAAGAACCTCTTCCTAGCTAGGGACCGGAAATCTCTATCCTTCGTGCGATCGATGGTCTGATCCCCTCTGGGGACCAGAAATTTCTATCCTTCGTGCGATCGATGGTCTCTGATCCCCCTAGGGACCGGAAATTTCTATCCTTTGAGGACTGACCGTTTCCATCCTGGAGACCGGAAATCTCTATCCTTCGTGCGATCGATGGTCTGATCCCCTCTGGGGACCAGAAATTTCTATCCTTTTTGCACATGCTACCTAGCGTACTTTCGCCACTCGCCTTTCTCCAGCACCTGCCCGCCACTAACTAATTGGGAGGTCGCGCAGATGCTAGGCATTGGCGAGTGCAAGATCGACCGGGTGAAGAAGCTCTATGTGGAGGAAGGGCCGGAGGCAATGCTGGCGAGAAAACGGCTCGAGCGAAAGTACGCCCGCAAGGTCGACGGAGAACTCGAGGCCCGGGTGATCGCCATGAGTTGCAGCCAGCCGCCCGAGGGGCATGCGCGCTAGATACTGCGACGGCAGCCGAGCGCTGCGTGGGGCTGTCCCACGTGGAAAGTCTGTCGCACGAGACGGTGCGCCGGGTGCTGAAAAAACGAACTTAAGCCTTGGCGGAAAGTTGGCTGGGTGATCTCGCCGAAGGTTAGTGGGAATTCGTGGCAGTCTTGGAACAGGTGCTCTATGTCTACAGCTACCGTCATGACTTACCCCATCCCGGGGTCTGCATGGACGAGACGCCATAGCAGTCGATCGGCCAGGTACGCTCGCCCATCGAGGAGACCGAACCGGCTGGCCCGGGAGGACTACGAGTATGCGCGGCGTGGCTGCTGCAATGTCTTCATGGCCGATGAGCCTTGGCTGGGCGGTGCATGGTCTGGGTGACCGAACACAGGACCCACTCGGACTGGGCGTATTTCGTCGGAAATGCTATTAGCCTAGCCAATGATAAAATTCAGGAATTTTTGAGAAAATCATTAGGTAACCTGAATTATCGCTTCAAAAACTAAATAACCGTACTATCATCTCTGCCACACCATTCACGGCCGAGATCGTAATGAACATCCAAACTGAATTTCCGGAAGAAAGCGCCAACTTCATAGATTTTGATTCCCTTCTCTACCCTCCGCAGTTTGCCGCCGACTGTTTTGGCCTGACGACCCGAAGGCTAAAGGACATCGAAGAGGAAAATGGTATCGAGATCCGCCGAGTACCTCGTGGAACAGCTACAGCGAGGGCTTATACGCTAGACGATATCTTCACTATCGCAGCTCTGCGCCGTGCAAAGGGCTACACCAAGGGCTTACAGAAGCAGATTGTGATTTCGACTTTTGTCCAGAAAGGAGGGACAGGCAAAACTACCACAGCAGTGAACTTTGCCATCTATCTTCAGCTGGCAGGCTTGAAAACTCTCATTATCGACAATGATCCTCAAGGTGACTCGTCGTGCATGCTCGGTTACGACCCAGATCTGAGCGGTGCGGACCTGAACGCCATGGGAATTCCTGCTGACCGCCTTATCGATGGTCATCTAGGTAACCTTGTCAGCCCCCTGCTTCGAATGCGCCCATTCCCAGGCAAGACTCTCAGTGAAGTAATTAAAAAGCCCTTTGGTGAGAATGGCGTTCACCTCATTCCATCCGATGGTTACTTGGACGATCTTGGTGTTGCCTTGGATGCCGCGAACAACAGCGACTTCTGGTATGCGCAATGGATTGAGGCTGGAAACACGGGAGGACTGCCTGATTGTGATCTTTCCGTCTACGACGTAATCATCTTCGACAACGCGCCAGCCGCATCTCGGTTGACCAAGAACTCAGTTGCCGCAAGCGATCTTCTCCTGTGCCCAGTTCGTATGGACAAGTTTTCTTTCCGTGCTTTGATGCGGTTACACGATTGGGTAGTTCGTTTCGCTCAAGACTATAAGCGCTCTCCGGCGATCGCAGCCTTACCGACAATGTTCATCAAAAATCGCAAGCGCCTTCTCGGAAACTTGATGATTCTCAACGAGCTTTTTCCAGATCGAGTCACTGATGAAAAGCTCTACTTCTCCGAGGATTACGGCAAAGCGCTGGATCAGGGAATCCCATTGCTTCTGTGGAAGGGAACCACGGCTAAGACGTTCGAATCTGCTCGGACTGTTTTCGGTGAAGTCCTCGAGCGTATGCGGGCAATGGCCTGACCCTAGACCTAGAGAGACTGAAAGTGTTGCTTGAAGCAACAGAGCAGGCCCCAAGTGGGGTGTTGCTTGAAGCAACAGTGTCGCCCTAAGTGATCTGTTGCTTGAAGCAACAGCAGAAAATGGAGATCTTTGAGTGAAATCTGACGACTATCCTGGCCGTAAGAGAACCGCAGGAATGATGGGACTACGGGTACCCGCAGCCGTGCCGCAACATACGGAGCAGGTATCCAGAGCACAAATGCTTGCTATGAGTAAAGAAGAGGACAGCCCTGCCGAGTCGGCTGTAGAAAATGAAGCCACTGCTAATTCGCAAACAACTTTGGCTGAGATCCCGGTTGAGGCTATCAAGCCATCACCGTACCAACCTCGTTTGACCATCAACGAAGCTGCAATTGAAGAGCTGGCGAACTCAATCCAATCGATAGGCTTGGTCAAGCCTTTGATTGTTCGTCCTGTTGGACTGGGTGACTACGAGCTTATCGGTGGGGAGAGGCGTTGGAGAGCTCATAAGCTCGTTGGTATTAAAACGGTTATGGCTTACGTTCGATCGATGGACGATGCCATGGCAAAAATTCTGGCACTCACCGACAACGAGGGACAAGAACCCCTTACTGAATATGAGCGCGGTCGTAGCTATGCACATATTCTCGAATCTGGTGATGAGCCCAGTCAGCGCGCACTAGCCAGGCGTTTGGGCGTGAATGTTTCCATCATTAGCCGCTGCCTACTTCTGATGGAGCTGCCAGAAGCTGCTCGTCAGATCTTGGATAAAAACCCTGGCTTGGTCGGAGGTTTAAAAGCCAAAGAGTTCATTGAGTTCGGGAAAACCCATCCTGATCTCTTAGTTCAGGCGATTACCTCAATGCGTGATGAAGGCATCAGCCAAGTACAGGCCTTGCGGTGGATCGGCCAAAAAATCGCTGAGCAAAAAGGAAATCCAGAGGGTTTAAGAGTTACATCTAAAGCGATTAGAGGGCTCGGGACGATGAAGGTTGATGGAAGGAAAATGGAGTTTCGATGTGAAAAGAACGTGGATATGAAATTACTTAGCGAGCAGATTGCTGCGTTCCTGGAGACTATCAATCTGGATAGTCTCAAAGTGAATTAAGAAATTTTTTAAGCGTTTAATGACAGGGCGCGCTGCTATAGAAATTTAAGCTTCCGGTAGGTAGAGGCTATATTAGCCTCCTCGACCTTATTGGGTGTGGCAGCCGCTTCCTCACTCTTGCGAGTCGGTAGGAAAAGATCCCTGTTGGGTAAAACCTCTATTCGACGCTTTTCGTCGGGCCGCTTGGCTTGACGCGCGTTGCGATCGAAGTTTTTCAACTCTCTCACTTCGAAAGCATGTTCTCCAGCCATGATGAACATCGGCAGGTTGGCGTGGATCATGGCGTCATAGCGTGAGCCGTCGGTGAACCACAGCATGGCACGTGGATGAGGTGCCACCGACTTTCGCTCTGTAAGTACTTCAGAGTCGGCCATGTTCACCAGAGTGCGCAACTCTAGGAATTCTGGGGTTTCTTCGATCTGCAGACCTTCGCGACTGGCTCTAGCTTCGGCACTTGCCTGAAGTGTTTCGCGCACCTTGGCGGTGGAGACCCTGCCGGTGGCGGTAGTGTGGCCTGCCCAGGTGAAGGTGATCAGCCGCGGGGCTCCTTCGAAGCACTGGATGTGGCGCAGCAGCTGCTTGGTGTTGAACTTGGCACCCAGTGCTCGGCGCATGAGACGGGGGCGGGCGGCCGGCACGAGATTGAGTTCGAGGCGCAGTTTCTCGATGGCTGCAGCCACTTCATCCTTGAGCGCGTTGATTTGGCGGACCTTTTCTAGGACCGATTCGCTGACTACGAAGTAGCCTGGCAGGCGCATGACGGTACCCGGGGCTTGGCCGAGGTCGCGCTCGAATCCAACCAGTGCCATCTGCGTCGTTTCCACGGCTTCTTGCCCAACCAGGCGTTCGACCTGGATGGTATCGGGGGTTCGCTGCTCGGTGAGCAAAGGGAGACGCCACACCACGCCGGAGATGACGTGATCGGGCCAAGTGAGGTTGAAAGCATACAGTGCTCTCTGCAAGCGGGCGAACGTGCCTTGGATTTCTTCGTACATGAAGGGCCTCCTTTACAGGATAATACCATCCCTACACATTATCAAAATGTAATTAACCCAACCCCTTTCTCCGTTGGTCTCTTCCTTACGCTTTTTGCTTCTTTTCCCTTCTTTTTCCTTGAGTTGGGGTGCGCGGTAGGGGAGTCGGGAGTGATTTCTTATCGCTTGATTATAGGGATGGTATTATCAGAAGAGAAAAATCTCCTCCGCTCAGGTGAGCGCGAGCTGCTACCTGCAAATCCCTCATCGTAGAAGTGCATCACGTTGAGGGGGAATTTCTGTTTGGCGGCCACCTCGACGCTCTTGTTATAGGGGAGTCGGCAGAATTCGGAAAAAATCGTACACTAAGCGCCAGGTGATTGGCTGGAGGCCGCAGCCGGCCTTGGGTGTCCGGCTGGATTATACCCTAAGTTGACGTCAGGCTGTCATGATCCACTCCGTCAGAATAGAGTCTGTGTTCGCATTTTTTGACACCTGCTTGCCTGGGTCATAGATTTCACCCTGACAGATTCAACCTCGGAGGCACCTTGCAGGGGCAACGTATCGGCTACGCCCGGGTCAGCAGCTTTGACCAGAACCCGGAGCGGCAACTGGAACAGACCGAGGTGAGCAAGGTGTTCACCGACAAGGCCTCCGGCAAGGACATCCAGCGTCCGCAACTGGAGGCACTGCTGAGCTTCGTCCGCGAGGGCGACACCGTGGTGGTGCATAGCATGGATCGCCTGGCGCGCAACCTGGACGATTTGCGCCGCTTGGTGCAGAAGCTGACCCTGCGTGGGGTGCGCATCGAGTTCCTGAAGGAGAGGCTGGTCTTCACCGGCGAGGACTCGCCGATGGCCAACCTGATGCTGTCGGTGATGGGCGCCTTCGCCGAGTTCGAGCGCGCCCTGATCCGCGAGCGGCAGCGCGAGGGCGTCACTCTGGCCAAACAGCGCAGTGACTACCGTGGGCGCAAAAGACCCTGACGGATGAGCAAATTGCTTCACTGCTACAGCGAGCCACTGCAAGCACCTGGCTCCCGAGTTTGGCACCAGTCGTGAAACGCTGTATCAGTACCTGCGCACCTGGATTCAGACCTACGGAGCGGGTTTAGCTGGCGGCATCCCCATGTAGTGTTGGTGCCACATCATGTGGTCCATCATCATCTGCTGCATCCCCATGTACCTGTCCATCATGTACTGACGCTGTGCTTTCTGTTCCGGAGGCAAGTTCGAGTAGTCCTGCCAGCCCATCATGTGGCCGCCGCCCATCATGGGAGCGTCTCAGAAAACGGAATTTAAAGCACGCTAAGCGTGTGCTGAAGCCGGTATCCAGCGGTACAGCGACGCCCAGGTTCTTGGCCACGTCCTTGGGTGGGACGCCGCTGGCCAGCAGCTTCTTGGCCGACTCGATCTTGCTGTCGGTCATCTTGGGCTTGCGGCCGCCTTTGCGGCCGAGCTGCCGGGCGACTTCCAGCCCGGCGCGGGTGCGCTCGACGGTCAGCTCGCGTTCCATTTCGGCGAGACTGGCCATGACGTGGAAGAAGAACCGGCCTGATGGCGTGCCGGTATCGATGGCGTCGGTCAGGCTCCTGAACTGGACGTCCTGCTTGTGCAGGGCGCCAACCAGATCAACCAGTTGCTTGACGCTGCGGCCTAGGCGATCCAGCTTCCAGACCACCAGGGTATCGCCTTCGCGCAGCATCTCCAGCGCCCTGGCCAGGCCGGGGCGATCAGCTCGAGTGCCGCTCACCTTATCCTCGAAAACCTTCTGGCATCCGGCCCTGGTCAGGGCTTCGCGCTGCAACTCGAGGTTCTGGTCCTGCGTCGAGACGCGCGCATAGCCGATCAACATGGCTTGTCTCTCGTCCGGTCGATGCGTGTCTGCATTGCTCGCATGACTTTTTCGTGCGTGTATGAGCGGACGCTGGCCGGCGCCTCGATGCTGGACGTGCTCATTTGCTCATCCACTTGCGCAGCAGGCGCTTTTTCAGAGAGGCGCGCTCTTGCGGGTTGCATCCCTTGCGGTTGGCGATGCGATCCGCCGTTGCGACCTGACGCTTGACGGGCCAGTAGGAACGGCCGTCCTTGCCCATCGACCAGACATTGCTGACCTGGTTTTCCAGCAGGGGCAGATGGGCGTCCAAAGCGTCCGGCGATGCGCTGGCCAGCGCAGTGCGCTCGCGGGTTCGCCAGCGCTGATGCCAGAGCTTCTTGTCCTCGCGCTCGCTGCAGCAGGTCGTGTGGCCCACGATAGGCGTTTTGCGTCGGCTAGGGCTCATGATTCGGTGCTCCCTCACTCATTCAGGACTGAGCCCATGCCTCGATGGTCAGCACTGGGTCGGGCAGACAGGCGGCGATCCTGTCAGGGGGAAGATGAGCCAGTTACGGCTCCATCCCATAATCGTTACGGTCTTCGTCGTCGGCATCCTGGCGCACGGCGGGCAGTTGCTTCAGCAGCTCCGGCAGCGCCGTTTGCACGGTGTCCCACACCACATCGAGGTTGATGTCGAAATACCCGTGGGCGATGCGGTTACGCATGCCGCGCATGTTGCGCCACGGCACTTCGGAGTGGGCCTGCACAAACTCGGCGTAGCCGTCCATCACCTTAGTCGCGGCCTCGCCGATGATGATGAGGCTCATGATGACGGCCTGCTGGGTGCGCTTGTCCTCGAGGAACTCCTCCTTGGCCAAGCCCTACACGAAGCTGCACGCATCGGTTGCGGCCTGTTGCATGTGGTCAAGGTAGTCAGGCAGACGGTTCTCGCTCATACCGGCCGAGCCTCCGCGAGTATCTTGGCCCGGAACTTCGCTGGTAGGTCGGCCGGGGTGAGCAGATCGACGTGGACACCGAGCAGCGTTTCCAGCTCGTCCTGCAGGCCGCCCAGGTCGAACAGCGTCGCACCGGGCAGCGCATCGACCAGCAGGTCAAGGTCGCTGCCGTCCCGGTCGGTGCCATGCAGCACCGAACCGAAGACGCGCGGATTGGCCACCCGGAAGCGGCTCGCCGCTTCGCGGACGGCACTTCGCTTGAGCTCAAGCACGAGCGAGGGGCGCATGGACATCCTTCCGTTATCGAAACTCGTTGAGATGCTAGGTTATCGAGAATAGTGTTTCAAGAAGCATTTTCGAGAATGGCAATGCCTTGATTTCCCGTGCCGCGCCGGAGGCTTGGGCGGGCTTGTCGCAAACCTACGTTTTCAAGAAGAAGGAGTCTGCATGCCCCGCCGTTCGATCCTGTCCGCCGCCGAGCGCGAAAGCCTGCTGGCGTTGCCGGACACCAAGGACGACCTGATCCGATATTACACCTTCAGCGAAACAGACCTGTCGATCATCCGGCAGCGGCGCGGGCCTGCAAACCGCTTGGGCTTTGCCGTCCAGCTTTGCTATCTGCGTTTCCCCGGCATCTTCCTTGGCGTCGATCAGCCGCCGTTTCCGCCCTTGCTGAAATTGGTCGCCGATCAGCTCAAGGTTAGCGTCGAAAGCTGGGACAACTACGGGCAGCGGGAGCAGACCCGGCGCGAACACCTGGTGGAACTGCAAACGGTGTTCGGCTTCCAGCCGTTCACCATGAGCCACTACCGGCAGGCCGTGCACACCCTGACCTAGTTGGCTATGCAGACCGACAAGGGCATCGTGCTGGCCAGCGCCTTGATCGAACACCTGCGACGACAGTTGGTCATTTTGCCCGCGATCAACACCATCGAGCGTGCCAGTGCCGAGGCCATCACTTGCGCCAATCGGCGCATCTACGAAGCCTTGTCCGAGCCGCTGTCGGACAGACACCGGCATAACCTCGACGATCTGCTGAAACGCAGCGATATCGGCAAGACGACCTGGCTGGCCTGGCTGCGGCAATCACCGGCCAAACCGAACTCGCGCCACATGCTCGAACGCCTCAAAGTCTGGCAGGCACTTGACCTGCCTACCGGCATCGAGCGGCTGGTTCACCAGAACCGCTTGCTCAAAATCGCCCGCGAGGGCGGCCAGATGACCCCCGCCGACCTAGCCAAGTTCGAGCCGCAACGGCGCTACGCCACCCTCGTGGCGCTGGCCATCGAAGGCATGGCCACCGTCACCGACGAAATCATCGACCTGCATGACCGCATCCTGGGCAAGCTGTTCAACGCCGCCAAGAACAAGCATCAGCAGCAGTTTCAGGCATCCGGCAAAGCCATCAACGCCAAGGTGCGCCTGTATGGGCACATCGGCCAGGCGCTGATCGACGCCAAGCAATCGGGCAGCGACCCGTTCGCCGCCATCGAGGCCGTCATGTCCTGGGACGCCTTCGCCGAGAGCGTCACCGAGGCACAGAAGCTCGCCCAGCCCGAGGACTTCGATTTCCTGCACCGCATCGGCGAGAGCTACGCCACCTTGCGCCGCTACGCGCCGGAATTCCTCGACGTGCTCAAGCTGCGGGCCGCGCCCGCCGCCAAGAACGCGCTCGACGCCATCGAGGTGCTGCGCGGCATGAACACCAACAACGCCCGCAAGGTGCCCGCCGATGCCCCGACCGACTTTATCAAGCCGCGCTGGCAGAAACTGGTCATGACCGACACTGGCATCGACCGGCGCTACTACGAGTTGCGCGCGCTATCCGAACTCAAGAACGCCCTGCGTTCCGGCGACATCTGGGTGCAGGGTTCGCGCCAGTTCAAGGACTTCGAGGACTACCTGGTGCCGCCCGAGAAGTTCGCCAGCCTCAAGCAGTCCAGCGAATTGCCGCTGGGCGTGGCCACCGACTGCGACCAGTACCTGCATGACCGACTGACGCTGCTGGAAACGCAGCTTGCCACCGTCAACCGTATGGCGCAGGCCAACGACCTGCCGGACGCGATCATCACCGAGTCGGGTCTGAAGATCACGCCGTTGGACGCGACGGTACCCGACGCCGCGCAGGCACTGATCGACCAGATGGCAATGGTGCTGCCGCACGTCAAGATCACCGAACTGTTGTTGGAAGTGGACGAGTGGACGGGCTTCACCCGCCACTTCACCCACCTGAAAGCGGGTGACCTGGCCAAGGACAAAAAACTGCTGCTGACCACGATCCTGGCCGACGCGATCAACCTGGGCCTGACCAAGATGGCGGAGTCGTGTCCCGGCACGACCTACGCCAAGCTCGCCTGGCTGCAAGCCTGGCACATCCGCGACGAGACCTATTCGACGGCACTGGCAGAACTGGTCAACGCCCAGTTCCGGCATCCCTTCGCCGAGCACTGGGGCGACGGCACCACGTCATCGTCGGACGGCCAGAACTTCAGAACAGGCAGCAAGGCAGAAAGCACCGGCCATATCAACCCGAAGTATGGAAGCAGCCAGGGCAATCGCGCTACATCGCTCTTGCGTTGGACGAGGATTAGCGGTAACGGACAAGACTTTTCCGAGCCCCATCATGCTGCCCAATCCCCAGCCCTACTTCGCCAGGCTCGTCGACCCACGGCGCGAAACCCGCAACAAGCTGCACGCCCTGCAGGACATCGTCATGATCACGCTCTGCGCCACCCTGTGCGGTTATGACGACTGGGTCGGCATCGAGGACTTCGCCCACGAGAACGAAGCCTGGCTGCGCGAGTTCCTGCCGCTGCCCAACGGTATTCCCTCGCACGATACCCTCAGCGACGTCATC
>NZ_FOFJ01000149.1 GCF_900110885.1 Azotobacter beijerinckii | reverse complement strand
CTGTTCAAGGCCGCCCAGGACCGCGGCATCGGCCTCGCCGGCATCAAGGCCGACGCCACCGGCACCACCGGTGCCAATCCTCCCCAGGGCGATCAGGCCGCCGCCGAACGCAAGACCGCCGTCAACGCCATCGTTGCCGGCGCCCGCCGCTGATAGGAGCCCTTCATGCCCAACCCCGTCCGCACCACCTACACACCCGACCAGCTCAGCGCCGGCGATTTCCCGATCGTGCGGGACGTCGTGACCATCGGCGCCGACCAGGTCCTTGCCCAAGGCGCCGTGCTCGGCAAAGTCACTGCTAGCGGCGAATACGTCCTGTCCCTCGCCGCGGCGACCGACGGCTCCGAAGACCCGGTGGCCATCCTCGATGCCGCAATCGACACCACCGGCGCCGCCGCCGATGGCCTCGTCCGCCTGACCGGACAGGTGCTCGGCAGCCAGTTGACCCTCGGCACCGGCCACACCCTTGTCGGCGTCAAGGCCACGCTGCGCCCCCTTTCCCTGTTCGTCCGCTGATAGGAGCCGATCCCGATGGATATTTTCGATACCCGCACCATGCTCGAAGCGGTCGAGCAGATGACACTGGCGCGCCGCTTCCTGATGGTGACTTTCTTCAACGGCGGCGTGCCGCGCACCTTCGCCAGCAAGACCGTCGACATCGACATCGTCAAGGGCCAGCGCAAGATGGCCCCTTTCGTCCATCCGCGCCTGCCGGGCAGCGTGGTCCTGCGCGACGGCTACCGCACCGACACCTATACGCCGCCGTACATCCAGCCGAAGATCGAAACCACCGCCGAGCTGATCCTCAAGCGCGCGGCCGGCGATAATCCCTATGCCACCCGCAGCCCGCTCGAGCGGGCCGGCGCCCAGCTCGGCAAGGACCTCGCCGACCTCGACGACCAGATCACCCGCCGCGAGGAGTGGATGTGCTCCCGGGCCCTGACCACCGGGCAGGTGCAGGTGGTGGGCGAGGGTGTGGACGACACCATCGACTTCCTGATGGCCGCCGACCACAAGCTCACCCTGAGCACCGACAAGTGGGACGCTGCCGGCTCCGATCCCCTCGGCGACCTGCGCGCCTGGAAGCGCAAGATCGCCCGGGACTCCGGACGCACCGCCAACGTCGCCGTGCTCAGCGGCGAGGCCGTGGATGCCTTCCAGGCCAACGAAATGGTGATGAAACAGCTCAACACCCGCCGCGTCGACCTGGGGCTGATCGTTCCGCAGGAGCTGCCGGACGGCGTCACCTACCTCGGCTACCTCAACGACCCGGGCATCGATCTCTACGCCTACGACGAGTGGTACCTGGACGACAACGGCGACGAGCAGCCGATGATCGCCGCCGGCGGCCTGATCCTCGGCGCGACCAACACCCGCAACGCCATGCTCTACGGCGCCATTCAGGACCTGGAGGCCATCGAGAGCGGTCTGGTCGAGGCGGCGCGCTTCCCGAAGTCCTGGGTCACCCAGGAGCCGTCGGCCCGCTGGCTGAAGCTGCAGAGCGCGCCGCTGGCCGGCCTGCTGGAGCCGGACGCCTTCCTGTACGCCAAGGTGGTCTGACGTGGCCGGCTCGTTCGCTGCCCTGATCGACGAGATGGATGCCGCCATTACCGCGAGCCTGGGCGACGGCACCGCCGACTACCTCGATACCGCAGGCCTTCCTGCGGCATCCGGAGTGGAGGTGATGATCGACCGCGAAGCGCAACATGCCGGCGCTGACGGAATGTTCGTGGTCGTGCCGATCAGCATCTCCTGGCGCAAAGCCCAGCTTGCCACGGCTACCCGCGGCGGCCGCTTCGTGGTCGGTACCGACAGCTACATCGTCGAAGACATCATCGCCGACGACGGCCATATGGTCACCGCCGCCTGCATGGAGGCCCCATGACCAACCCCCTGAGCGAGGGCCGCCAGGCGCTGGTCCGGCGCCTCTCGACCATCTCCGTCGCCAGCGGT
>NZ_FOFJ01000052.1 GCF_900110885.1 Azotobacter beijerinckii | reverse complement strand
TCCTCAAACAACCGGCTCGCCGTTCGACCCTTGATCCGCCTCATGATCTCGCTCGGCGCCAAACCCGGCGGGCTACTCACCAAAATGTGCACGTGGTCCTTGCTCACCACGCCCTTCACTATCCGGATCTCAAACGCCTCACACGTTTGCCGCACCAACTCCCGCACTCGCTCCGCCACCTCACCACTCCGCACCTTGTAGCGATACTTCGTCACCCACACGAAGTGATATTCGATCTGGTAGACCGTGTGACTCCCGTATCGGTATTCCACCCCTCAGCCCTCCGTATCCGCCTCCGGAGGCTAAAGCTAACCGGCTGAAAGCCGGTGGTTTCAACCCTTTCTATGGAAAATGAAATATCCGTGTTCCGCGATCACGCCGAACATCGGCGCAACTCGATAGAGAGCCTTTTCGACTTCACCCGTGCCCTGATCAACACCCTGCTCGAAGCTCAGCAGAGTCACCATCTCCACAGCGACGACTGGGCGAGAACGATCTACATCGATACGCTCGGAGTCCAGACCACGGACTTCAATCTGAGTGATGAAACCAAGAAAAAACTGATCAAATCTGGAAAAGAAGGAGCGCTGAACTACTTCAGTTGGTTCGACAATGAGGTGAAAAAGAGGGCTTCGTAAGGCGGCATGGTCTGCCGATTGCTCCCACACTTCTGCGTGGGAGCAGGATGGCAAAGGTCTGCACACTGTAGGGCGCGGGAACAATCCAGGCTCAGGCGTTGCGCTGCTGCAAACCGCTCAGGGCGCCCCGAACAGCGCCGTCCAGTAGATCCCCGCGTCGCTCTTCGGATCGACCGCATAGGCCGCACCCAACTCGCGGAACTGCGGGTTCATCAGGTTGGCGCAGTGACCGGGACTGGCCAGCCAGCCATCGACCACCTTGCGCGCGCTGTCCAGCGCGGCGGCGATGTTCTCGCCGATCTGCCCGCCGGCATAGCCAGCCAGTTCCGCCCGGTCGCCCGGGGTAAGGCCTTCGCCGTCCAGGTGGGAGAAGAAGTTGCCGTTGGCCATGGCCCGGCTGTGCGCTTCGGCCGCCGCCCCCAGCACGGCACTCCAGGCCAGCGGTTCCGTCGCGGCGAAGGACTGGCCGCCGCACTGGCGCGCCTGCGCGCGGGCGGCGTTGATCTGCTCAAGCACCTTCTGCCCTTCCGCCTGCCAGTCGCCCATGCGCCCGGCCAAGAGCGGCCGCGCCAGCACGATGCGCCAGTCGCTCTCCGCGCGACCGACACCGATATCGACGAACTGCGGGTCCAGCAATACCTGGCAGAAGCTCTCCTGCAGCGCCGTCATGGCCGCCTGCGCGTCGCGCGGCCCGGACAGGCTGATCGCCTGGGCATTGACCAACGGATAGGCCGTGCCGCTCAGCGCCTGCTGCAAGTCCCCGGCAGTGCCGGCCGGCAGGACCAGCCGCGGATCGGCCGCCAGCGGCGGCAGTTCCCCGGACGCCTGGCCGGCACAGCTCTGCACCTGCGCCCGGTAGACGTTGATCGACTCCACCAACCGCGCCTCTTCGTCGGCTCCGGCAGCAGCGGCGAACAGCAATCCCAGCGACAGAGCGGCAAGCCGCGCCACGAATGAAGCAATGCGCATGGAAACCTCCTCGATTGACTGCCCCATGATGCGCGATTGCAGGCCTTTCGATCATGCTCGGGGCGATGCCGGAGCGTGGTAGCGATCCGCGGCTCAATAAAAAAACCGCCGGCAGGCCCGGCCTGCCGGCGGTTTTTCTGCTGCGGACTCAGGCGATGCGCAGCTGCTGCTCGGCGAGGAAGTCCTCCTCCAGCAAGCGGTCGCGACTGGCCACGCTGCCGACGACTTCACGACCGCCGGTGGTGCGCTTGTTGCGCTGCTTGCCGAGCCGGTGGGCCAGGGCATGGCCAAGCTTTTCCATCGCACCGTCCAGGGCGAACTCCAGGGACTCGGCCTTGTGGGTCACCGACAGCGGCTGGCCCCCCTTGGCACGTGCCTCGATCTGGCAGCGCTTGTCATTGGCCCCGGCCTTGTTGCCGTTCTCGTCGTTCAGGTGGATGACAACGCGGGTCAATTCCTCGTCGTAACGCTCGAATTTGCTGGCGACAGTGGTACGGACCCAGCCAACCAGGCGGGCACTGCCTTCGATGTGGTTATCGCTGTGAACCTGGAGTTGCATACGCCATTCCTTATTCAACCGATCAGCAATGATGTCGCGCAGTAGCCATGCGACGCCTCCAGACTACGCCAAATCGAGGCGCCTGGAAGGCCCTATTGCAGGGAAAACACGCATTTCTGACCTACATCAGCAGTCCGCAACGACGACTGCGGCGGAAATGGACACGGAACCCGACACCGGCCTAGGATCGATTTTTTCAATTGCTCTCAGACCTCACCGTGACGCAAGCGTCACTCGCCCGACTGCCTGGAAGCGATCAAAAACCGTACGACACCGCTACAATGGCACGCTTGTTTCGTACCGAATTTCAAAACCATGTCATTACCCAAGCACCATCTGGAACTGCTCAGCCCGGCACGGGATGTGTCCATTGCCAAAGAGGCGATCCTGCATGGCGCCGATGCCGTGTATATCGGCGGCCCCAGCTTCGGTGCGCGGCACAATGCCGGCAACAGCGTGGCGGACATTGCCGGCCTGGTGGAGTTCGCCCACCTGTTCCATGCCCGGGTGTTCGTCACCCTCAACACCATCCTGCATGACGACGAGCTGGAGCCGGCCCGCCAGCTGATTTGGCAGCTCTACGAGATGGGTATCGATGCGCTGATCGTGCAGGATATGGGCATCCTGGAGATGGACATTCCGCCCCTCGAGCTGCATGCCAGTACGCAGACCGATATCCGCACCCTGGAAAAGGCCAGGTTCCTGTCGGATGCCGGCTTTTCCCAACTGGTGCTGGCCCGCGAACTCAGCCTGCAGGAAGTCCGCGCCATCGGCACACAGGTGGACTCGACCATCGAGTACTTCATCCATGGCGCGCTGTGCGTGGCATTTTCCGGGCAGTGCTACATCTCCCATGCCCAAACCGGGCGCAGCGCCAACCGCGGCGACTGCTCGCAGGCCTGTCGCCTGCCGTACACCCTGAAAGACGACCAAGGGCGGGTGGTAGCCTACGACAAGCACCTGCTGTCGATGAAGGACAACAACCAGAGCGCCAACCTGCGGGCGCTGATCGATGCCGGCGTGCGCTCCTTCAAGATCGAAGGCCGCTACAAGGACATGGGCTATGTGAAGAACATCACCGCCTATTACCGGCAGCGACTGGATGAAATCCTCAACGAACGCCCGGAGCTGGCGCGGGCCTCCAGCGGCCGGACCGAGCACTTCTTCGTGCCGGACCCGGACAAGACCTTCCACCGCGGCAGCACGGATTACTTCGCCACCGACCGCAAGGCCGACATCGGCGCCTTCGATTCGCCGACCTTCACCGGCCTGCCGGTGGGCGAGATCGTCAAGGTCGGCAAGCGCGACTTCATTGCCAATACCCATGAGCCGCTCAGCAACGGCGACGGCCTGAACGTGCTGGTCAAGCGCGAGGTGGTGGGCTTTCGCGCGAGCATCGTCGAAGAACTCGATCGGCTCGAGCAGGACGGCAAGCCCCGCTGGCAGTACCGCATCGAACCCAACGAAATGCCGGCAGCGCTGAAGCAGCTGCGCCCGCAGCATGCGCTGAACCGCAACCTGGACCACAACTGGCAACAGGCGCTGCTGAAAACCTCCGCCGAGCGCCGGGTGGCGGTCCGCTGGCAGGCCCGGCTGAGTGAAGAACAGCTCAGCCTGAGCGTGACCAGCGAGGAAGGCATCGGCGCCTCGGCGAGCCTCGTCGGGCCGTTCGGTCTGGCGAAGAAGCCGGAGCAGGCGCTCGAGCAGCTCGACGAGCTGCTCGGCCAGCTGGGAACGACCATCTACCATGCCGAGAGCGTGGAGATCGACGCACCGCAGGTGTTTTTCATCCCCAACTCTCAGCTCAAGTCCCTGCGCCGCGAAGCCATCGATGCGCTGACCGCTGCGCGCACGGCAGCCCACCGGCACGGCAGCCGCAAGCCGGTCAGCGTGCCGCCGCCGGTGTATCCCGAATCGCACCTGACCTTCCTGGCCAACGTCTACAACGAGAAAGCCCGGGCGTTCTATCACCGCTACGGCGTGCAGCTGATCGATGCGGCCTACGAGGCCCACGAAGAAACCGGCGACGTACCGGTAATGATCACCAAGCACTGCCTGCGCTTCTCCTTCAACCTGTGCCCGAAACAGGCCAAGGGCGTGCAGGGCGTGCGCACCAAGGTCGAGCCGATGCAACTGGTGCACCAGGACGAAGTACTGACCCTGACCTTCGACTGCAAAGCCTGCGAAATGCACGTTGTCGGCAAGATGAAAGGCCACGTCCTCAACCTGCCGCAGCCCGGCAGCACAGCCAGCATCGTCGGCCACATCAGCCCCGAGGATCTGCTCAAGACCATCGGGAACAAGCCGCAGCGGTAATCCAGGCCGCTCCCCTGTCTTGAGAAGGAGCCGCTTGCGCTTGATGGCTCCTACGCGCCCGCCTCCCTCCATTTGCCCAGTCACCTTGTGACTTGGCAAGCGCCCTGCCAGGACGTCCGGCGGCGAGCGCAACACTCTCTCTGTCAGCGCCGACCTGCCACCCGGACCATTTTGTAGCGTATTAAAAAAAACACTACAAAACCGTTGACAGCGCCATGCCTATCCTTGGATGATGAAAACGCTTCCCTAACAGGGAGCCCTGGTAAGGGTGTTCGCAGCTTGCTTGGCCCACTCGCCGAGCTATCTCGCGACTGTACTGCCCACAAGGCGGACTGATGAAGTTGACTGGCGGCAATCGTCCTTTGGCGGCGAGAAGTGCTGGCGAAACGTTCTCATGATGTTTGTGGCGGGCTGTACAACCCCTCGCGGCTCGCTACGCAACATCATCGGGTACCTCGCCCCTTCTCCTCCCTCGCGATTCCGTCATAGCTTCCCCAGGCTTGCCTTGTGTAGCTCGCTCAGAATGGCGCTACATAAGGCTCATGTTGTGATCTGAACCCAGCTGGCACGGCATGCAGGCCACCATCCCGATTCGCTCATGGGATGGTCGGCCTGAACCGAACGACAGCCACGTTATTTCGCGAAACGTTCGATCCATAGAGGACCTTGCACATGAACCTGAACAACGCACTCTCCCCCGATGACCTGGCTAAGCTGTTCGCCAAGCACAAGGACAAGGACGAAAGCCATATCCTGTGGGTCAGCGAGTCCGGTGAAGTCCGTCTCGATCGCCTTCCGGCAGGCATGGTGGAAGAGGAGTTCGAGAAATGCATCCCTACCATACGCGTCAGGCTCAGGACCTATCGCCGGGGAAGTGGCTACGTCGGGAAAAAGGCCGCGGCTGACAAAGACTTCATCGGGCGCGTTCACCAGACCCTGACGGAGCAGTGGCGCGTCGCGCGGAGCAATCCTGGCATTCACTATCTGGACCGGTACTGCTGATCGCTCCGGTAAACCGTAGCTACCCGAACCTGGAACCTGTGTGCCCCTCCGTCTCCCTGACTGGAGGGGTTCGCCGACTCGGGTTGGCCTGCCCCTTCCGGATCTCCTTGGTCGTTCCTACGCTCCCGCGCGGGAACGCCGCCCCAAAAGCCCCGGCGTCCCGCCGGCTCACGAAGTCCATCGTCCGCTGGCAATCCGACGCCGTCCCGCCCGCGTACTAAACTGAAAGGCGACTACAAACAAGGCCCACGCCAGGGAGGTGACGATGCACGACCCGTGCATTTCCCGCTGATCCACTCCCCCGTTCCCTGGAGATCGACGCCATGAGCAAAAGCCACGAATCGCACAAGGACGCCAAGAAGAAACCGCTGAAGAGCGCCCAGGAAAAACGCCAGGCCAAGCGCATCAAGAAGTCCGAGCACACCCTGCTGGGCAGTCACAGCGCCATGCCCTGAACGCCAGCGTGACCCGGTGCCGCGTACCGGGCGGGCGCCGGGCCTGTTGCAGCGCCTGCACAGCGCCCTCGCAACTTGCATAGCCGCCACGTTCGGGTAGGCTGAGCGCCTTCATTGAATAGGAGTCTCCCCCATGGCCCGCGCCACTGCCCGTCACATCCTGGTTCCCACCGAAGCCAAGTGTCTCGAACTGAAAGCCGCCATCGAAGCCGGCGCCGACTTCGCTCAAGTTGCCAAAGACAACTCGACGTGCCCGTCCGGCCGCGACGGCGGCAATCTCGGCTCGTTCGGCCCGGGCCAGATGGTGAGGGAGTTCGACACCGTGGTGTTCAGCGCCCCGCTCAATGTCGTGCAGGGTCCGGTGAAAACCCAGTTCGGCTACCACCTGCTCGAAGTCACCAGCCGTCAGGATTGAGCCGGCTGGGCGGGACGCCGCGCCGATCGTTTCTACGCGCCGCGTAGACGTGCGGCAAGGCAGCCTGCCCCCCTCCGGCGGAAAGCCACTGGGCGGGCTTTCCGCCGGAGGGGTGATCGATCAAACCGCGAAGCCAGCAACCGAGTCTCTAGTCTTGCAACTGGCGGGTGATCTGCTCGACGCTGGCGGCCAGGCGCTCCTCCACCTCGCGCAGCTGTTGGCCCTGCTGAAGCAGCGGAACGCATAGGTTGAGTGCCGTCAGTACCAGCAAGTCGTCTTTGCTGGCGCTGGGGAAGCGCTGCCGATTCTCCGCCAGACGCTCCTGGAGCAAGGCGGCGGCTTCCTGCAGAACGCGATCCTCGCTGGCGGAAGCCCTGATCGAGTAATCGCGCCCGAGAATCTTCAGGACACGAACACCGTTTCCCTTCATGCGAGGCTACTGGCGCTGGCACGCTCGACCAGCGCCTGCAAACGGGCGCGAGTAGCGGCCTGTTTTTCCTCCTGCTCGAGGGCTGCCAGCTGGAGATTGTCGTTCTCCTCCCTCATCTGGCGCAGCTCCTGCTCAAGCTGTTTGCAGTTTTCGGTCAGCGTCTGATTCTGTTGCAGCAGGTCGGCCACAACACGTTCGAGTTGTGCGAGGGTAGTTTCAAGCATGGGAGGTATCTGCAGCCCGTGGAAAAGCCGGGAGGTTAACCCAAGAACACCGGCAAAGGGGAAGACTTTTGATTGTTGCAAAATGCCGCCCAGAAGCGAACGAACTGAGCGGCATCGTCCTTTCAGTCCGAATACTCAGGCAGAAAGCTCCACCAGCAACCGGTTCAGTCGCTGCACGTAATCCGCCGGGTCCTTCAGGCCATCGCCTGCCGCCAACGCCGCTTGATCGAAGAGGATGCGCGAGAGGTCGCTGAAACGATCCTCATCGGTCTCGGAGTCCAGCTTCAGAATCAGCGGATGCACGGGGTTGATCTCGAAGATCGGCTTGGAGTCCGGCACCTTCTGTCCGCTGGCCTCGAGGATCTGGCGCATTTGCAGACCAAGATCCTGCTCGCCAATGGCCAGGACCGCTGGCGAGTCGGTCAGACGATGCGACACCCGCACCTCGGCCACCTGCTCGCCCAGCACCGCCTTCAGGCGCTCGATCAGCCCCTCCTTCGCCTTGGCGACTTCGTCCTGAGCCTGCCTCTCCTCTTCCGTGTCCAGCTTGCCGAGGTCCAGATCACCGCGGGCGACATCGACGAACGGCTTGCCGTCGAAGTCGGTGAGGTACCCCATCAGCCACTCGTCGATGCGATCGGTCAGCAACAGCACCTCGATCCCTTTCTTGCGGAAGATCTCCAGATGAGGGCTGCTTTTTACTTGAGTATGGCTTTCGCCGGTGAGGTAGTAGATCTTGTCCTGGCCCTCCTGCATCCGCTCCACATAGTCGGCCAAGGCGACACCCTGATCGCCGGAATCGTCGCGAGTGGAGGCAAAGCGCAGCAGTCCCGCGATGCGCTCCCGATTGGCGAAGTCCTCGGCCGGCCCCTCCTTGAGCACCTGACCGAAGGCTTTCCAAAAGCCCTTGTACTGTTCCGGCTCCTGCTTCGCCAGCTTCTCCAGCATGTCCAGCACCCGCTTGGTCAGCGCCGATTTCATCGAATCGATCACGGGATCTTTCTGCAGGATTTCACGGGACACGTTCAACGACAGGTCGTTGGAGTCCACCACCCCCTTGATGAAACGCAAGTACAGCGGCAGGAACTCGTCGGCTTGATCCATGATGAACACGCGCTGCACATAGAGCTTCAGCCCCTTGGGCGCATCGCGGTGATACAAGTCGAAAGGAGCATGGCTGGGCACGTAGAGCAGCGACGTGTACTCCAACTTGCCTTCGACCTTGTTGTGACTCCAGCTCAGCGGGTCCTCGAAGTCATGGGCGACATGCTTGTAGAACTCTTGGTATTCGTTGTCCTTGACCTCGCTGCGTGGACGAGTCCACAAAGCACTGGCACGGTTTACGGTTTCCCACTCGACGGCCGTCGGGTTGTCCTGGTCATCACCGAAGTTCTGCTTCGGCAGCTCAATGGGCAGGGCGATATGGTCGGAGTATTTCTTGACGATGTTGCGCAGGCGCCAACCATCGGCGAACTCATCCTCGCCACTCTTCAGGTGCAAGACGACCCTGGTGCCGCGCTCGGGCTTGTCGATCGTCGCCACCTCGAACTCACCCTCGCCCCGCGAGGCCCAATGCACCCCCTCGGCGGCCGGCAGGCCTGCACGGCGACTGAACACATCGACCTTGTCGGCGACGATGAAGGCGGAATAGAACCCCACGCCAAACTGGCCGATCAGGTGGGAATCCTTCTTCTGGTCACCCGAGAGACTCTTCAGGAAATCGGCCGTACCGGACTTGGCGATGGTTCCCAAGTGGGTGATCGCATCCTCGCGGCTCATGCCGATGCCATTGTCTTCCAGCGTGATGGTCTTGGCGTCCTTGTCGAAGCTGATACGGATTTTCAGCTCCGCATCGCCCTCGAACAGATCGGGCTTGGACAAGCCCTCAAAACGCAATTTATCCGCCGCATCGGAGGCATTCGAAATCAACTCGCGGAGAAAAATCTCCTTATTGGAATACAACGAGTGAATCATCAGCTGCAGCAACTGCTTCACTTCGGTCTGGAAGCCCAGAGTTTCTTTTTGAGTTTCCACACTCATGGTCATCTAACTCCAAACAGATGGCATATGCCGGAATTTCGGCGAATGCCATCTAGATGGGGCATCGAGGCTCGATTTCAAGCGGCCAGACGAACCGCTCCGACAAAACCTCAGGGATCAAGCAATTCGATCGACTGGATGCTCTGCGGGCTGAGCTTGTAGCTGGCGCTCCCCCCGCTGCCCAGGTACCGCTGAAGGACGAGGGAGCCATCCTCGTCGACTCCCGCGAACAGCCCGTCTGCGGTGCCTCCCTGTACGGTGACGACGCGCATGCGCAACTGCCGATACTCGTCCGGGCTGGACTGCAGGCGTCGCAAGGAGAAGTCCTGCCGTCTATCGACCGGCTTCAGGATCGGACCCGGCCGAGGCTCGACACCAACGGTGGCTGCCGGCCTGTCGGTACCGACAGGCAGTGGCGGGAATCGGTCCCCCTCGACCCGCCAGCCATGCGACTCGTCCTTGGTCATCGTCACCGGAAGATGCCGCGTCTGGCTGTCAATCGAGGCCTCGACATCGATCTCCAGATGCCTTGCCGGTAATCGAACGCGGGGAAGACTCCGCAGTTGGACCGCCCTGCTCGCAAAGCGGCGCACCAGATAATCCTTGATCACATACGCTAGCGTGTCCTCGGAGTCGAAGTGGGTATCGACTTTTCCGTTGCGGTAACGCAAACGGTTGGCAAACAACTCCACCCGACCGCTCAGGCTCGTGCGGAACGGTTCTGGCAAGACCAGATGAAAGTCACCCACCAGCAAGTTCGGTGGCTGGGTTTTAAGATCGAGATACAGGGTATACCCTTGGGCGAGATGCTGGGTTTTCGGCTGACTCAGAGGGGGAACGGGCCAGCTGATTTCGATAAGCGGCAACTGGCCATGATCTTCGGGCAATACGCTGATGCGCACAGGACCGGAGGCTGCATCGGACAGACGGACTCTGAGTTCCCGCCCATCATGCTCGCGCAAAGTCAGCACGCCCCCAACCAACTCGCCTTCCTCGGGAATAAACGGCTGTCCATTGAGTTCGCCACGCAACCGGGTTCCCAACCCGGGCGTTTGCTGTACTTCCGGCTTGAACCAGCTCAGCCGAAGGATAGCATCCAGTTGTTCGCTATCGTGGCTGGCCAGCATGGCGACACCGACCACGAAAGGAATGACCCCCAAAGCCGCCAGCGTCACCGGAGTCGAAGCCTTTCGCCATTTGAACAGCACGAAGATCAGAGTCATCGGCGGCAACAGACTCCCCAGCCCCCAGAAAAGGCTCACGGAAAAGGCCCGCACGATCAACCAAACCAACCCGCTGAGAATCAATAGCAAGCCACCCAGGATCAGCAGCACATCCATTCGGTTTTCCTATTCAAAAGCCTACTTCCGGGCGTCTGTTCGAGCCGGCAGGACATGGCGTGCCACCATAATGGGCCTCTCTCCTACAATCCAGCGATGAGCTGCCGATCGGCAGCACAATCCGCGTCAGTCGCAGGATAACGAAACGCCTGTACAACCATCGCCAAAAACAGGCCCAAAGCACCGCCAGGTACTAGACTCGACCATGGCACCTGAAACAACTATCTATGGAACTTCATCGAGCCCTGGTGCTCGAATCGGTTAGCATGATCGCTCATCAAGGAGACCCCCATGCGCAAATCCTTTGCTTACGCCATGCTGCTGACAGCTACCTTGGGTCTAGCGGCCTGTGACTCCTCGAAAGACAAGGCAGCGGCACCTCACGCGACCCCGCCATCGAGCCAGGCGGCCAAGGAAAAAGCACCCGAGCCCAGTCAGAGCGTTACCCCGGCTCCGGTAACCCCTGCCCCGTCGACCCCCGAAAGCGACAAGAGGTAACTCCCGTACACGCTGAAAAGCCTACAGGGAGATGGAAAGACAGGACTGCCGCATAGCGCGGGCCTGACGCATCTTTGGACACTCATGCTGAGAGAGCGCGGCAAGCTGTTCACGATTGCAAAATGATCGTGTCCCCGCTCGCTCAGCGCCTGACCCTATAGGCAGGCGTGCGCCGAGACCACACAAGCAGCCGTCGGCTGAGCGACGGCTACCGGAGCTTCTTGCCTCCCGATCTCCGACGGCAATTGGGGCTGTCGGGGACTTCGCTTCCTCCAAAACGCCTGCGCAAACACGGACTACCCCATCGAACAGGCGCACTCCGTCAGATCTTTGAGCCGCAACTGGCTCCCGGATGTCCCCAAAAAAGCACACCGATACCCAAGCCGGATCATTGATCCCAGAAACCTTCTCGAAAAACCAACGAGCCAGGACTTGACGTCTGCATGGGCGGACACCTGTCGCCAAACAGCGTGGCTGTATCGAGATGACGTGCATGGCGCCCAGGCATCCGCCGCGGGGACGCAACACGGAAGCGAGAGCACGAGAATCGAGATAGAACGCTGCCGATCTGGCCTGCTTTGGCGAGCAAACTCGTCGAGCATGGAAAAACGACTCGATTTATGAGGGGGGCTAACTACACTTCCTGAAAGTGGACTCATCAGCAGTACCTGCCTGGCATGGAGAAAGCCGTCCCACTGCCGCGAGTGATGATTGCTTGCCTTTTGTTCATGGATAGGCATTTCCGTATGGATACTCTGAATAATGTTTCCGACTTCTACCTGCTGGTCCGCGTCATCGAAGCCGGCGGCTTCACTGCAGCAGCCACCGAAACCGGCATCCCGCGCTCACGCCTGAGCCGACGGATCATCGAACTTGAACAGCGGCTGGGCGTACGCCTGCTGAATCGCAGCACCCGCAGCTTTGCCATGACCAGTACAGGCGAGCAGGTGTACCGGCATGCGCTGGGCATCCTGGCCGCCACCGAGGCCGCCGAGGGCGCAGCCCGGGAAGTGCAAGGCGGCCCCTCCGGACTGATCCGCCTGGCGATTCCCAGCCTGCTGCAGGAAGTGCTGGGAGAGTTGCTCCTCAGCTTCGCGAGCAGCCAGCCGAAGGTGCGACTGGCCTTGGGACTGCACAACAACCACACCGAGCTGTCGCTGCAGCGCCATGACCTGCTGCTCTACCTAGAAGGACAGCCGCCGGACAGCGCCGATATCGTGGCGCACCCCATCGGTCAGGTCCGCTTCGTCACCGTCGCCAGTCCGGAACTCTGCAAGCGGCTTGGCCACCTTCGGCACCCCGACGAGCTGGATGACCGAAACTGCCTGGGATTCGGCCCCCCGCAGGCCATTCGACCGTGGCTGCTGAGCAATGCCGCGCCACGCCTGCTGCGCCAGACCTGCTTCAGCAGCGACAACCTGCCCCTTCTGCTCGACGCAGCGCGCAATGGGCTGGGCATCGCCCACCTGCCGTTCTATGCCTGCGCCGGAGACCTGGCCAGCGGCCGGCTGGTCAGGCTGTTCGAAGCCCATGAGCCGCCGCCCCTGCCGCTGCTGGCACTGACACCACCGCACCGGGCCATGACGCCGGCCATTCGCGCGCTGATTCAGTTCATCCGGTCGAACCTGGAAGAACTCCAGGCCCAGGGAATCGTTCTCGCAAGCTGACGAGGAACCCCGCCGGTCACCTCCAGACGGGCTGAGCATCCCCAAGGCTCGGGCGGCTATTCGGCGAGCGCCGGTCGCCCGAGCCGGAAGGCCCCGCAACCTCGCGGGACCAGACGATCTTGCGGTCAGGGAAATAGGCCTCCTCGAGGCGGAGAGGCCCGCAGCGACGCACGGCGCAGTGAATTGCATAACCAGCCCCGCCCCAGCCCTCCAGAGCGGTCCCCTCTACCCGCCGCCTGAATCCCCCTTGCGAACATCGGGTAACCTGTCCCCGGCTATCCAACAGGAGGTTATTCGATGCTTGATCTTGCGGCGGCGTTCATCGCGCTGACGACCCTCTTCACCTATCTCAACTATCGGCTGATCCGCCTTCCCCCGGCGATCGGGGTGATGGTCGGGGCACTGCTCCTCTCGCTGCTCGCCTATGGATTGTCGGCGCTGGGCTACCCGGTGCTCGAAGTGGAAATCCAGGAAATGATCCGCCGGATCGACTTCTCCGAAGTCCTGATGACCTGGTTCCTGCCCTCGCTGCTGTTCGCCGGCGCCCTGCACGTCAACCTGGACGACTTGCGCAGCTACAAGTGGCCGATCACCTTTCTCGCCACGGTCGGCGTGCTGATCGCCACCTTCGTGGTCGCCGGTCTGGCCCATTACACCTTCGCCCTGTTCGGCTGGCAGGTCAGCTTCATCTACTGCCTGCTGTTCGGTGCGCTGATCTCGCCGACCGACCCCATCGCGGTGATGGGCATCCTCAAGAGCAGCGGCGCTCCCAAGCCGTTGCAGACCACCATCGTCGGCGAATCGCTGTTCAACGACGGCACCGCCGTGGTGGTGTTCAGCATTCTGCTCGGCGTCCTGATGATCGGCCACACACCCACGGCGGGCGAAGTCGGCCTGCTGTTCGTCAAGGAAGCCGTCGGCGGGATTCTCTTCGGTCTGCTGCTGGGCTACGTCGTGTTTCTGCTGCTATCCAAGGTCGACGAGTTCCAGCCGTCGGTCATGCTGACCCTGGCACTGGTCTTCGGCGGCGCCTCGCTGGCGGCGAAGCTGCACGTCTCGGCACCGATCGTGATGGTGGTCGCCGGCCTGATCATCGGCAACCACGGCCGCCGGCACGCCATGTCCGAGGAGTCCCGTCGCTATGTCGACGGCTTCTGGATTCTCATCGACGAAATCCTCAACGCCCTGCTGTTCGCCCTGATCGGCCTCGAACTGCTGGTACTGCCCTTCACCTGGATGCATGTGGCCGCCGCCC
Organism: Azotobacter beijerinckii; assembly: GCF_900110885.1. Lineage (GTDB taxonomy): Bacteria > Pseudomonadota > Gammaproteobacteria > Pseudomonadales > Pseudomonadaceae > Azotobacter > Azotobacter beijerinckii. The sequence goes on along the minus strand of NZ_FOFJ01000052.1, from coordinate 10,536 downwards.
TCCTGCTCGGCGGCGCCGTGCTGGTCGCCCGGATACTGACCGTCGGTCCCGGAATCGTCCTGATCCGCAAGCTGAAGTCCGGCCAGAACCCGGTAGCGCAGGGAACCGTCCGCATCCTGTCCTGGGGCGGTCTGCGCGGCGGAGTCTCGGTGGCCCTGGCCCTCGCGCTGCCCCTCGGACCGGAACGCGACCTGCTGCTGACCCTCACCTACATCGTGGTGCTGGTCTCGATCCTGGTGCAGGGGCTGACCATCGGACCGCTGGTGAGGTCGCTGTACGGCAGCAACCCGGCGGAAACCGAAGAAACCCACTGAGTCCGCCGTGCGGACGTCCCAGGGACGGGACGCCATCTTCCCCGGCCGGCCCCGTCTGCCCGCCCTCAGCCTTTCCCCTGCGCCTCGCGCTGTTGCAGTCGCCACATCTGCGCGTAGCGGCCGCCCCGCGCCAGCAACTCCCCGTGGCTGCCGCGCTCGACGATCCGTCCGCCGTCCATCACCAGGATCTGGTCGGCGCTCATCACCGTGGACAGCCGGTGGGCGATGACCAGGGTGGTGCGGCCGAGCTGGATGCGCTCGAGCTCGGCCTGGATAGCCCGCTCGGACTGGGAGTCCAGCGCCGAGGTGGCTTCGTCGAAGATCAGGATGCTGGGATTCTTCAGGATCGCCCGAGCAATCGCCACGCGCTGCTTCTCGCCGCCGGAAAGCTTCAGGCCGCGCTCGCCCACCTGGGTGTCGTAGCCGTCCGGCAGGCTCCGGATGAACTCGTGGATGTGCGCGGCGCGGGCGGCGGCTTCCACTTCCTCGCGGCGGGCATCGGGATGGCCGTAGTGGATGTTGTAGAAGATCGTGTCGTTGAACAGCACGGTATCCTGAGGAACGATGGCGATGGCCCCGCGCAGCGAGGCCTGGGTCAGCCGGCGGATATCCTGACCGTCGATCAGGATGCGCCCGCCGTCGACGTCGTAGAAGCGGTAGAGCAGCCGGGCCAGGGTCGACTTGCCGGAGCCCGAGTGCCCGACCACCGCCACGGTGCCGCCCGCCGGGATCTCGAAATCCACGTCGTGGAGGATCTGCCGGCGCGGATCGTAGCCAAAACGCACCGCCTCGAAGCGCACGCTCGGCCGAGTCGCCGCCAGCGGCTGGGCATCCGCCGCGTCCTGCACGTCCTGGCGCTCGTCGAGCAGGCCGAACAGGCGCTCCATGTTGGTCAGCGCCTGCTTCACCTCGCGGTACATCATGCCGAGCAGGAACAGCGGCGCGGAGAGCTGCAGCAGATAGGCGTTGACCAGCACCAGGTCGCCGACCGTCATGCTGCCCTCCACCACCCCGTCGGCGGCCAGCCACATCATCGCGGTGACGCCGATGGCGACCAACGCGGTCTGGCCGAGATTGAGCACGGCCAGGCTGGTGGTGGCCTTGACCTTAGCGTTCTCCAGGTGGCGCAGATTCTCGTCGTAGCGCGCCGCCTCGTGCGCCTCGTTGTTGAAGTACTTGACCGTCTCGTAGTTGAGCAGCGAGTCCACCGCCCGCTCGTTGGCGCGGGTGTCGGCCTCCACCGCCGCACGGTAGTAGCGGGTCCGCCACTCGGTGACGGCGAAGGTCCAGCCCCCGTAGGCCAGCAGGGTAGCCAGGGTGATGGCGGCGAAGCGCCAGTCGTAGGCCCAGACCAGCACCGCGGTGACCAGCAGCACCTCCAGCAGGATCGGCACGATCGAGTAGAGCGTCCAGTCGAGCAGCTCGGCGATGGCGCTGCCGCCGCGCTCCACGTCGCGGGCCACGCCGCCGGTGCGCCGACCCAGGTGGAACTTCAGGCTGAGCCCGTGCAGGTGGCGGAACACCTTGAGGGTGACTTGCCGCGAGGTGCGCGCCATGACCCGGGCGAACACCACCTGGCGCAGCTCGGTGAACAGGCTGACGCCGATCCGCGAGGCGCCGTAGGCCAGCAGCAGGCCGACCGGCAACAGCAGCAGGCTCGGTTCGACGTTGAGGCTGTCGACGATCCGCTTGAGCGCGATCGGCACCAGCAGGTTGAGCAGCTTGGCGACGACCACCAGGCCCAGCGCCAGCAGAATGCGCCCCAGGTAGGGACGCAGGTAGGGCAACAGATCGGCGACGACCGCGAATTCGCCACGCGCGGCGCTGTCGCGCTGGACGGGAGCGGTGCCGGTCTCCTGAAGGTCTTGGTTCATCGGACTCTCGTAGTGCGGGCCGGGCATAAGGCGCGGCAAAGGATCGTATCGCTATGCTGGCCCGGCCTGCCGCACGGCGCAACTTTCGCCGGGGCGCCTTCGGCAGCCCCTTCGCAGCGCGGCGTGGAACCTCGCCACTCGGCGCCCCGTCCGACCAGCCCGGAGCAGATGGGGAGGAATCGTCTACACATAAATGACTCCTTCGCCGACCGCCCACGCCCCGGGAGCCATGCGCCGATGCACGATCCGACCCACCATGCGCAGAACGAGTCCGGCCCAGCCCTTCCGGCATCGCTCATCGAACGCTTCCGGCGCATCCGCGCCGTCAGCGAGTCGATCTGCGCGCCGCTGCAGATCGAGGACTACGTCGTTCAGAGCATGCCCGACGCGAGTCCGCCGAAATGGCACCTGGCCCATGTCAGCTGGTTCTTCGAAGCCTTCGTGCTGCAGCCCTTCCTGCCCGGCTACCGGGTGCTGGACGAGGCCTACGACCTGCTCTTCAACTCCTATTACGAAACCCACGGCAAACCCTTTCCCCGCGCCAGTCGCGGCTTGCTCTCGCGGCCCGGGGTGGCCGAGGTCTACCGCTATCGCCAGCATGTCGACGCGGCCATGGACGAGCTGCTCGCCCGGCCGCCGGCGGACCACACCGCGGAGATCCTCCGCCGCGTCGAACTCGGCCTGCAGCACGAGCAGCAGCACCAGGAGCTGCTGCTCATGGACATCCTCCACCTCCTCGCGCAGAACCCGCTGCAGCCGGCCTACCGCAGCGACCTGCGCCCGGCTCCCACACAACTGCCGGACGAGCCGCACTGGCAGGCGTATGCCGGCGGGCTGCAGCCGATCGGCCACGGCGGCGAGGGCTTCGCCTTCGATTGCGAGACCCCGCGGCACCGCCAGTTTCTCGAGGACTTCCGCCTGGCCAGCCGGCCGGTGAACTGCGCCGAGTACCTCGCCTTCATCGCCGATGCCGGCTATGCCCGCCCGGAACTCTGGCTGGCCGACGGCTGGAATCTGGTCCGCCAGGCCAACTGGCGGGCGCCGCTGTACTGGCAGCGCGAGGACGGCCAGTGGCAGGAGATGACCCTGGGCGGCCTGCGCCCGCTGGACCTGCAGGCGCCGGTCTGCCACATCAGCTTCTTCGAAGCCGACGCCTATGCCCGCTGGGCCGGCGCCCGCCTGCCCAGCGAGGCGGAATGGGAAGTCGCCGCCCGCGACCAGCCGATCAGCGGCAACTTCCGCGAGAGCGACCATCTGCACCCGGTTGCCGCGCCACCGACCGCCGCCATGGCTCAGCTCTATGGCGACGTCTGGGAGTGGACCGCCAGCGCCTACCGCCCCTACCCCGGCTTCCGCCCGCTGCCGGGCAGCCTCGGCGAATACAACGGCAAGTTCATGTGCGGGCAGATGGTCCTGCGCGGCGGTTGCTGCGTCACGCCGCAGACCCATATCCGCGCCAGCTACCGCAACTTCTTCTACCCGGCCATGCGCTGGCAATTCGCCGGGCTGCGCCTGGCCAAGGAGGCTTGAACGTGGCACTCGCCGTCCGCTTTCACGACCAGCGCCCGGAGGATGCCGAGCGCTCCCTGCGCGAGGAGGTGCTCGCCGGTTTTGCCGGGCAGCCCAAGGCGACCCCGCCGAAGCTTTTCTACGATCGCCGCGGCTCCGAGCTGTTCGAGCGGATCTGCCGGCAGCCCGAGTACTACCCGACGCGCACCGAGGAGCTGATTCTCGCCCGCGCCGCCCACGACATCGCCGACCTCGCCGGCCAGGGCGCCAGCCTGGTGGAGCTGGGCAGCGGCGCCAGCCGCAAGGTGCGCCTGCTGCTGGAGGCCATGCAGCCGGCCAGCTACCTGGGCATCGATCTTTCCGAGGACTTCCTGCGGGCCAGCACCCAGCGTCTGGCAAGCGACTACCCCGCGCTGGAGGTGCATGCCGCCTGCGCCGACTTCTCCCGGCCGCTGACCCTGCCGGACGGCTTCGACGGCGCCCATCCGCTGGCCTTCTTCCCCGGCTCCAGCATCGGCAACTTCGATCCGCCGGAGGCCCTGGCCCTGCTCGCCAATCTCCACGAGCTGCTGCCGGAGGGCGGCGGCCTGCTGATCGGCGTCGACCTGGTGAAGGAGCGGGAGGTGCTGGAAGCGGCCTACAACGACCGGGCCGGCGTTACCGCGGCGTTCAATCTGAACCTTCTGGAGCGCGTCCGCCGCGAGCTGGACAGCGACATCGAGCCGGACCAGTTCGTCCACCGAGCCTTCTTCAACGAGGCGGCGTCACGCATCGAGATGCACCTGGTCAGCCCGCGGGCACAGGAGGTCGCCATCGAGGGCGAGCGCTTCCGCTTCGCCGCCGGGGAAAGCCTGCACACCGAGAACTCCTACAAGTACAGCCTGGAGGGCTTTCGCGAACTGGCCGGGCGCGCCGGCTTCCGGCCCCTGACCCAGTGGACCGATCCGCAGGCGCTGTTCAGCGTGCATTACCTGCAGCGGGCGCGCGCCGGGCTCACTCCGCCGGCGGCGTGCGGCGCTTGAGCGGCGCCAGGCCGTCCTGGCTGACCAGCCCCGAAGGCTTGCGCTTGGGTGCGGCCTTGGCAGCGGGCTTCTTGTCGCCCTTCTTGCCATCGGTCTTTTTCTTCTTGGTCCCGGCCGCCTTGCCGGAGGCCTTGAGGTTCTTCGGCCCCTGGTAGCTGCCCTTCAGCTCCTGGATCACCCGCCGCTCGAAGCGCTGCTTGAGGTAGCGCTCGATGCTCGACATCAGGTTCCAGTCGTTGTGGCAGATCAGCGAGACCGCCAGGCCCTCGGCGCCGGCCCGCCCGGTGCGGCCGACGCGGTGCACGTACTCGTCGCCGGAACGCGGCATGTCGAAGTTGATCACCAGGTCCAGGCCTTCCACGTCCAGCCCGCGCGCCGCCACGTCGGTGGCCACCAGCACCTTGGTGCCGCCCTGCTTGAGCCGGTCGATGGCCAGCTTGCGGTCCTTCTGGTCCTTCTCGCCGTGCAGGACGAAGGCTTTCTGGCCGGCGGCGACCAGATGCCCGTAGAGCCAGTCGGCCTGGACGCGGGTGTTGGTGAAGACGATCGCCTTGCGGTAGGTCTCGTTCTCCAGCAGCCAGTGCACCAGCTGCTCCTTGTGGGCCGGATCGTCCGCCGTGACGATCTGCTGGCGGGTGTTCTCGGAGAGATCGCTGACCGCATTGAGCATCAGGTGCTGCGGCTCGCGCAGCACCCGGGCGACCATCTCGCGCAGGCCGGAACCGCCGGTGGTGGCGGAGAACAGCAGGGTCTGCCGGCGGTTGGCGCACTCCTCGACCAGGCGCTGCATGTCCTCGGCGAAGCCCATGTCGAGCATGCGGTCGGCCTCGTCGAGCACCAGCACTTCCACCTCCTTCAGATCCAGATGGCCGGCGTTCAGATGCTCGATCAACCGCCCCGGCGTGGCGATCAGGATGTCCGGGACCTTGCGCAGCAGCGCCGCCTGCACCTTGAAGTCCTCGCCGCCGGTGATCAGCCCGGACTTGACGAAGGTGAACTGGGCGAAGCGCTCGACTTCCTTGAGGGTCTGCTGCGCCAGCTCGCGGGTCGGCAGCAGGATCAGCGCGCGGATGCTCACCCTCGGCTGGGCGTCGCCGATCAGGCGGTTCAGCAGGGGCAGCACGAAGGCCGCGGTCTTGCCGCTGCCGGTCTGGGCGATCACCCGCAGGTCGCGCCCCTCAAGGGCCAGCGGAATCGCCGCCGCCTGCACCGGCGTGGGCTCGACGAAGTTCAGTTCGGCCAGAGCCTTGAGCAGACGTTCGTGCAGGGCGAATTGGGAAAACACGGGGCTACCTCGATCGGGACGGATGGAACGGCTGCATAGCCTAACGTGACTCGCCGCGGAACACCCGCCCGGACTGCGAAATGTTGCAGCGCTCCGGGCGGGCGACCGGGCGGCGCCCCGGAGCGCAGCGCATGGGCCAGACCTTCCGCTCGCCGCCCGCCCGGCGGGGACTCAGGCCACCCGGGCCAGCTTCTCCTTGGCCCGGGCCAGGCCCTGCTGCAGAAAATCGCCGCCCATGTTCAGCCCTTCGGCGTGGATGAAGTTGACGTCGTGGATGCCGATGAAGCCCAGCGCCTGGCGCAGGTAGGGCTCCTGGTGATCCAGGGGGCTGCCGGAATAGATGCCGCCGCGGGCGGTCAGCACGAAAGCGCGCTTGCCGGTCAGCAGGCCCTGCGGGCCGTTTTCGGTGTACTTGAAGGTCACGCCGGCGCGCAGCACGTGGTCGAGCCAGGCCTTCAGGGTGCTGGGAATCGCGAAGTTGTACATGGGCGCGGCGAGCACCAGCACGTCGGCGCCGAGCAGTTCCGCGGTCAGCCGCTCGGAGCGCGCCAGCGCCGCCTTCTCCGCCTCGCTCTGCTGCCCGGCGGGCTTGGTCCAGCCGCCCAAGAGGTCGATATCCAGATGCGGCACCGGCTCGTTGGCCAGATCGCGCACGACGATCTCGTCGTCCGGGTGCGCCGCCTTCCAGTTGGCGAGGAACTCGGCGGTGAGCTGACGGGAAACGGAACCTTCCTTGCGGGCGCTGCTTTCGATGACCAGGACACGGGACATGGGTTTCTCCTTGGGTTGTGCGGGTCGATGGAGACAGGGTAGAAAGGAACCAGCCGATGAAAAAGCGCAAAAATCCGCTCCGAATCATCGGTAAAATCGATACCTACTCCTGACACGACACCCCCCTGTAGGAGCCAGCGTGCTGGCGATGCCTTTGACAGTCCTCTGATCGCCAGCACGCTGGCTCCCACGGGATGACGAAAGTGCCGGCAACCGGCAGAGGAAATCCCCATCTTGAAAGCCCCCCGCGTCACCCTGGACCAATGGCGAACCCTGCAGGCGGTGGTCGACCACGGCGGCTTCGCCCAGGCCGCCGAAATGCTGCACCGCTCGCAATCCTCGGTCAGCTACACGGTCGCGCGCATGCAGGAACTGCTCGGCGTGCCGCTCCTGCGCATCGAGGGGCGCAAGGCGGTGCTGACCGAGGCCGGCACCGTGCTGCTGCGCCGCTCCCGGCAACTGGTCAAGCAGGCCAGCCAGCTGGAGGATCTCGCCCACCACATGGAACAGGGCTGGGAAGCCGAAGTGCGCCTGGTGGTGGACGCCGCCTACCCCACCCTGCGGCTGGTCCGCGCGCTGACCGCCTTCATGCCGCAGAGTCGCGGCTGCCGCGTGCGCCTGCGCGAGGAGGTGCTCTCCGGCGTCGAGGAGGTGCTGCTGGAAGGCGGAGCCGACCTGGCGATCTCCGGCCTGAGCATCCCCGGCTATCTGGGCAGCCCGCTGAACGAGGTGGAATTCGTCGCCGTCGCCCATCCCGACCATCCGCTGCATCGCCTGCAGCGCACCCTGACCGCCATCGACCTGGAAAGCCAGATGCAGGTGGTGATCCGCGACACCGGCCGCCAGCAGCCGCGCGACATCGGCTGGCTCGGCGCCGAGCAGCGCTGGACCGTGGGCAGCCTGGCCACCGCGGCGACCTTCGTCGGCAATGGCCTGGGCTTCGCCTGGCTGCCCGGCCACCTGATCGGCCGCGAACTGGCCGAAGGCCGGCTCAAGCCACTGCCGCTGGAAGAGGGCGACACCCACCGGCCGCGCTTCCAGCTCTATGCCGACAAGGACAAGCCCCTCGGCCCGGCCACGCAGATTCTCGTCGAGCTGATCAAGACGTTCGACCGCGTGCCGCTGGATGCGCCCTTCGCCGCTCCCCTGCCCAGTGCCTGAGGCTATCATCCGGACAGCCGGGAACGCCCGTCGGCGCACCGGCCCCGCACGCCCCCATTGCCGAACCACGAGGAACGCTCGACATGCTGAAGAAACTCGCCCTTGCCGCCGGTACCCTGCTGTTCGCCGCCCACCTGCTGGCCGCGGAGAAACCCCACGTCCTGCTGGAGACCAGCCTCGGCGACATCGAACTCGAACTGGACGCCGAGAAGGCGCCGATCAGCGTGAAGAACTTCCTCGCCTATGTGGATTCGGGGTTCTACAACGGCACCATCTTCCACCGGGTGATCCCCGGCTTCATGGTCCAGGGCGGGGGCTTCGACGCCGACATGAAGCAGAAGCCCACCCAGCCGCCGATCCAGAACGAGGCCGACAACGGCCTGCACAACGTGCGCGGCACCCTGGCCATGGCGCGCACCCAGGCAGTGAACTCGGCGAACAGCCAGTTCTTCATCAACCACAAGGACAACGCCTTCCTCGACCACGGCGCGCGCGACTTCGGCTATGCGGTGTTCGGCAAGGTGGTGCGTGGCATGGACGTAGTCGACCAGATCGCCCAGGTGCCGACCGGCTCCCGGGGCATGCAGCAGAACGTGCCGCGCGAGCCGGTGCTGATCAAGTCGGCGAAGAAGCTCTGACCTGCTGCGCAACACGCCGAACCGGGCGGAGCAACCTGCCCCGCCCTATCCCTGCCGGTAGGGCAACTGCCCCCGCGCCTCGTCCGCATAGGCCAGCACGCCGGCCCGCTCCTCCCGCAGAAAATCCGCCACCGCGCGGCGCAGCCCCGGATGCCGCAGGTAATGCCAGGAGCGGGTGATCACCGGCTCGAAACCGCGGATCAGCTTGTGCTCGCCCTGGGCGCCGGCGTCGAAGCGCCGGAGCCCGTGGGCCAGGGCGTAGTCGATGCCCTGGTAGAAGCAGGTCTCGAAGTGCAGCCGGTCGAACTCGGCGAGACAACCCCAGTAGCGGCCATACAGGCTGTCGCCGCCGACCAGGCTGAAGGCCATCGCTACCGGACGGCTGCCCTGACGGGCCAGCACCACGCGGATCGCCTCGGGCATGCGCTCGGCTAGCAGGCTGAAGAAGCGCCGCGTCAGATAGGGCGCCTGGCCGCGCACCCGGTAGGTGTTGGCATAGCAGGCATGGACGAAGTCCCACGCGGCCTCGTCGAGCTGGTGCCCCTCGCGCCAGTCGAAGGCGATACCCTGCCCCGCGGCGACCTGCTCGCGCTCCTTGCGCAGCTGCTTGCGCTTGCGCGAGGCCAGCGCATCGAGGAAGTCCTGGAAGTCCCGATAGCCGCGGTTGAACCAGTGGAACTGGCAGCCCAGCCGCTCCAGCCAGCCCTCCCGTCCGGCCACCAGGGCATCGGCCGCCGGATCGGTGAAGTTCAGGTGCAAACCGGACAACCCCTGCCCGCCCAGCCCGTCGCTCAAGGCATCGAGCAGCGTGCCGGCGGCCTCCGCGCGACCCAGCAGGCGCGCCCCGGAAACCGGGGTGAAGGGCACCGCGCCGAGCAGCTTGGGGTAGTAGTCGATCCCGGCCCGCTGACAAGCGTCGGCCCAGGCCCAGTCGAACACGTATTCGCCATAGGAATGGCGCTTCACATAGGCCGGCAGCGCCGCCAACAGCCGGCCCGCCTCGTCGCGGAACAGCCGGTGCGCCGGCTGCCAGCCGCTGCGTCCGCCAACGCTGCCGCTGTCCTCCAGGGTCGACAGGAAGGCATGCCGCAGAAAGGGCTGAGGCCCCGGCAGCAGGGCGTCCCACTCGGCGGCGGGAAGGTCGGACAGTCGGGAGAGCGTGATGATCGGCATGCCCGCAGTCTGCCCCGCCGGCCGGACGAAAAAAAGCCCCGCCGAGGCGGGGCAATAAACACTACACCGGGTGAAACGAATGAATATCCCCCGAAGCGGGTACGGCCCCGTACCCGCTCGGCTGACGCTTACAGCAGGGGCAGGCTGTAGGTGAGGTACAGGCGGTTGTCGTCGCGCTCGCGGAAGTCCCCGCGCGAGGTCGCGTTACGCCAGCTGACGCCGACCCCCTTGAGAGGACCGCTCGGAACCGCATAGTCCACACGGAAGTCGCGTTCCCACTCTTCCTGGTCTTGACCCTTGGCATTGATGCCGTCGCCGCTGAAGTACAGCAGGCTGGTCGACAGGCCCGGCACGCCGATCGCCGCGAAGTTGTAGGAGTAGGAACCCACCCAGGTCTGCTCGCCGGCCCGGGCGAACTTCTCGTTGATCGCGTCGGTGATCAGCGGCGTCGAAGCGCCGCCCATGTTCAGGTAGGGGAAATCGCTGTGGCCGGTGACCTTCTGGTAGCCGGCGCCCAGCGCATGGCCGCCCAGGGTATAGGTGAACATCGCGCTCAGGGTGTCGTTGTCGACCTCGCCCTTGTGGGAACTGCCGGAGCCCCAGTAGCCGCTGCTTCGGTAACCTTCGGCACGGCCGCTGGAACTGCCGTTCGCACCGTCGGAGTTGCTGGTCCAGTAGCGCAGGTCGCTCTTCAGCGCGCCGACCGGCAGCGCCCAGTTGTGCACCAGGCCGAAGAAGTGCTGCTCGTAGAAGTCGTCCAGGTTGCTGTAGTAGTACTGCAGCGTCAGT
>NZ_FOFJ01000059.1 GCF_900110885.1 Azotobacter beijerinckii | reverse complement strand
AAAAGCCGCGCGGGACTCACGAGTAAGATCCACCTGGCCGTCGATGCGCATGGCTTGCCGGTGGCGTTCGAGATCACCGGGGGCAACGTCAACGACTGCACTTCGGCCCCCGAGTTGATTGCGCAGCTGCCGTCTGCCGAGGCGATCGTGGCAGACAAGGGCCATGACAGCGAGCGCATTCGCGAACAGATCGAGGCGCAGGGCGCACGGGCGGTCATTCCCCGAAAGCGCAACTCGCTCAAGGGCAATGGCGATCTGGACCGGGGGCTGTATCGCTACCGGCATCTGGTCGAGAACGCCTTTGCACGGCTTAAACATTACCGCGCCGTGGCGTTCCGCTACGACAAGCTGAAGCGAAATTACGAGAGCATGGTGGCCATGGCTTGTGGGTTCCTGTGGCTCCCCATGTGAAACGTCAACAGGCCCTAGGCAGTCACCTTGTCTCTAAGCTTTTCCGCGGCTTGGCGTAGCGCCAAGATGACCCGCTCCTTGTCGAAGTTCTGAATGTCGTTGGTGTCCAGATACATCGAAAAACCCGGCATTTCGTGCTCGATGAAGCTGGACACGGCGCCTAGATCGCGACGGAAATCGACGATCTGGTAGATCTGCACCGGCCGGCTGAAGCCTTTGACCGTGATCTGGCCTTTGTCGCGGCACATGATCACGTCCTTCACCAGTGAGTAGGTTTCATGGGAGATCAGGATCTCGCCGGCTTCCGATGCGCTTTCCAGGCGGCTGGCGAGGTTTACCTCGCGGCCGATGATGGTGTAGTCCATTCGCGTATCGGCGCCGAAGTTGCCGACCGTACAATAGCCGGTGTTGACGCCCATGCGGATTTCCAGCGGCTTGGTGATACCCTGAGCGCGCCATTGCTGGCGCAGTACCTTCATATGCTTGCGCATGGCGATGGCCATGGAGACTGCGGCAACCGCGTCGTTCTTCGCGCCCTCGGTGGTCGGGTCGCCGAAAAATACCATCACCGCGTCGCCGACGAACTTGTCGATGGTGCCGCCGTATTTCAGGGCGATCTTCGACATTTCGTTCAGATAATTGTTGAGCAGGTCGGTCAGGGCCTCCGCTTCCAGCTCCTCGGACAGCTCGGTGAAGCCCTTGATGTCGGAGAAAAATACGGTGAGCTTCTTGCGCTGGGTTTCCAGGCGTACGCTCTTTCTGCCGCTGAAGATCGATTCCCAGACTTGGGGCGACAGGTATTTGGCCAAGCTGCTGGCCAGCTGCGCAGACCTTTCTTGTTCCCGTTTGATCTCGCCGCGAATTTGGAGCAGCCGCTGGCTCTGCTGGTGCACGAAGCAGGCGGTGATGCAGACATAGAACATGGTGAAGGCAACGCTCACCAAGGCGACCTGGTCGGGTGTGGTGCCTTGATAGGCGGGCGTGAGCAGCATGTTGGCCAGCAGCGCTGTACTGAGGGCCACCAGCACGGCGAGTGCCATATTCTGTGTGCCGCCCGTCATCAATGCGCTGAAGCAGAGGGTCAGCAGGAACATCAGGCTGGGTATGATCGAGAAGCCCAAAAGCACCGTGCCCAATCCGACGTGTATTGCATCGACGAACAGCAGGATCTGGCTGGTCTGTTGCGGGTAGTCGAGACGATAGCCCTGACTGAGGTAATGGGCGAGAGGAGGGTAGAGCAGAGCGTAGGGCACCAGCCAGAGAATGTCGTAGCTGAAATATTGCACGTAGGTGCCTGCGGCGACGCTCGCAGCAGCAGCGATATAGGCCAGCATGCGCAAGTAGTACTGGCGCAGCACGTGCGAGGGGGCGGGCAGTCCGTCGAGAGAGCCACTACTTGCGTCGTTCATGGGGGAAAGCCTTCCTTGCTGCTACTGCCGGAGCTTATGCTTTTTTGTGGCGCAGGAGCTTATGCTTTAGCTGCAATGGTTACAATCGTGTGCTGAAAGATTAAGCTTGAGGCTTTTGGGGCAATTCAGGCACACGCGATGGGGTGTTTCTGGTGGCTTGCGTGTGGGTTAGATGCCCATGCTGGCCAAGCTTTGCAAGATGTTGCGCAGGGTTCCGGCAAGTGTCGGATGATCGGCCTCGAAGAGCTCCACCGCTAGGTTGATGCCGTCCACCAGGCTTTCGTCCGGTACACCGCCCGCATCGCGAGCCAGTTGCAGCTCGATTTCCTGGATCAGGGACGCCAGTTTGGCGCGCTCGTCGGCGCTCATCGGTGGATTTTGTGCCAGTTGATCGCGCAGTTGTTGCAGGTGCTGCTGCAGATTTTCGAGCATAACAAACCCCTTCTGGAATTTCCGTGGAAGAATAGTTCAGGCAGGGAGTTCCTGCTTGATCCTGATCAAAGGGGGGCGGGTTTCGGATTTTCCCCGTCTTTGCCGGTGCCTGAGTGGGCTCGATTCGTCGGGGCGGCGAGTTTTGGCTGGTGCAGTCCCCCTTCATCCTGGCCGAGATGGCGCAAGGCCGGGAGGACCTGCGTGAGCCGGTATCCTACCGGCAACCAGGAAGCCCGAAGGGGCGGGCTGGCTTCAGCGCAGCCAAGGTAATGGCTGTGTGTGACATATCCGTGACCGGCGAGGCTCCAGTGCCTGCCTGGTTGCAAGGGCTTGTGGTGGACTATGACTTTAGTTTTATCTGCAACCGCGGTTATGCTGCTGCCTGAATACATAGCCGACTATATACTCGGCCACTAAATAAAATAGTCCTTCGCGGAGGAGGTACCTGCAATGCGTGTGATTGCCACCGATCAGACCAAACGATTGGGTCGTTCGCTAGTCTGTGCCGGACTGGCTCTGTTGCCCATGGTGGCAGCGGTTGCCGAGGAGGACCCTTGGGAGGGCTTCAACCGGCCGATATTCCGTTTCAACGACACTCTGGACCGCTATTTCATGAAGCCGGTTGCCAAGGGCTATCAAGCGATTGCTCCGCAGTTCGTCGAGGATGGCGTGCACAACGCTTATCGCAACATTGGCGATGTCGGCAATCTGGCCAACAATCTGCTGCAAGCCAAGTTCCACGACGCAGGCGTCGATACTAGCCGGCTGTTGCTCAACACCACCGTTGGCGTATTGGGGGTCGTTGACGTGGGTACCAAGATGGGGCTTGATCGCAACGACGAGGACTTCGGTCAGACCCTGGGTGCCTGGGGAGTGCCGAGTGGTCACTATGTGGTCCTGCCTTTCTTTGGGCCAAGTACCATACGCGATACTGGTGGGCTGGTCGGAGACGCCTTTACGAAGCCGTATCCGTACATGGAGAGCACCGCTGCCCGCTACGGCTTGTTCGCCGGCGAGGTCGTGGATACCCGTGCCAGCTTGCTGGCGGCGGAGAAGGTCATCACCGGTGACAGATACATCTTCATCCGCGACGCCTACCTTCAGAATCGCGAGTTCAAGGTGAAGGATGGCAAGGTGGAGGACGATTTCTAAAGCCTTTGCTCTCAAGTGCCGATCCACTGCCAGTCTTTTCGGACTGGCATTTTTGCTTCTGCAGTTCGCTCATGTTTGACCGAGCTGAGCCTGAGCAAATCGAGGTTTATGTCGGCACGATATTTCTGCTGCGGTGGCGAGTATGGTTGCCAGCGTATGCTTGAATCACTGGGCGGATGGGAGTACCGTCTGCGCCGTGAAGCGAACTCACCACTAGCGCTTTGGCTTGGGGCGGGCGCAATGCGAACCCGATCCCTGGCGCAGTCAGCCCGGATACTCCATGCGTAATTCCAGTGCCAAGCTGCTGATAATCGATGACGACGAAGTCGTCCGTGCCAGTCTCGCGGCCTACTTGGAGGACAGCGGTTTTCAGGTCTTGCAGGCCGGCAATGCTCTGCAGGGGCTTGAGGTCTTCGAGGGCGAGGAACCCGATTTGGTCATCTGCGATCTGCGCATGCCGCAGATCGACGGCTTGGAGCTGATCCGCCGGATGGGCGAGCAGCAGAGCGAGACCCCAGTCATCGTGATGTCCGGTGCGGGAGTCATGAGCGACGTAGTCGAGGCTCTGCGCCTTGGTGCCGTCGACTATCTGATCAAGCCGCTGGAAGATCTTGCCGTGCTCGAGCACTCGGTGCGCCGGGCGCTGGATCGGACTCGTCTGCGTCTGGAGAACCGTCGCTACCGGGAAAAGCTGGAGGCTGCCAATCGGGAGCTGCAGGCTAGCTTGAGCCTGCTGCAGGAAGACCAGAATGCTGGGCGTCAAGTGCAGCTGAACATGCTGCCGGAAACGCCTTGGGAAGTGGATGGGCTTCATTTCGCCCACAAGATCATCCCGTCTCTCTATCTTTCCGGCGACTTCGTCGACTACTTCCGGGTCGACGAGCGGCGGCTGGGCTTTTACCTGGCCGACGTCTCCGGCCACGGTGCCTCTTCGGCATTTGTCACAGTCCTGCTCAAGTTCATGACCACGCGCCTACTCTACGAGTTTCGGCGCAATGGAGCCTTTCCCGACTTCAGGCCCTCGGACGTGCTTGGTCACATCAATCGGGGTCTGATCAACTGCAAGCTGGGCAAGCATGTCACCATGCTCGGCGGGTTGATCGACCTGACCACTGATCGGCTGACCTACTGCGTGGGAGGGCATCTGCCATTGCCTGTGCTTTACAGCAACGGCGAGGCGACCTACCTGCAGGGGCGTGGACTGCCGGTCGGTCTGTTCCAGGACGCCAGCTACGAGAATTACGAGTTGCAGCTGCCGGCATCCTTCAGTTTGACTCTGGCATCGGACGGGGTGCTGGATCTTTTGCCGGGCGAGACGCTCAAAGAAAAGGAAGCCGTTCTGCCTGACCGTGTTAAGGCCGCAGGCGGCAGTCTGGATGGGTTGCGTCAGGTATTGGGATTGGCCCAGTTGGGCGAGATGCCGGATGATATTGCCTTGCTGGTGTTGAACAGGAACCTTGCATGAGTACCGGAAAAATCCAGTTCGCGGAGCAAAGCGGCACTTTCGTTCTCAAGTTCATCGGGGAAATCCGGCTGACCCTGTGTTCGACCTTGGATGACACCATCGAGCGGATTTTCACCGCCCTCAACTTTACCGCCATCGTTATCGACCTGACCGAGACGCAGAGCATCGACAGCACCACACTGGGGCTCTTGGCCAAGCTCTCGATCCTTTCCCGGCAGAAGGTTGGCATGTTGCCGACGCTGGTGACGACCCATCCGGACATCACTCGTCTGCTGCAGTCGATGGGCTTCGACCAGGTATTCAACATCGTCGACCGCCCGGTTCCTTGTCCGGAATGCCTCTCCGAGCTGCCCTCCCAGGATCAGTCGGAGGAAGTGGTCAAGGCCAAGGTGCTTGAGGCGCATCGGATCCTGATGGGGTTGAACGAATCCAATCGGGAAGCCTTCCACGATCTGGTCAGTGCCCTCGAGCGCCAGTAACCGGCGATTTCTTCTCTGTTGAGGAGGGGCGACTACCTCGTCGGTAGCGCCCCGTCTTTGCGTTTCAGACCTTTCCGGCCAGTAGTGCTTCCAGCTTGAGCTGATCGCGGGCGAACAGGCGAATGCCCTCGGCCAGCTTCTCGGTGGCCATCGCGTCTTCGTTGAGTGCCCAGCGGAAAGCCTGCTCATCCAGCACCTGGCGGGTTTCTCCGGGGGCTCCGGGGGCCAGCTGGCGCTCCAGCAGACCCTGCTCCTCGGCCAGTTGCTGCAGCAGCTCGGGGCTGATGGTCAGACGGTCGCAGCCGGCCAGCTGTTCTATCTGCCCCAGATTGCGGAAGCTCGCCCCCATCACCACGGTTCCATAGCCGTTGGCCTTGTAATAGTTGTAGATGCGCATGACCGACTGCACGCCGGGGTCTTCTGCTCCGCCGAAGTCTCGTCCCTCAGCCTTCTTGTACCAGTCGTAGATGCGCCCGACGAAGGGGGAGATCAGGAAAACCCCTGCATCGGCACAAGCGGCGGCTTGGGCGAAGGCGAACAGCAGGGTCAGGTTGGTCTGGATGCCAGCCTTCTCCAGCTGTTCGGCGGCGCGGATGCCTTCCCAGGTGGCGGCGATTTTGATCAGTACGCGCTGGCGAGAGATGCCGGCCTGCTCGTAAAGTTCGATCAGGCGTTCGGCCCGGCGTATGCTGGCCTGGCTGTCGAAGGACAGGCGCGCGTCCACTTCGGTGGATATGCGCCCGGGAATCACCTTGAGAATCTCCTGGCCCACGGCAACGGCGAAGCGGTCGCAGGCCAGTCCGAGGTCGCCGGCACAGCCTGCCACCGCTTGCTCCAGCAGTTCGGCGTAGCGGGGCAGGGCGGCGGCCTTGAGCAGTAGCGAGGGGTTGGTGGTTGCGTCGACCGGTTTCAGGCGGGCGATAGCGTCCAAGTCGCCAGTGTCGGCGACCACCGTGGTGTATTGCTTGAGTTGCTCCAGCTTGGATGTCATGGGGCTCTGTCCTTTTACGATTGCCTGACCTTACCCGAGCGCGGGGGCGCACTCAACGGGCGGGTCGGGAGCCTGTGCAGGAGTGCCGACGGCCAGCGGTTCGACGTCCGTCGCAGCATAACGTTCCCTGCCCATGCCTTCAGCGCCCTTCGAGCAGGGCGGCCGCTCGATCGAACAGCTCCAGAGGATCGCTGGCCTTGTGAATGTCCACCGACAGCAACTGGCGGAAGCGGCGTGCTCCGGGAAAGCCTTGGCCCAAGCCCAGCACATGGCGCGTGATGTGGTGCAGGGCGCCACCTTCGGCCTGATGTTGCTGGATATAAGGCCGCAGCCCCTCCAGCGCCTCACGACGGGTGATCGGCGGGAGGTGGTTGTCGAACAATTCCTGGTCGACCCGGGCAAGCAGGTAGGGATTGTGATAGGCCTCGCGACCGAGCATCACGCCGTCGAAAGTCTGCAGGTGCTGGCGGCACTCCTCAAGGGTCTTGATCCCTCCGTTGAGGATGATCTCCAAGTCGGGAAAGTCCCGCTTGAGCTGTGCGACCACTTCGTAGCGTAGCGGCGGAATCTCGCGGTTCTCCTTGGGCGACAGCCCGGCGAGGATGGCGATGCGGGCATGCACGACGAAGCTTCGGCAGCCGGCCTCGCGCACCTGGCCGACGAAGTCGCAGAGTTCGGCATAGGAATCCCGGCCGTCGATGCCGATGCGGTGCTTGACCGTGACTGGAGTGCTCGCAGCATCGCGCATTGCCTTCACGCAATCGGCCACCAGCATTGGGTGTCCCATCAGGCAGGCGCCGATCAGGTTGTTCTGCACGCGGTCGCTGGGGCAACCGACGTTCAGGTTGACCTCGTCGTAGCCGGCTTGCTCGGCAAGCTTCGCACAGGTTGCCAGCTCTGCGGGTACGCTGCCGCCCAGTTGCAGCGCCAGGGGATGTTCCGCCTCATGATGGTTCAGAAAACGCTGGGCATCGCCGTGCAGTAGCGCACCGGTGGTAACCATCTCGGTGTAGAGCAAAGTATGTCGCGACAGCTGGCGGAGAAAAAAGCGGCAATGCCGATCTGTCCAGTCCAGCATCGGCGCAACGCAAAAGCGGCGAGACGGCTCAGGGCGCGTGGTTACTGGCTTTGCTGCTGGTTTTTCTAGCATTTTAGTCCGCGTGTTTCTGGTGCGTTTTGGGGTGTTTTCGGGTGTTTTTTCGAGTCGGGTGGTACGCTGTACCACTCGATTCACTCTGCGTACCACTCCCAATGGCAACCATCAGAGCCCGAAAACTCAGCGACGGATCGGTGAGCTATACCGCTCAGATCCGCATCAAAAAAAATGGCGTTCAAGTCTACCAAGAGAGCCAGACCTTTTCCCGCAAGCAAGCGGCTCAGGCCTGGGCAAAGCGTCGGGAGACCGAGCTTTCCGAGCCTGGAGCAATCGAGCGGGCCGGCCGAGGGGGATCGATGCTGAAAGACATCATCGCCCGCTACATAGAGGAAGTGGACCCAATCAGGCCGCTCGGCAAAACAAAGCGCGCCACGCTGGATGCAATCGGTGGTACGTGGATTGGTACGCTGACCGACATTGAAATCACCAGTCAAGAACTCGTCCGGTACGCTCAGTGGCGTATGGGCGAGGATGGCGGGGGAGTGCTCGGGCAGACGGTCGGGAACGATTTGGCGCACCTCGGTGCCGTGCTGGCCGTGGCTAGGCCGGCATGGGGATACGAGATCGACCAACACGCGATGTCCGATGCCCGCAAAACCTTGAGAAAGCTGGGCGTGACGCTGAAAAGCGAGGAGCGAGAGCGGCGCCCGTCGCTGGGTGAACTGGATAGGCTGCTGCGCTACTTCGAGGACATTCTGCGCCGCCGGCCGTCATCGGCAAACATGCTGAAGATCGTCGGATTCGCGCTGTTCTCGACGCGCCGCCAGGACGAAATCACCCGCATCCGTTGGGCGGACATTGACGAAAAGCGCCAGGCGGTGCTGGTCAGAGATATGAAGAATCCCGGGCAGAAGATCGGCAACGACGTTTGGTGTCATCTGCCTGACGAAGCGTGGGCGATCATGCAGAGCATGCCGCGGGAGAGAGAGGAGATTTTCCCGTACAAAGGGAAATCCATCGGGTCCGCTTGGACGCGGGCATGCCATTTCCTCGAAATCGAGGATCTGCACTTCCACGACCTGCGCCACGACGGGGTGAGCCGGCTATTCGAAATGGGCTGGGATATTCCGCGCGTGGCCAGCGTGTCTGGCCACCGGGATTGGAACTCGATGCGGCGCTATACGCACCTGCGGGGGAATGGCGATCCATATGCGGGGTGGGAATGGCTGCAGAGGATCGTTGAGGCGCCCGTTAGGTTGGGCGCCTGGAGTGGCATCAGCCCGCGCGACGATTGATCTGGCTACATTCTTTGACCGCTGCAGCGCGCTGTGCGTCAAGGTATTCGGCCAGATCTTGCAGATGCACGCCCTTCGCACTTTTCTGGCTTTGCTCGACCCGGGTGATCGGCAGCTTGATCTGGCCGGCAAGTACCTTCCTTTGGAACATCTCTGGCGTCAGGTGGCTGAAGTAGTCGGCGCAGACACGCTCAAGCGGAATGATTGCCGCGCAATTGTATTGGGCCATCAGAATAAAAGCGGTGTTCATTGCGTCTCCCTGGCGTGACTGGTCGGGCGTGCCGGCTTGGCAGGCGAGGTGCCGAAGGCTTGCGCCGGTTCGTTGGGCATTTCGGTGCTGTAGAAGATGGTGAAGGTCATGCCGCAGCCCTCAGCGCTTTGATGATTTCCGCCCCGGCCCGCTCCTGCCCAAGCATCGCCCGGCGGCTGTCGGCCGTGACGCCGAGCCAGCGGCCGAGGTTGTTGCGAGTGGACTTCGGCGTGAACAGTGCTTCCTCCAGCGTCATGCCCTGGCGCACGCGGCGGCGGACCTGGGCCGGCGACACCGCGCATTCGAAGTGCGCCACCAGTTCGTCGACGGTGCCGGTCACGCCGCGGACGGTGCGCTTGGCCCGCTCGTGCTTCGCCACGCCGGCGGCGATGCTGGCCTTGCGCATGGCCTCGGTGTAGACGCCGCGCTTGCGCTCTACCGCGGCGCGGTAGCCGCGGGAGCGGTTACGCCCCGGAAACTCGACATCCGGCATCTGCGCAACCAACTGGTCGAAGGTCCACCGGCTCAGGCCGAGCAGTTCCTGGGTCATGGTCTTGCTGTGCCCGGTCTTCGCCATGGCGCGGATTCTGGTTTCTACGCCGTTCGCCGGCAGCAGTCTGTCAGTCATGGCCAGCCCCCCGAGCAGTGCCGCAGGCCGATTGCTGCTCGATCAGCTCGGCGACGGCATTGCCGCGTTGCTTGGCCAACCGCTGCAACTCATCCAACTGTTCGCGCAGGCGCTCGTTTTCGGCGCGCTGCCGGTTCAGGCGGGCTGCCTGCTCTTCCACCAGGAAATTGGTGGCGGTGAGTATGTCGAGCAGGTCGTCTACGTGTCGGGCCAGATCGAGGCACACGACCTTCGCCAGCCCGAGGTCGATATCCGGCCGCCGGAGGCTGGTGGCGATGCGGACGTAGGTGATTTCGGGCTGGACGGTCATGCCGCCACCTCCTGCCGTTTCGGAGCGAGGATGGCAGCCATGTCGCGCAGTTGACTGGCAACCGTCCGAGCATCGCGGGCCTTGCGCGTGGCAGTCATGGCGTCCCAGGTGGCGGCGGCCAGTTCCAGGTTGGTGGAGGCCTGGGTCAGCAGGGTGGCGTGTTGTGCGGTCAGGGCTCGGGCTTCTTCGGCGCGCAGGGTCGACTCTTCGAGGGCTTCGGCTGCCTGGCGGCGTTCGCGGGTGCGCTCGTCCTGCACCTGGCGCAGCTCGGCCCGGGTAGCGGTGAGGATGCGCTCGGCGCTGGTCAGGCGCTGGCCGGATTCGAGTACTTCGGTGCCGAGGTCGTCGATGGCGGCGTCGTAGCCGTCGCGGTAGCCGCGCTCCAGGCCGAGGCGGATGCCGGCGGCGCGGCCGCTCAGGTAGCAGCCGGCGGTGGCGATGCCGGTGCCGAGGGTGATGCCGATCAGCGCGGCGGTGGTCATGTCCATGGGTGTGCTCCTTGGGTATGGCGATGCCAGGTGGTGGCTGGCGTTGGGGTTATTCCGGCTCGCCGCCGGCCTGTGGCGACAGGCGGCGGGCCAGTTCTTCGTCCGCCAGCCAGGCGCGCTCTTCGATGTAGGCGGCCAGGTGGCGGAGGTGGACGTACTGCTGGCGTTTGTTGCTGGTCACCACCGTGGTGACCGGCAGCGGGATGCGTTCGGTGCCGATGGCGGCCTTGAACGTCTCCGCGTTCATGTTGCGGAAGTACCGCGCGCGCAGCTGTTCGAGGGGTATCAGCTCGTCGCCGAAGACCCGGAACAGCCGTTCGAGCGCATCCGGCGGCGGGGCGAGTGCCAGACGCAGGGGATGCTGGAGGTGGTCGTTGGGCTTGCTCACGGTTTGTTCCTCCTTGCCGGGTGGTTCCAGGCGATCTCGACGTGCTTCTTCACCAGCTCGCGCAGTTCCTCCGGCACCTCGGCGAGCGCCTGCTGGCGTTCTTCCTTGGTGCGCAGGGCGAGGATGCGCGCGGCCCAGGCTCTGGGCGTCGGTGCGGCATCCCCGCTGCGGCGCGGGCTGGGGCGGGGGGCGTCGTCGGCGGGCCTGCGGGCCATCGGCGGACCTCTCAGGCTGCTCGGGCCGCCGACGTGGCGGCGAGGGAGAGGTGCTCGACGGCTTCGACGATCCGCGCGTAGGCCTTGTCCTCGTTCTCGTAGTTGGCGAGGAGGATGGTGCGCGGGCGCGATTCGCCGATGGCCAGGATGCCGGTGACGCCCGGCCGGGGCCGGTTGCGGTGGATGGCGATGCGGATCGGGTGGGCGTGGCCCAGGTGCAGTTCGAGGAAGCCGCCGCGCTGCACGACGTGGCGCAGTTGCCGTTCCTGGTCGCTGTCGAGCAGCGGCGGCGCTTCCGGTACGATGCTGTCTAGCACGCGGGCCGGGGCCGGCTCGGCGGAGTCCAGGCGGCCGTTGGCGATGGCTTCGACGAAGTCGGCCAGCAGGTGCGCCGGGTGCGGCTCGCCGTGGAGCAGGGTGAGGCTGTGACGCTGGCCGCCCAGCTCGACGGTGGCCTCGGTGCTGGACGGGCCGCGCTCGACCTTCAGGCGAAACATGATGCTGTGCCGGGAAAAGGCCGAGCGGCAGGTGTGGTTGAAGCTGCCGTTCAGGTTGAGCTGGGCGGCGAGCAGGGTCAGGGTCTGGTCGCTGAGGGTGAAGGTGTTCATCAGGCCGCGTCTCCGCCGAAAGGGTAGTCGGAGGCGGGCGCAGCAGCCTTGGCGCGGCTGACCAGCCTGGGTTTGCCACCGTGGATGACCACGAGGCGTTTGGTGTCGGCCTGGAGCTGCTCGATCAGCCGGCGGTTGGAGGCGCACGCCGGATGGACGTGCAGGGTAGCGGTGGTGTGCATGGTGGGCCTCGGCTCTGTGGTGGGGAGACGAGGTGAAAATAACCTTGGTTTTAAATTGTGACAATAGCCTTGGGTTTTATTTTTGGAGTTTGGCCGGAGTAGATTTGGGGTTTGGTTGCCTAGGTGTTTGATTTTGATGGGGATTGAGGTTGCTTCGGGGCGGAAGCTGCCAGCCGTTGTGGCTTCTTTCGACCCGAAGCTGTCGGAGAGCAGCTGCAGAGATCAGTTAAAAATGGTCATTCATTTATGAAGCCATACCGAACAGGTGGTGCTTTTTTTCAAACTATGACTATTTTGCAGGCGAACTTATAAGGGAGTCATAATGTTTTTGGTATTTCATGTATCGATCAGTTCTAGCCTTGTTAATAGGCGACTCTTTACGTATTCGCAAAATTGCTTCATACGCTTTGCAGAAAATCTGTTCATAGATTTTTTGGCTATCCTTATCGCCTGGGGCATTTAGTTCGCCAAAAGACAAGCAATATTCAACGTGTCTTGTAAGTTGTTCGGAGTTGATGCTCTTAAATAGCTTGTAAAATTCATCGACTTCTTTGGTGGCAAGTTGAAGGCAATCTTTGGTGTTGTATCTATGTTTGGTTGGGCGCTCTATGATTAGTTCTTCAATTGTTTTTATGTCGTCGGATTCTTCAAAGTATCTTGTCAGGCAGTTTTTTAGATACTCATCTTTTGGCCATCTATATATATCGTGCTCGTCGAGCTTTTGAGGTAGTCCACGGATATGATTCATAAGTTTATCGACATGGGCTTTGGCAGAGTCGTATCTGTCAATTTCCTTATAAAGTTCACAGAGTCCGTCTAAGTCTGTTGGTGCTAACTTAAGTATGCAGATGCTTAATGATTTCTCGAAAGCTTGAAAAACTTCTTCATCATTTAGATTGAATGAGTTATGAAATAGTCCCCATGCTGCGCGAAAGGTGGAGATTGCTTCCGTGTGAGCAACGTGGTCAGCCATTTCCTTGATAACTTTTTTTATCAAATCATCGTCAGCATAACCTTTCTCGACAAGGCTGATTAAAGCAAGGTCGAGTTCGTCGCAATGTGAAAAGCCATATTCCAAAAGAATTTCTGCCTGGCGCTTATTTTCCTTGTCTTCTTCTGATTGCTCATCATCATCATCATCATCGAATGGTAGCATGTACTCTATGGCGTTGATTTTTTTTATAACGTCAATATTAATCTTGTCTTTGTTGCTCCCATAAATTGAACATATTATGAGCGATAGGGTTTTCAGTGCTTGGTCAGTTATGGTTTCTGGTTGTTGGTCAAGGTAGGCTTTCAAAGAGTCAGAGAAGTATTTGACTTTTTTTATAATTCGAATGTTGCATGTGTTTAGTTTGGAGAGGTTTTGAATGATTTTTTTATCGTAATGGTCGTTTTTGTCGAATACTAGCCCTGCTGACTCTTCAGGGGTTGGGGTGAACTCAATTTCGTAATCAAAGACTTTTTCATGGTATTTGAAGTAGTCGCTTTCTTCATCAATGGTATCGCTGTTTAGTATTAGCAATACGCTGCAGTTTCTTGCTTCGATAAGGTATGAAATGAGGCCTAATACTTCTTTGTCTGTTAGGCTTGAGCTTTTGCGCTCAAAGTCATCTATGCAAATTAAAGTGTCTCTAATCGAGGCGAACTGAATTGACTCTATAGTGGTTGGTAAGCCCTTGGTTAAGGGGGAAAAAAGATCGCCAGCGGTTTTTAGGTATTTTCTGTAATAGCGGTTGAGTGTGCTGCTTGCAGACTTGTAATTATCAATTAGCTCGGATAGGTTGTTGGGCTTGTCTGCTATGTCTTTTTTGACTGTATTTTCAAAAATAGCTTGCTTGAGGTTATTTAGGCTGGATAACCCAAATAAGGATACATAGCAATACTTGTCTCGCTCAAGTGAGTTTTTTCCATTTTGTATTACTTGATTCCATAAGTGAGTTTTACCTGTGCCCCACTTGCCTTTTAAAATAACCGCTCGCGTGGTTTTGTCTATGGAAAATGATACAAGGGCATTCTTAACCTGGTTCAGTGACATAAAAATTTCCTCCGATGCTTGATGCTGTGTGAATGGCAGGCTGCTCCCGTCTCGAACAGGTTTGAGTAGATTGCTAGTAAGTGTCTGAAAGGAAGTTTGCCGATGCTCCTGCTGCCTTTGGTGGCTAAGGGACATGCGGATGAAGGGATTGAATGTTCCCGCGTCTGCAAGATGCTGGATTGTTTTTCTTTTATATGTGGCCTTGTAATGACAAGCGTATCTTGTGTGGGCGTCTTCTCAAATCAATGGTGCCGACTTCAGCGGTCGTACAGTCGACCACCAGAACACCCGGCCCAAGATGCGGATATGCTGGTCCTGCTGCTGCTGGAAGCTGTAGTCCTCGTCCAAGTGTTCCTCCCGGTTGAAGCTGCGCAGACGGACGCCGCCGCCAGGCAGGCGGTAGAGGAATTTCACCCGCAACATGCCGTCGTGCTCCAGGGCGTAGATCTCGCCGTCGACGATATGGGTGGTGCCACGGTCCAAGCCGATGGTGGCGCCGTTCATGATCAGGGGCTCCATGCTGTTGCCTGAGACGGTGGCGCACACGGCCTGGGCCGGGTTCACGCCGGCGGCGCGCATGGTGGCACGGGAGAACCTGAGCTTGCGGCCTGCGACCTCCCGCACGGCGGTGCGGCCTCCGCCGGCCGCGAGTTCGACTTCCTTGTACAAGGGAATTTCTACCTCGTCGTCATCGAGGGGCGTGCCGTCATCCCATGGGTGCAAGGGTTCCAGGTGGACCTTGCTACCTGTTGTGCTTTCTTCTGCCCCCAGCTCGGGGATCTCGCCCGTGGCCAGCCAGTTGGCAGAAACCTGCAATGCCTTGGCTATGGCATTCAGCTTCTTGGTTTCCTTGGTTTTGCCCGAGCACAGCTTCTGAATGGTCGTCTGGGATGTGCCGGCGGCCTCGCCCAGCTGTTGCTGCGTGAGTCCACGCTGCTGCATCGCATGGTTAATGCGGTCGGCAAGCGTGGGGAGTTCGGAGAGAGGTAGGTATTCCATGCGTGAAGGCTACAACCAAGGTTTTACACTGTCCAAAACCTTTGGGTGTTGACTTGTTAAACCCTTGGTTTTAGTCTGCTGGCGTGAACACAACTTCTGGACTATTCGGTATGACCCTCTCAGCGCGTGAGGCTTTGGAAAAGGCACTCAAGCATTGTGGCAATAACCAGTCGGAACTGGCTCGCCGCTGCGGCGTTCGACAGCCGCACGTATGGAAATGGATCAAGGCTGGGCGCGTTCCCGCCGAACGCGTCCCCGCCGTCGTCCGCGCCACCGACGGCGCTGTTCAGGCCCACGAGCTGCGCCCCGATCTGCCCGAGCTTTTCCCGGTGCCGACCGATTCGGTCGATGCCGCATAAAAAACCGGGCGGCCTTTTAACCAGCCGCCCGGTCTGCCCGAAGCCCTCACCACAAGGGCGCCGGGCGGTGCATCGAGCCCGACGGGAGCACACCAAATACACACGTCGGGTCCGGGCACCTGACCAGGGCACGGATGCCCTGGGGTTGCCAGTCTCTCCACCACAGATCGGCTGGCTGTAACGGCGGGGCGTTCGCGGAGCGAGCGCCTCGCCATCGGGCGCAGGCGGCATTTCCACCAAGAGCCGCCGCCTGCATCGTGTGACCAATGCGAGTGACCACGGCGCGACTGTACCAAAGCCTGCGTGATGTGGCACTGGCAGCATCAGGAAGTAAATGCCAATGCGACGTTCGTTCGCCGATCAATTCGAGCGCCTGGACCGGGAGGTGATGACCTTGCCGGATGCGCTCTATCTCGTTTCCCGCAATGAGTCGATGTGCCGCGGTGGGGTTACGGGCTTTGCCTACGCCTTCAACCGCAACCCCACGACCATGGCGCACAAGTTCGACGCCGGCCACCCCGGCCACAACCTCAACACCATCGAGCTGATGGACTTCCTGCGCTATGTGAGCCCGGAAGGGCGGGCCATCGTGCTGGACAGCTTCCACGCCGAACTGGGCGATTCGCAGTGGTTCAGCACCGTGCCCTATGAGGAAGAGGCCGAGGTGGAGCTGCTGGTGGCCGGGGCGAGCGAGGTGCTGCACGCGGCGGCCGATGCGGCCAATACCGTGGCCTCGCACATCACCGACGGCCGGATCGACGCCCAGGAACTGGGCGAAACCCGCAAGCTCGCCGCCCGCATCGTGCGGGTGGGGATCGGCCTGTGGCGAAGGGCGCGGCATGTGCATTTGAAGCAGCAGGGTGCGGGGGTGGTTCGTGGTTGATCGCATGGATGACGTTCTGGAGCAGTTCCGGCAGTTCGGCCTGGAGGTCGAGCTGCCGTTGCGTTTCGGCGAGCTGACTCGGGTGAAGGCTGAGGGCGACAAGGGCAAGGCCCGCACGGGCTGGTACATCGCCCACGAGTACCGGACCGAGCAGGGCGAGACGCTGGTCTTCGGTGCCTATGGCAACTGGCGGTTGGGCGCTTCGGAGAAGATCAAGGTCAAGGGCGTGCGGCTGAGCCAGGAGGAGCGCGATCTGATGCGCGCCCGCCAGGAGGAGGCCAAGCGCCGGGCGGCGGAGGCGCAACGGCACGCTGCGCGGCGCGCGGCCAAGCGGGCGTCGGCCTTGTGGCCGCGGATGGCGGAGAAGGGCGCGAGCGACTATCTGCAGCGCAAGCAGGTGGTCGGCTTCGGGGTGCGCTATGCGCCGAAGAGCGGGGCCGTCCTGGTGCCGATGCGTACCGCCCGCGGCGAGCTGGCCGGCCTGCAGGTGATCTATCCGCAGAAGCAGGAGCGGCTGGGCCGCGACAAGACCTATTGGCCGGTCGGCATGGCGAAGGAAGGGGCGTTTCATCTGATCGGCCCGCATCCGGAGCCGGGCGAGCCGCTGCTGGTGTGCGAGGGTTACGCGACCGGCGCGAGCCTGCACATGGCGACGGGATGCGCGGTGGCGATCACCTTCGACGCCGGCAACCTGCTGCCGGTGGGCAAGACGCTGCGGGAGCAGTTCCCCGGCCGGCCGCTGATCTTCTGCGCCGACGACGACTGGAAGACCACCCGCCCGAATGGCGAGCCGTGGAATCCGGGTGTGGAGAAGGCCTCGAACGCCGCCACCATCCTGGGCGGCCAGATGGTGGTGCCGGTGTTCGGCGCCGGGCGCGAGGAGAAGTGGACCGACTTCAACGATCTGCATGTGGCCGAGGGGCTGGATGCGGTGCGCCGGCAGGTGCTGGCGGTGGTTCGCCCGCCGGCGGCCGGTGGCTGGAAGGACAAGCTGCAGCGCAGCGAGTCCGGCGCGCTGATCGCCCATGCCTTCAATGTGGCGCTGATCCTGGGGAACGACGAGCGCTGGGCCGGGGTGATCGGCTACAACGCCTTCAGCTCGAAGATCGTGAAACGCCGTTCGCCGCCCTATGGCAGCGAAACGGGAGAGTGGAGCGATCTGGACGATGCGCGGGTGGTGATGTGGCTGGCCGAGCAGTACAACCTGCGCGTGAAGGCGCCCAGCGTGGTCGAGGCGGTCAGCGTGGTTGCCAACGACCATGCCTTCCATCCGGTGCGGGAGTATCTGCAGGGGCTGGAATGGGACCGGGTGGCGCGCCTGGAGAGTTGGCTGCATCTGATCTTCGGGGTGCCGATGTCGCCCTACAGCATGAAGGTGGGCAAGCGCTGGCTGATTTCGGCGGTGGCGCGGGTGATGAGGCCGGGCTGCAAGGCGGATGCGGTGCTGATCCTCGAAGGCGCGCAGGGCGCGGGCAAGTCCACGGCGCTGTCGATCCTGGGCGGCGAGTGGTTCATGGATACGCCGTTCAACCTGGGCGACAAGGACGGCTTCCAGGTGATCCGCGGCAAGTGGATCGTCGAGCTGGGCGAGCTGGACAGCTTCAACAAGGCCGAGTCGACCCGGGCCAAGCAGTTCTTCTCCGCGTCCGTCGATACCTACCGGGAGAGCTACGGCCGCCGGGTGCTGGACGTGCCACGCCAGTGTGTTTTCGCCGGCACGACCAACCAGGAGGAGTACCTGAAGGACACCACCGGCAACCGCCGCTACTGGCCGGTGACTTGCCAGAAGGTGGAGCTGGAGGCCTTGCGGGAGCTGCGCGACCAGTTGTGGGCCGAGGCGGTGTTCCGCTTCCAGGCCGGCGAGGGCTGGTGGGTGGCACGGGAGGAGGCCGAGCAGTTCGCCGAGCAGCAGGATGCGCGCTATACGGTGGACGCCTGGGAATACCCGATCCGCCAATGGCTCGAAGATCCGGCTTCGGGCGAGACCGTCACCTCCGACCGTATCCTGCAGGATGCCCTGAAGCTGGATTATGGCCATTGGGGGCGGCCGGAGCAGATCCGCATCGGCCACATCATGCAGCGCCTCGGCTGGCGGCGAGAGCGGCTGGCGGCCTCGCGCAAGAGCGGCATTCGCCCCTGGGGCTACCGGCGGCCGGAAAGCTGGAAGCTGGCGGCAGCCGCCGAGGCGGCCGAAGCGGCGGCCAAGGCCAGGGAGACGGCGTTTTGATCCGGGAGATCGACGAACTGCTGCGCGCCTGGGCGGAGCAGAAGGCCATCCGTGAGGCCTTCCCCGGTCCCGGCGACGTTCGCTGCACCATCGGCACCCTGATTGACAGCCAGGGGGTGGTGATTCCGGCCACCAAGCGTTCGCGCGGGCTGGACGATCCGCGCTTCCCGGTGACCGAGCTGATCGTCAACGCCCTGCGCCACGACCTGAACCGGCTGGTCTACGAGCACTACCTGCGCCACCCGCTCAGCACGCCGGCCCAGAAGGCGCGGGCGCTGGGCTATTCCGGCACCAGTGCCTACTACCGGGCACTGGGGACGGCGCACGAGCATGTGCGGGCGGCGCTGGTGAAGAGGAGGGCGGCGTGATGGGTGGGGCTGGCCGGCGTCGTCAGGCTGCGTGGACCATGAAGTCCACGTGTACGGCGTCGTATGGAAATTCCAGCTTGCCGTCGTCGGCCTTCTCCAGCACGCCGCACTGCACCAGGGCCTGGGCATCGGTGTGCACGCCCTTGACGTCGCGGTCGACGCGCCGCGCCAGTTCGCGGATGCCCAGCGGCCCGGCCCCGGCCATGGCCTTGATGATCTCCCAGCGCTTGGGCGTCAGCGTCTTCCACAGCAGCTCGGGCGTGGGGAAGGTGATGAAGCAGCCTTGGGGTTCGCCGGTTTCCCAGGCTTCGATGATGCTGGCGTCGATCTCTTCGGGCGTCGCCACGCGGATGGTCACGGTGTTCATGTCAGGGCCTCCAGTTCTCGATGTCCCGCCGGAAGGCGCGGAGCAGGTCGGCGATAGTATTTCTGAGTGTTGTAAATCAGGACAACAGCGGTGCGCCTCTGCCTGTCCTGTCTGTCCCATTGCTCGAAATGTAATGGGACAAGTGCAGGGCGCGCCGTTATTGGGCTTGTCTCATGTCCCATCGACTACACGCCCGCGCACATGTGCGTGCAAGCAATTACGCGCAAGCGCGCAGCGTGTACTTTGCTGCCACCTCCTATATATAGAGTTCAAATATCAATGGGACATGGGACATTTCTATATAAATCAGTATCTTGCAGTGCCCTATCTGATTTTATCGAATGGGACGTATAGGGCAGGAGGGGAAAAGCGAAATCCAGGTCGGGAGAATTACCGACGTACCGGGGACGTTCACCGGACGTAAGGGGGATATTGAGGGGGTGGCAGGTAAAAGGGGTTGCTGCCATGGGAATCGAGGGGTAGAAAGTCGTCATTCTTGTATAGGTGCGAGCACAGCAAGCGACTCACCTGATCCAGCAAACCCGGCCACCGCGCCGGGTTTTTTGTTTCTCCGGTGCTGTGGGGTTCCCCGCCCTGGTCACCAGCACCACGCCGGCGCAAGCCGGCACCTATCACTGCGGCCGGCCTGGTCGTTCTTGCCCGCTCGCCATGCGGGCTTTTTTATTCGAGGGATGTCGATGTCGACCGAGCAGCACACGCTGGCGGACATGCCGTTCTGGATGCTGGTCCTGGTGTCGATGGCCGGGCTGTCCGGCGAGATGCTGCGGGCCTCTCGCGGCAACCTGACCCTCGGCCAGATCCTGCTGCGGGTGGTGCTGCGTTTCTCCGCCTCGGCGCTGCTCGGCGTCGCGTCGATGCTGTTCGCCGTGGCGCTGTGGGGCGACCACCTGATCGCCGGCGGCATCGGCATCGTGGTCGGGGTGATCGGCGCGGACGTGGCCGGCGGGCTGTATGCGCGCTGGCTGGAGAAGCGGGTGGGGCTGGAGCCGGTGCGGCCGGATCGGGAGGTGTGAGCGGTGTTCTCGATCAACGCGAAAGGCTTCAAGGCGTCGGCGGATCGTCTGCGGCGGATCGAGAGGCAGATGCCGTTCGCCACGGCGCTGGCTCTGACCCGCACCGCCCAGTTGGCGAAGGAGGCGATCGAACAGGACATGCGCGCGGTGTTCGACCGGCCAACCCGCTGGACGCTGAACAGCCTGCGCCTGATCCCGGCCCGGAAGGACCGGCTGGAGGCGCGG
>NZ_FOFJ01000051.1 GCF_900110885.1 Azotobacter beijerinckii | reverse complement strand
GCCGGGTTGGAACTGGATTCGGTTCATGGACATGGATCGCCCCTCCATGAAGTCTGTTCATATATCCAGTGTAGGCGTTGCCGAGTACCTGTAGGGCTTCTGGCTGAGGCTCATTGCTAATCAGGAAAGACCTTGAAAGGGGTGGCGTTTAGAGGCTGTCTGTTTGAAACGACAAGATCAGCGCCGAGACTGCCCGCATCACCAGGACTGGCGATCCACGACGGGGCAGGGAACCCAGTGGATGAAGGGTTCGTCGCGCTCCTCGATCAGGTGCAGCGCGGCGCGGCGGCCCAGCTCGTAGTAGGGGAGCTGCACGGTGCTCAGCGGCGGATAGAACAGCTCGGCGACGCCCACCATGTTGTCGTAGCCGAGCACCGCCACGTCGGCCGGGATGCGCAGGCCGCGGCTGAGCAGGTACTGGTAGGCGACCAGGGCGATGCGGTCGTTGCCACAGACCAGCAGGTCGAAGGCCGGTTTGCCGTGCGACTCGCGCAACTGGCGCTCCAGCTCGGCGATGGTTTCCCCGTAGGCGTCGTCGGTCGACAGGTCGTACTGGCGGACGCTCTCCGGGGCGATGCCGGCCTCCGCGAGGGCGCGCGACAGGCCCTGCTGGCGCAGCTTCCAGGCCAGGCTGTGGCGCGGCAGGTTGATGCACAGCGGGCGGCGATAGCCGCGTTGCAGCGCCTGGCGCACGGCCCGGTACTGGCCGTCCTCGTCGTCGGGCACGTAGCAGGCCACGCCGGGCTCGGTGCTCATGCAGTTGCTCAGCACCAGCGGCTTGCTGCGCAGCGCCGGGGGAATCTCCAGTTCGCGCAGCTGCATGGCGCTGAACACGATGCCGTCCGGCCGGTGCGACAGCATCAGCTCGATGGTTTGCGGGTTCAACGGGATTTCGAACACGTTGAGGATGAAGACGTTCCAGCCATGTTCCCGGGCAGTGCGCTCCACCGAGAGCAGCATTTCCACGGCGAAGGGGGTGGTCGCCGTGTCGAGCGCGAAGACGCCGATGGTCTTGCCGCTAGAGTGGCCGCCGCGGATCTTGCGGGCGGAAAGACTGGGCACGTAGCTCAGGGATTCGATGGCTTGACGGACTTTCGTCAGGGTTTCCGGGTTCAGCTTCTCCGGAGTGTTGATCGCTCGGGACACGGTCATCGGGGAGACCCCCGCCAACCGTGCGACATCTTTGACCGAAGCCATGTGCGGGTGCCATTGCCTGTATGGCCGGGCATGATGTCATGCCCGGCGAAAGCATGACAACACGGCGGCAGGCGGCACGCAGGGCAATCGCGCTACATCCCTCTTGCGTTGGACGAGGATTAGCGGTAGCGGACAAGACTTTTCCGAGCCCCATCATGCTGCCCAATCCCCAGCCCTACTTCGGCACACTCGTCGACCCGCGGCGCGAAACCCGCAACAAGCTGCACGCCCTGCAGGACATCGTCATGATCACGCTCTGCGCCACCCTGTGCGGCCATGACGACTGGGTCGGCATCGAGGACTTCGCCCATGAGAACGAAGCCTGGCTGCGCGAGCTCCTGCCGCGGGCCAACGGCATTCCCTCGCACGATACCCTCAGCGACGTCATCGGACGCCTGGAGCGCAAGGCCTTTGCCGAAGCCTTCGCGCGCTGGATGCAGGACAGCCTGCCGAGCCTCGACGCCCGGCATATCGCCCTCGACGGCAAGACCCTGCGCGGCTCGCGGCAGAACGGCAGCGCCGTGCACCTGATGAGCGCCTTCGCTATCGAGGCCAGACGGGTGCTGACCCAGCACGGGGTGCCCGGCAAGGCCAACGAAATCACCGCCCTGCCGGACCTGATGACGCAGGTGGACCTGCGCGGCGCGGTGATCAGCATCGACGCAATCGGCTGCCAGAAAACCGTGGCCGAACAGATCGTCGCGGCGAAAGCCGACTACGTGCTGGCCCTGAAGGACAAGCAGCCGCAAGGGTCACTCGGCCAGCAACCTGGCCGTGGTACGCCGCGCGGCACTGAACCTGATACGACAGAACGACAGCAGTCAACTGAGCGTTGGCCAGCGGCGCATGCGAGCCTGCACCAATGCGCAGTACCGAACCCAACTGCTGTTTGGCCCGGATGTCTCATAGCACGATTGCCCTGAGGCGGCACGGATGGGGGCAATGAGATCGCTCAGAGTTTCAGGTCGGCCAGGTTCCAGGCCGCGCCCTCGCCGAACGTCCCGCGTCCGTTCACGGCGAAGGCGCTCACCCCCAGGCTGTCGGGGCGCGGGTAGATGCGGCTGCTCAGGGTGTAGGTGCCGTCGTCGACGAACACCTCGATGGACGAACGATCGAGGAAGATCCGCAGGGCGATCCGCGTATGTCCCAGCGCGACCGGCACGCTGCGCACGCCGCTCACGCCGGCCCCCGAGTGCTGCCGGTCGAGCACCAGGCGCCGGGCCATGGCATCGAAATACAGCAGGGTGCGCTCCCGTTCGTCGTCGCTGCAGCGCAGGGCCAGACCGAAGCGCTCGGCCGTGCTGCCGGTCAGCTCCAGTTCGAGTTCGAGCTCCAGCAGGGCACCGCGCACCGCGAGTTTGCGGCTCTGCGCCTCGAGCGTGCCGATCGCCAGCGCCTGCCGGGACTGGCGCAGCGCCGTCAGCTCGCGGGCCGGGCGCATGCGCAGCCGGGCGCCGTCGCGGCTCAGCTCGCGCGGCAAGGTCAGCGCGCCGCACCAGTGGTGGGCCTGGCTCGGCATCGGGCTTTGCCACATGTCCATCCACGCCCAGAGCAGGCGGCGTCCGTCCGGCGCCAGCAGGGTCTGGGCCGCATAGAAGTCGTGGCCGTGGTCGAGTTCGCGCAGTTCGGTCTCCGCAACGAAGTGGGCGCTCTCGTCCAGTCGGCCGAGGAGATAGCTGTTCTGGAACAGGTTCCAGCGCTCGTAGCCCTCGGGCTCCAGGCCCTGCGGCGAGAACAGCAAGACGTCGCGCCCCTCCAGCTCGAACAGGTCCGGGCACTCCCACATGTAGCCGTCGGGTTGCCGCCGGCCCTCCAGGGCGCGGCCGAGGCATTCCCACTGGCGCAGGTCCCGGGAGCGATAGAGCAGCAGCAGTGGATCGTCGCCCTGGCGGGCGCCGAGCGCCATCCACCAGTGGTCGCCGCGCCGCCAGACCTTGGGGTCGCGGAAGTGCATGATGTCCGGGTGCGGCGCCGCCTCGATCACCGCCCCGTGCTTGGTGAAGGTGATGCCGTCCGTGCTGCTGGCCAGGCACTGGACCTGCTGTATGCCCTGCTCGTCATTGCCCGGCTCGCCCAGCCAGCGGTGCCCGGTGTAGATCAGGTACAGGGTGTCGCCTTCCACCACGGCCGACCCGGAAAAGCAGCCGTCCCGGTCATAGGCATCGCCGGGCGCCAGGGCGATGGGCAGGTGTTCCCAGTGGACCAGGTCCGCGCTCCTGGCGTGTCCCCAGTACATCGGTCCCCACTGGGGCGAGTACGGATGGTGCTGGTAGAAGACATGGTACTCGCCGCGGAAATACACCAGTCCGTTCGGGTCGTTCATCCAGCCGGCCGGGGGCGACAGGTGGTAGCCGAGGCGGTAGTCGTCGCCGCGTTCGGGCAGGGTTGTTTCGATGGCGCGCTGCGCCTCGTCCAGTAGGTCAACCGGCATGTCGTGATCC
Source organism: Azotobacter beijerinckii (assembly GCF_900110885.1). Lineage (GTDB taxonomy): Bacteria > Pseudomonadota > Gammaproteobacteria > Pseudomonadales > Pseudomonadaceae > Azotobacter > Azotobacter beijerinckii. The sequence goes on along the minus strand of NZ_FOFJ01000051.1, from coordinate 22,546 downwards.
TTGAGGGTGCGTGGGAAGGTCTTGAGCGCGCGTCACCCCCGCCGGGACGGGGATGACGCGAGGTGGCTTTTTCGGGGGCCTTTCCCCGCTAGGGTTCGTAGTGGTTGGCCGACTGGGCGATGGCCGGCAACTCCAGGGCGCCGTTTGCCGTCCGGGAGGCCTTGCGGGACGGGTCCGCACGCAGCAGCGACCAAGACAGCAGCAGGCAGATACCCACCAGGCCGGCCAGCAGCAGGTAGACGCTGGCGAAGCCGAGCCTGTCGTAGCCGTAGCCCACCGCCGGCGACAGCAGCATGGCGGTCAGCTGCTGGGCGAACTGGAAACTGACCAGGTAGAGCGTGGCCGACAGCCGCGCGTCGAAGTTGACGGAGATGTACTTGAACACCGCGACCAGCAGGATCGGCACCTCTATGGCGTGCAGCATCTTGCAGGCGGCGACGGTCCAGGCCTCGGTGGCCAGCCCGGAGCCGAGGATGCGCACGAACATGATGGCGCCGGCCAGCAGCAGGCCGTACTTGGCGCCGGTGCGGGCGACCACCCAGGGCGCGAACAGCATGAGCAGGGCCTCGACCAGCACCTGCGAGGAGTTCAGGTAGCCGTAGGCGCGGGTGCCTTCCTCCGGGGTGGGGAAGAAGGAGGCGAAGTACACCGGAAACTGCTGCTCGTAGATCATGTAGACCCCGGCAACCCCGGTCAGGAACAGGCTGAACGCCCAGAAGCGCGGCAGGCGCAGCAGCTGCAGGATGTCGGCGGTGCGTACCGGCGTGGACTCGCCGGCCTGCACCTCGTGGTTCCTGAAGGCGTCCATGTCCAGCCGGGAGAGGATCAGCAGGAACGCCAGGCCGGCGGCGCTGCTCATGTAGAAGGCGATGTCCGGGTCGATGTTGAACACCACGCCGACCACGCCCGTCGCGGCCGCCCAGCCCAGCGAGCCCCACATCCGGGTGGTGCCGAACTCGAAGCGGGCATGCCGCGACAGCCGCTCGGTGTAGGACTCGATGACGCCCACGCCGGCGAGCATGGCGAAGGCCAGGAAGGCGGCGCCGACTAGGGCGCCGAGCACCACGTTGTGGGCCAGCAGGCCGGCGTAGACGTGGATCGCGAAGGGCGCGGCGCAGGCGAGCAGCGCGCCGATCCAGACCAGCAGCTTGCGGGACAGGCCCAAGCGATCCTGCAGGGCGCCGTAGAAGGGCTGGATGAGCAGCGCGGCGATGGCGTTGGCGGCGAAGATGAAGCCGGTTTCCGTACCGTTGAGGCCAATGACCCGGTGTAGCCAGATCGAGAACAGCGAGTAGCTCGACGACCAGGCGAAGAAGAAGAAAAACAGCAGACCACTGACCAGCCAGTATTCACGTTTGAGCGGGAGACGCATGGAAAATCCTCTTGTTTTTATTGGTTTGGTAACGTTAACAAAATAATCTATTACGCTACTTCCGCAGGCTCGCTGTCAAGCGCGATCTCTCGCCCGAGGGGCACTGTCACGTTATTGGTAGGTTGACAGAGATGCGGCGGGTACTGCCACGTTATTGATGTGTGGCCGACCGAGAACGTAGCGCGTGAGCTCTTCAGTCACGCTTTCGCTCGGCTGCACATCAACAACGTTACCCCCCAAGGTGTTCGAGAAGGCGCTGGGCTGAGGGCGGGATGGGCTGTCGAGGCGTTACTTCGAAAACGTCAGCTGCGCGCCCACCCGGCCGGGCGCGGCGGCACTGCGCAGGTCGGCCTTGAGCAGGCGGATGCCGTCCCGGCTCGACTGCTCCAGCAGTTGCAGCAGCCGGTTGAAGTCGGCGTTGTCGAGGGCGAGCGTGACCTCGCCCGCGCCGCCGGACGTGACCTGTGCCACCTTGAGCTGCAGGCGGGAGGCCTGATCCGCCAGCAGCTGTTCGAGGGGCTCGTCGCTCGGCGCCGACAGCGTGCCGGATGGCTGCAGGCGTTTCGCCTCTTCGCTCGCAGCGCTCATCCAGACGACCAGGGCCTGCTTTCGGTCTACCTGTTCCTGCAGGCGCGACCGCTCCGCCGCCATGGGGCGCCAGGCGAGCAGGTAGAGCAGCGTGGCGAAAGCCAGCAGCGCGCCTCCTGCAAGAAGCAGTCTTTCCCGGTCGCTCAGCTCTTGTATCCAGGCTTTGATCATCTACTCGATTCCCTCTACGGCCATCTGGGCGCTGGTGTCTTGCTGGCGCTTCTGCACCTCGCCGAGCCGGGCCCGCAGTCCGTTCTGTTCCAGCGTGGCGGCGAACCGCTCGAGGGCGGGCTGCTCGGCCGCCTGCAGTTCCAGCTCCAGCCGCCGGTCGTCTTCTGCATAGCGCATGCCGGTCACCTTGACGGCGCCGTGCTGGCGAAAAGCCGGGACGCTCTTTTCCAGCAGGCGCAGAAAGCGCGAGCCCTGCCGGCGTTGACGCAGTTCGTCGAGCCGCTGCTCCAGCTGGGTCCGCGGGTCGACGATTCTCCGCACCTCCGGAAAGGCTTCGCGGAACAGCTCGACGACCTGCCGGTCGAGCGCTTCCTTCTGGCGGGCCAGACGATGGTTTTCGAGGCCCAGGGCGGCGAAGCCCAGAATCAGCGCCAGCAGGCCCAGCACCGCGGGAATCCTCAGCTGACGCAGCCGTGTTCCGGGCGCATCCTGCAGCCGGTACTCGCCCTGCAGCAGGTCGATGGCCTGCTCGGGCGATAGGCGCGCGGCCAGCGCCGCCAGTGGCGGGTCGTCCGGCGCGGCGGGCAGCGTTTCCAGGGCGCCGCTCCGCTCCAGGAGCGGTCGCCAGCTCGCCAGTTCCGCGCTGGCGAACGCCAGGCCGGCCAGTCCGGCGCCGTTGATCAGCAGGCGTTCGCCCAGGGGCGTCGCGATCAGTCGCTCCGGGTCGCCGCGCAGGCTCTGGGCATCGGCGAACAGCGCCCTGGCCGGGATCGATGCCGCGCGCAAGCGGTCGCGCCAGGACTCGATCAGCGGGCGCGCGATGATCGCCACCGGGTAGCGGTGGTCCGCGCGCGGACTGCCCACCGCGAAATGCAGCAGGGCCGGGTCGTCGCAGAGTTGTTCTTCGAGCTGGTAGGGTATCGTCCGCCGGGCGGCGCGGCTGGCGTTGGGCAGCCGGACTTCGCTCACCAGCACCTGCTCCTGGGGCAGCAGCGCATAACAGGGATGGCTGCGGGCCAGTTGCGCCAGCTGGGGAAGCTCGTCGGCATGGGCGAGCCGTCCAGCGTCGACGCAGCGGGCCTCGTCCGGGTTCCAGACCAGCCACTCGACGGGCGCCTCGGGCCGCGGCCCGAGACTCACCAGCAGAAATTCATTCATCGAGCGCTCCATAATGGCGTTGGTACACGGCGGAGGTGCCGTTGCGCATCTGGATGCGCGATAGCAGCACCAGATTCGCGTCGTGGTAGTCGACCTCGATTCGGGCCAGGAAGAATTCGGAGGAGACCTTGAGCTGCGTCTTGACGGCCGCGTCGACGTCGGTGGAGAGCGTGTCGTCGCCGCTCTGGGTCAGCAGCGCCCAGAACTCGTCCACACTGCGAAAGCCTTCCGCGGGCTGTTCGCTCAACCATTGCGTCAGCAGGCCGAAGGGGACCTGTCCCTCGAACAGGGCCGATAGGAGCGGCGCCTGCTCCGGGCCGAGGCTATTCACGTTGACCTGCAGCTTGGTGCCGGGCAGGGCGCACAGATAAGGGCGAAGCCTGTGCAGAAAACCCTGTTCGTCGTCCCGAGCCTTGGTGGCCAGCTGCCGGAAGCCGTCGATGAAATGAAGCTCCGTCGGATCCGCCAAGGGGCCGTTCGCCGGCAGATAGGCCGGCTCCAGGCCGGTGTAGAACAGGTCTTCGGCACCCTTGAGTCCGGTCGGCAGGGTGTCGTTGTCGAGCCAGTCGCGCAGTGGCTCGACCAGTTGCGCCGTCTGCGACTCGTCGGCCCCCAGCTCCACCAGCAGGCGGACGAACTGGCGCAAGAGCAGCGGTTCCTTGGTCTGGGAGGCCTCCTGGGGCGTGTTCAGCGTGGTCAGGGCATTGAGATTGAAGCAGGCGTTCTGGTCCTGGATGCGGATTCTGATGACGCCGCCGTCGATCGGGTAGCTGAGCCGCGGATCGGCCCAGGCCTGCCGCGGGTGGGTGAGCTTGTCGGTCTTGAGGGCCGATTCCAGCAGTTTGCGCGCCAGCCTCTCGCCACCCAGGGCGAACCAGTAGGCCTGCTGATACTGCTCGCGGTTGGCCGCCTGCTGGATGTTGAGCTGGACCAGCGATCCCAGGTGGGTCGCGATGAGGGAGATCAGGGCCACCACCAGCAATACGACCATCAGCGCCATGCCGCGGCCATGCCGCCTGGCCGCCAGTGCCGAGCCTTTCATGGCGCGCTCGGCAGCAGCACGATCTGCGCCACCGCTCCATAGCGGTCGGTTTCGATGGTCAGCTCCAGCGCCTGGGGGAGCATCGCGGGCGAATCCTGGCCGGCCGCGTCACGCAGCGGCGGCCACTGGTCGCTCCAGGTGCGGTTGTGGAAAAAGCGCAGGTCGATGCCCTTCACCGCTTCCAGCAGCGTGGCGCTGTGCCATTGCGTGCCCACCGGGGTGTCGATCAGGGGCGAGCTTTCGCGAATCAGACGGCCGTCGCGCAGGCGATAGCGCACGCGTTCGAGACTGGACCCCGGCAACGAGCGGGACAGCATGCGCCGGCCGGTCTTGTAGAAATCCAGGAGCACCCCTTGCGGATCGCCGTCGGCAGGAGCCACCAGCACCTGGGCCCGAACGTCGCCCCGTTCGTTCCGTCCCTGGCGGACGACCAGCTGTTCCAGATCCCGGCGCAGCAGCTGCTGGGCCAGCTGCAGGCGCTGCAGCGACTCGATGCTTTCGCCCACCACCTGCTGGCTGCGCAGACCGCTGTTGAGCGTCAGCGCCGCGGCGAGCCCGAGCAGTGCCAGCAGGGACATTGCCACCAGCACTTCGAGCAGGGTGAAGCCGCCACTGCCCTTCACGGCGTCGCTCCCATGAAGGCTTGCAATTCGCTCAGCAGCCGGCCGTCATCGCCCGTCGTCCGGGCCGTCACCCGACGAATATCGGGATTGTCGGTTCCCTCCACCTGTTCGGTGAGGGTGAACCTGTGACCCGCCAGCTCGACCTTCCGGGTGCGCTTGCCGGTGGCCGGCCAGCTCGGCTGCAGATGCAGATTCGCCAGGTGGTTCTGGGCCGCCAGCTGGGCAAAGTAGCGGAGTTCGAGCTGCCCGGCATGACGTCCGTGCTCGCCGACGATCTTGAGTAGGGCGCCGGCGGCCAGGGCGAAGATGGAGAGCGCCACCAGCACCTCCAGCAGCGTGAGGCCGCGCTGTCGCGATGGGTTCACGGCCGCTCCGCCTGCACCAGCCGCAGATCGCCTGCGAAGCTGGCGCGGATCACCTGCGGCCATCGCGCGTCGGGATGGCCGAGGGTCAATTCGAACTCGCTGATCTGGCCGTCGCTGGCGATGAAGATCTGCGGCTCGCGCTCCTTGCCGCGCGTGTCGACCGTTTGTCCCGCCATGCGCAGTCGCAGGGTGGTCCCGTCGTTCAGCGCCTGGGCCACCAGCCGCGAATCGGCGTCCACGGGCAGCCAGCGCGCCTTCTCGCGTCGATAGAAGCGATAGCCGGCTTCGCCCAGCCACAGGCCATGGTCGCGATTGCGGTAGATGGCCTGTTCCGCCGCCAGACCGATCTGCGCCTTCAGGCGGCGCGCCTCGCTTTCCAGGCGTTGCTGGGACGACTCCGGCAGCGCCAGGGAGACGGTGACCGCCAGCAGGCCCAGAATCGCCATCACCAGCATCACCTCCAGCAGGGTGAAGCCGCGGACAGGATTAGTTGCCGATATCCGCCGCAAGCCCTTCGCCTCCCATCTCGCCATCCGCCCCCAACGAGTAGACGTCGAACGCCTTCTTGGTGCCCGGCTGCAGGTACTGGTAGGGATTGCCCCAGGGGTCCTGGGGCAGGCGCTTGATGTAGCCGTTGCTGTTGTAGCGCTTGGGCAGCGGGCCGGACTCCGGTTTCGTCACCAGTGCCTCCAGCCCCTGGTCGGTGGTGGGGTACTGGAAGTTGTCCAGCTTGTACATGTCCAGCGCCTGCTCGAGCAGGGCGACGTCGGCCTTGGCTTTCTGGACCATCGCCTTGTCCTGGTTCTGCAGGACATTCGGCGCCACCAGCGCCACCAGGAGGCCCAGAATCACCAGCACCACCATGATTTCCAGCAGGGTGAAGCCCTGTTGCCGGCGCGTTCGGATCGTTGCTTTCAAGAGCGTATCCCCTTCAAAACGAGGTCAGGTTGTTGAGTTCCAGGATCGGCATGAGAATGGCCAGGACGATGCACAGCACGATGCCGCCCATGGCCAGGATCAGGGCGGGTTCGAACAGCCCGAGCAGCCAGGCGACACGGCTTTCGAACTCCGCCTCCTGGTTCTCGGCCGCCTTGTCCAGCATCCGCTCCAGCTCGCCGCTGCGCTCGCCGTTGGCGATCATGTACACCAGCAGCGGCGGGAAGGGGCCGGACTGTTCGAGGGCGCGGGACAGCGAGCAGCCTTCCCGCACCAGGTCGGCGGTGTCGAGCACCGCCTGCTTCAGATGGAGGTTGGTCATCGGCCCGGCGGACACCTTCAGGCTGTGCAGCAGGTCGACCCCGCTGCCGACCAGGATCGCCAGGGTCCGGGCGAACTGCAGCGACTGCTGGCCGAGGACGAAGGTGCTGACCAGCGGCAGGCGCAGCTGCGCCTTGTGCCAGCGGGTGCGCCGCCCGCCATCACGCAGCCACCCGCGCGCCAGCAGCGTGAGGCCCGCCAGCGCCGCGAGCATGTGCAGGCCGTATTGCTGCAGGACATCGCTGATCAGGATCAGCTGGCGGGTCAGGAGCGGCAGCGTCTGTTCGGCATGGGTGAACTGTTCCACCACCTTGGGCACCACGTAGGTCATCAGCAATACGATGACCCCCACCGCCACCAGCGTCAGAAACACCGGATAGATCAGCGCCACCTGCACCTTGCTGCGGATCTTCTGCAGCCGTTCGCCATATTCCGCCAGGCGCAGGAGCACACCGCTCAGGTGCCCCGATTCCTCGCCGGCGGTGATCATCGCCCGATACAGCTCGTTGAAGCTGCGCGGGTATTCCGACAGTGCCGAGGCGAGGCTGTGGCCTTCCAGAATCCGTGCCCGCACGGACAGCACGGTCGCCTTCAGCAAGGCGTTGTTGGTTTGGCGGGTTATGGCATGGAGCGCCTCTTCCAGCGGCAAGCCGGAGTCGATCAGGGTCGCCAGTTGCCGGGTCAGCAGCGCGACGTCGCGCGCCGGAAGCTGGCGAGTCAGACGAAACCCGCCCGTCCTGGCGGCGCGGGCCGGGCTGGCCGCCTCCACGGCGGTGGGCAGCAGGCCCCGTTCGCGCAGCATGGCGCGCGCGTGGCGCGGCGAATCGGCCTCGATCAGGCCGTTTTTGGTCTTGCCGTCGGTGGTCAGTGCGCGGTAGCTGAAGGCGGCCATGGCGTTCAATCGCTGCGAATGATGCGGAGCACTTCGTCGACGCTGGTCACGCCGCGAGCAACCAGCAAGCGCGCCTCGTCCATCAGGGAACTCATGGTGCTGCCCAGGTACTGTTGCATCTCCAGCTCGCCGGCCCGCTGGTTGATCAGCGTCGCCAGTCCGGTATCCACCACCGCCAGCTCGTAGATCCCGACCCGGCCGCGATAGCCGGTTTGGTTGCACTGCTCGCAGCCGCGGCTGAGATAGCCATCCGTTCCCGCGAGTTCGGGCTTGTTGAGCCACTGCGCTTCCTCCTCGGTGATCCGCGCCGGTTCGCGGCAGTGCTGGCAGAGTCGCCGCACCAGCCGCTGGGCCAGCACGCCTTTCAGGCTGGACGCCACCAGATAGGAGTCGATGCCGATGTCGCGCAGGCGCGTGATCGCGCCGGCTGCGCTGTTGGTGTGCAGGGTCGACAGCACCAGGTGGCCGGTCAGACTGGCCTGGATCGCCACCTCGGCGGTTTCCGCATCGCGGATCTCGCCGATCATCAGCACGTCCGGGTCCTGGCGCAGCATCGCCCGCAGCCCCTTGGCGAAGGTCATCCCTGCGCGGGTATTCACCTGGGTCTGCCCCACGCCCTCGATGGCGTATTCGACCGGATCTTCCACGGTGAGGATGTTGCGCGAGCTGTTGTTGAGCATGCCGAGGCCGGCATAGAGCGTGGTGGTCTTGCCCGAGCCGGTGGGACCGGTGACCAGGATGACCCCGTTGGGCTGCAGCAGCAGGCGTTCGAAGGTCCGATGGATGCCCTCGGGCATGCCGAGGTCGCTGAGGCTGAGGCGTGCCGTCTGCTTGTCCAGCAGGCGCATCACCACCCGTTCGCCGTAGCTGGACGGCAGGGTCGAAACCCGCACGTCGAGGGCGCGGCCGCCAATGCGCAACGCCGTGCGGCCGTCCTGCGGCACGCGCTTCTCGGCGATGTCGAGCTTGGCCATGACCTTGATGCGCGAGGTCAGCAGGGTGGCCAGCTTGTAGTTGGGGGAGAGGATTTCCCGCAGCACGCCGTCGATGCGAAAGCGCACCGACAGGCGCTTTTCGTAGGGTTCGATATGGATATCGGACGCGCCTTCCTTGATCGCCTCGGTCAACAGCGCATTGATCAGCCGGATGATCGGTGCATCGCCTTCGGTGGCGAGCAGGTCCTCGCTCTCCGGCAGCACGTCGATCAGCTCGAACAGATCGTCATTGTCGTCGATCTTCCCGATCAGTTGCATGTTGGCCTGGCCGCTCTGCTGGTAGAGCTCGCCCAGGCGCTGTTCCAGCTGCTCGGTGGTGACCAGCACCAGCACCAGCTCGAGTTCCGCATCGAGGAAACGCCTGGCCTCGAGGATCGCCTCAAGAGGTGTCTGCTCGATGTGGTAACACTTCAATCGATTCGTCTCGGGCTCGACAACCAGCCGATACCGGTCGGCGAAGCTGAACGGCAGCCGCTGAGGAAGGGGCATGGCGTCCGCCCGGACTTCTTCATCGGGAAACACTGAATCGGCCATCTCGGCTTACCTCTCGGGCGGCAACACGTTGATCGAGGTAGGGCCAAGCCCCGTCCACTCGGGCAGGACTGCCGGCGCCTCTTCCGGAAACAGCTCCACGGCGCTGTCTTTGTCTCTCAATTGTCTGTCCCGAATGGAACCGTATTTGGCTCTGCTTACCGAGGTCAGCATCTCCTGGTCCCGAATGATGGTGGGACGTATGAAGACCATCAAATTGCGACGGGCAATCCGACTGCCGTCCGAGCGGAACAGGCGACCCACCACCGGCAAGCTGCCCAGCCCGGGCACCTTCGATCCCGCCTCGCGGATGTCGTCGTCGATCAATCCGCCCAGGACGATGGTCGCGCCGTTATCGACCAGGACGGCGGTTTTGATTTGACGCTTGTTGAAGCTGACGCCGTCGTCGCCAACCTCCGGGCCCAGTGAGGAGACTTCCTGTTCGATCTGCAGTTGCACGGCACCGCCCTCGTTGATCTGCGGGGTGATGAGCAGCTTGACGCCGACGTCCTTGCGTTCGATCGTCCGAAATTGGTTGTTCGCGTTGTTGTCGTTACTGAGCGTCGAACCCGTGGATACGGGTATTTCCTGCCCCACCAGTATGGAGGCCGCCTGGTTGTCCATGGTCAGCAGGCTGGGGGTGGAGAGAATGTTCGATTTCGTATCGTCCTGCAGCGCCTGCAAGAGCACGGCGAAGTTCAGGCCCGACTCACTGAAGCGCCCCACGCCGGCAGTCAAGCCTCCGACGTTTCTCAGGGCGCCTGGCACTGATATTGGCGTGCCGCCAGTCGTGGCATCCAATATCCCGTTGAGGCCCATTTTAGAAGAGGTGGGGAAGTTGGTTCCGGCCAGTGCCCGTCCGCTGCCGCTGCGATCCGCGAGCAACCACTGGACGCCCAGTTCCTTGGCCCGCTCTTCCGCCATCTCGACGATGATCGCTTCCACCATGACCTGGGCGCGGCGGATATCGAGTTGCTCGATCAATTGCCCGAGGTCGCGAATGATCCTCGGGCTGCCCGACATGACGATGCTGTTGGTCGCCTCGTGGGCCTTGATATGGATGGCGTCCTGATTGGTCCCGGCGGATTCCGGGGAGACCTTGTCCTTCTCTTCGCTGATGGTGCCGCTGATCTTTTCCAGCACTTCCGCCAGGTCTTCGGCCTTGGCGTATTTGAGGTAGTGGACCCGGGTGTTGTTGTCGGTCTGGACCTCGCTGTCGAGTTCCTTGATGACTTGGCGGAGATACTCGCGATTCGATTTGTCGGCCCGGATCAATAGGCTGTTGGTCCGGGGGTCCGCCTTGATGATGGGCATCAGGCGCGAGCCTTCGCTGCCCTTGGTCTGCTCGCGAATCAATGCCTTCAGGGTTTCGCTCACTTCCGGCGCGGAGGCATGCTCCAGCCAGATGATCTCGGTATCGTCGCTATCGGCCTTGTCCACCCGCTCGATGACCTCCAATAGCCGCCGAACATTGGCCTCGCGGTCGGTGATCAGAATGACGTTGGAGGCGGGGTAGGGCGTGATGATACCGCTCTGGTTATCCACCAGCGGACGCAGGATGGGTACCAGAGCGGCCACATCGACGTTTTGCACCTGCACTACCCGAGTGACGATTCTTTCACTGGTATGCGTCGGGGAATTGTTGCCACCCTGAACTTCGATCCCTTCCAGTTTCGCGCCTTGCTGGGGAATCACCTTCAGAATGTCTTTTCCCACATTGATGACGGAGTATCCATTGACGCCGAGCTGCACCAGAAAGATTTCGTAGAGTTCTTCCTTGGTCACCGATTTCGGAGTGCTGATGCTGACCTTTCCCTTGACGCGCGGGTCCATGACGATGGTTTTGCCCGTGAGCTTTCCGATGCTGGCGATGAACTCCGAAATATCGGTGTCGCGCATGTCGAGGCTGTAGTCGTCGGCCCCGGCCGGGCATGTCATCAACCACGAAGTGAACAGTAATGATGCAACAAGCGTCTTGATAGACAGTTTTCCTGATCTGCCTGCATACGTCGGCTGGTGTAGGTCAGAGAAGGACTCTGTCCTGTTTTCACACCCCATCGACTGGGTAACCACTGCATCTGCGTATCGAGAAGATACTGAGGCAGATAAGTCAAAAGTAAATGGGTATCTATAATGCACTGCTGTATCCGTTTATTCGTCAAACTATGAAATGTCACGTTAAACGGATCCATCCGTAATATTTCTCAGGAAACTCTGAAAAAGCCCCACTTTCACGAGATCACATGCCCTGTAAGCCGCATGGTGGTTACTGGCTTGTGATTTTCAGAGAAAGTCTTTTTCAGACCATCCCTCAGGAAAGCCAGGCGGAGTCCAAGGCTAGGGTGGCACGCTGCCTTTGCGTATCGCCCTGGTACTGTCGGCCAGCTCATTCAGGCCGAGTTGCCGATAAGCGCTAATCATTAGCTCCAGTGCGCCGCTGACGGCGGCGCTATCGGGATAGCGCTCGATGATGTAGCGACAGCGGTTCAGCGCCGCCACGGGCTGATTGCGCTGCCATTGGAGCCTGGCGGCCTGTAGTTCATTGTCCGCCAGACGTTCCTCGACCTTGGCCAGCGTTTCCTTGGCGCGTTCGGCGTATTGGCTGTCGGGGTAGCGCTGTCTCAGGCGCTCGAGATCCTCTGCTGCCTGACGAACCTGCGCGGCCGAGGGGGCGGGGCTGAGGGCCAGCAAGGCATTGGCGTGCAGATAGAGCGCATAGTCCATACGCTCTGTTTCGGCATTTTCCTCGATCACCTGAGCCGCTATCTGGGCTGCTTCCTTCGGCCGGTCGAGCTGCAACTGGCTGTAGGCCAGGGCCAGCGTCGCCTCAATGCGCAGCTCGCCCTGCGGATCGGTGCGCAGCAGCTCTACCAGCCGGTTCGCCGCCGCCTCGTGCTGGCGGGACTGGATGAGTTCCATGCTCTCGTCGTAGAGCGCCCGCTCTCGCGATGCCCCCTCGGACAGGGCGGAGCGCAGGTTCTTTCCGACGGGGGTGCAGCCAGCCGCCAGCAGCGCCAGCAAGGCGACTGAAACGAAACGGCTGGCTGATCGACAGGTAATCATCCCGGTCTGTATCTCTCTGCAAAAAAACGGCTCAGGGAGCAATCTCGTCATCCCGAGTCCGCTTGTCCCGGCGCGCGATGAGCCGAATACCTTCGTCAGCCGCCTCAGTTTCGTCCCGCTGCGGCGATCGGTTTGTCTGACTGGGCGCCGTGGTGACGACGGAAATCCTCGCGTCGTTCAGGGCGGGCTTTTCCAGCTCGACGTATTGCTGTTGACCGGATACCTCGAGCACCACCCGGTCCGCCAGGATTTCGGCCAACCTGGCACCGTTGTTGATAGACAGCCTGTCGTCGACGGCATAGGCTCGCTGCCGGCCGGCTTCGGTGAGAATGGCCACGGAGGTGTTCCCCTGGGAGCCCTTGACGACGCCCAGAAGCTTGACGTCCAGACGGCTTTTCATCTTCGCCGCCAGCGTCGTTTGGGCTGGCGCCGCACCCTCCTTTCCAGGAGAGCCGAAGAGTTCGGCCTGCTGGACTGCCTTGAGATCCAGCATCGGCGTATCGCCCGGCGTTGCCTCTCGTAGCTTGGCTGGCGCCACAGAGGTCGATGACTTGGGCCAAAAGAGCGTTTTGGTGATCCCCACCGCCTGGATCGAGGCGACTACCAGCAAAATCATGCTGATCGCTTTGGGGAGCGTCGTGGCGGCTATCCGGTGCCTAATCAGGTCATTCAACATGCGTAAAGCCGTCTCGAAACGGTGCGGATCGGAATTTTGGTCGGGGGGCGGCCCCCCTCAAGCGAATCGCTCGGTGACGAGCAGGCTCACTCCTTGGCCTAGGTGTCCGGAACCTAGGCGGCCAGGTAGCCCTTCACATCCACGTTCTGGGTGCCCTTCACCTGGACGGTGAGGCGGCCGTTCTTGTCGGTCTTGAGCTACTCGCCGTGGTAACCCCATAGCGTCGACGAACCACTGGTTGCGGTGCTTCTCACCCATGTCGACGACGATGGTGGTGTCCAGCGCCGGGTTGTTGCCGGCGACCACGGCCACGCCCGTCTTGCGGTCGTTGCCGAGACGGATGTTGGTGACCAGGTCACCGCCATTTTGGCCGGTGTTGCTGTCCTCGTAGCGGATCACCTGCTCGCCCCTGCCTTTCTGCTCTTCTTCAGCCAGCTTGCCGGCCTGCACTTCCTGCCACTTCACGCCGTCCTTGCCGTTCGGTATCTGCTCAAGAGCTTTGGGGGCCGGTGCCGCAACTGCCGCGCCTGACAGCAGGCCCGAAATCGCGATGCTGAGAAGAGAAACTGCAAAACGTTGGCTTGGAAATATTCGCATAGGATGTTCGCTTTACCTTTGCATGGTGAGCGGTCTCGACAGGGGTATGCGCAGTCCTGCCAGGCATCGCTCCTAGCATTGCTAGCATCCCCCGTTCATGGCGCAGCCCCCGTGTATGCTCGGGGCTATGCAGCGCTGCGTGGGCCGCTCGGCATCAGCGGGGGAGGTGAAACGGCAATGTCGGAACGCGAAAGACGTGTCGGCCTTCACATGAAGGGGCCACTTTCCGACACGCTCGATGGATGGCATGGAACGGGTTCGGAGGGGGAAGCCGTCGCCATGGTTAACGTTATCAGTAGTGTATGCCCACCCCGAACGCAGGTCAAGTCGGTCATCTGGAGGAGGTACTGCCACGTTGTTGATGTGCAGCCGAGCGAAAACGTAACTGAAGAGCTCACGCGGCGAGACGTCCGCACGTCACCCGTTCCCAAGCCGCAAAGGCCTGGGTGCATGCCTCTCGTTTCTCTTGCGCGTTCGTGTGGTAACGGCGGTGCATGAACAGGTTGGCAGACCTGGTCGTGGACCGAAGCGAATCGTTGCAACTGGCGCGCCGACTTGAAGCGGCGCATCACCTTCTCGCGTACCCGGGTCGGCTGGTGCGAATTCTCAGCCCGGTTGTTCAAGCATTTGTGCTGGCGGTGTTCGACACTCAACCCTATTTCCCTGTTCGCCCCCGCATAACTCCCGAGCTTGTCGGTGACCAGTACTCGCGGAGCGCGACCGTGCTTCCCGAGCAGCTTGCGCATGAGCCGCCTGCCTGTCGCGCCAGCGTTGCACCAGCACATCGAGCACCGCGCCGTGCTGGTCCACCGCTCGCCACAGCCAGTGTTTCCTGCCGTTGAGGGAGACGACCACCTCATCGAGGTGCCACTTGTCGCCTCGGGCCAAAGCGCTGGAGCGAATACGCCGGGCAATGCCCAGGCCAAACCTCACCGACCAGCGCCGCACCGTCTCGTAGGTCAGCTCGATGCCTCGCGCAGCCAGCAGCTTTTCGACCATGCGCAGGCTCAAGGGGGAAACGGTAGCCGCATCTCCGCCAACCTGCCAGCAACGTGACAGTGCCCTCTTGGCGGGCATAGTACAGTTGCCGGCGCCGGTCAGCCTCGGAGCACCGGCGGGGCGGGCGCGAGTGGGGCGACGGTCATCGAGCGGATGACGGCGAGCCCGTCGAACGCCTCAGCGGTGAGGCCGTTCGCGTCGTTCGCGCCGTACACGACCGCGCTCAGCGCGTGCTCGTCGCCGTTCATGAACACCTCGACCGAGGTGCGATCGACGATGATGTCGAGATCGACAACACCGTCTCGCGGCCGGACGCGGATCGTGCGCCCGTGGCGGTACACCTCAGTCAGTTCGTCGGCGATCGCATCGCGGTTGCGGACGATGAATGCCGTCTCGGTGGCAAAGTCGTAGCCGACGGTCGCGAAGTGTGTACCGTCCGTCTTAAGCTTCAGTCGTACCTCCCGGGCCGGGTTGCGCGGGTCTTGCGCGATCGAGGCGCGCAACCGATAGGCGGCACTCGTTGGCTGCGGAACCGCCCTAGTCTCTCCGGGGCCGATCAGAAGCTGCTCGATGCGGGCCTGTTCGCCCTCGAGCGCATTGATCGTGTCGATCGGACGCGAGGTGAGCGCGAGCCGGCCGTCGATGTCCTTCAGGTGCACCTCGCGCACGAGCGAGAGGTGGTTGCCGCCCCATTCGCCGGCGGGGAGCCGGCGGGCGTAGTCCCAGTTGTCCACCCAGCCGATGGCGTATCGGGTGCGCAGCTGCTCTTCGGCGGCCTGCTGTGGGTCAGTCCAGGTGACGGCAGCGTAGAAGTCCGACCCGTTGTCGAGCCACTGGGGTTCGACCTGATCGGGGTGGAAGTTCGTTCCGTCCCACTTGCCGGTCCAGTAGGCATACCCGGAATTCATGCCGTAGTTGAACCCGTTCGCACCGGTCGCGAGCACCCAGGTCGTGCGCGAGGGGTCGCCCTCGACCGACATGCGAAATAGCTCCGGGCACTCCATGATGCCGAGGTCGTCGCGCTCGAACCCCGACAGGTAAGTCCATTCCGTCAAGTTCGCAGAGGTGTAGAAACCGATCTTGTGCAGCTCGGAGATGAGCATCAGCCAGCGCGAATGCTCTGCGTCCCACGTGATTTTCGGATCGCGAAAGTCCCCACTGCCCGCTGGATTGCGCATGATGGGGTTGCCTGCGTACTGCTCGAAGGTGTAGCCGCCGTCGGTGGAGTAAAATAGCGACTGGGTCTGCACGGCATCCAGCTGCTGCGTCGCGACGACAACGATCGCTCCGGCACCGAACCCGGCCGTGTTGTTCGCGTCAATGACGGCACTGCCGGACTGGATGTCGCCGTCGCCACGCGTGTACTTGTGGATCGCCACGCCCTCATTGAACCAGTGCACCAGGTCGGTCGAGGTGACATGGTACCATTCGGTACCGTTCCCGTTTGGATAGTCCTCATTGTAGAGGTAATACAAGTGCCAGCGGCCATCGAGGAAAAATGGCCGCTGTGGGTCGTTCATCCAGCCGCTTGCTGACGTCAGGTGCACCTCAGGGCGTAGTTCGCCGAGCCCCTCGTCGCTCACCCGCGAGGCGACGACGGAGCTGCTCTCTTCAGCGGTCGCGAGTACGGTGATGCTGGCGGCGAGCATGGCTGCCACGACGATACACCGCGATCCTCGTGGCGCGGTGAACCGGAATCGCTTGGTGGTCATGGGGAATGTTCCTTCCACTCCTTCTTTTGTCGTTGTGCCCGGTGCTCGTCATGCCGGACGGCGGATGGGGGCTGGAACGCCTCTGGGCCGCCCGGCATCGTACCGTGCATCGAAAAGGTACTGTCACGCTGTGATGTGCAGCCGAACGAAAACGTGGCTCGCGAGGATGATGAACTCACGCGGCGAGATGTTCTGGCATCGGAGCACGCGTCATCCGTTCCCAAGCTGCGAAGGCTTGAGTGCGCGCCTCTCGCTTCTGTTGCGCGTTCGAGTGGTAGCGGCAATGCATGAATGGGTTGGGCGACCTGAGCGTGGACCGAAGCGAATCGTGGCAACTGGCGCGCCGACTTGAAGCGGCGCATCACTTTCTCGCGTACCCGGGTCGGCTGGTGCGAGTTCTCCGCCCGGTTGTCCAAGCCTTTGTGCTGGCGGTGTTCGAGGTTAAGCCCCATTTCAGTGTTTCCTGCCGTTGAGGGAGACGACCACTTCATCGAGGTGCCACGTGTCGCCTCGGACCAACGCAGTCGAGCGAATACGCCGAGCAATGCCCAAGCCAAACCTCACCGACCAGCGCCGCACCGTCTCGTAGGTCAGCTCGATGCCTCGCGCAGCCAGGAGCTTTTCGACCATGCGCAGGCACAAGGGGAAACGGTAGTCGCATCTCCGTCAAGCTGCCAACAACGTGACAGTGCCGTTCGGCTTCGGCCTTCAGCAGGAAATGGAGCGACGTGGCACAGGCTCGTGAGGATTCGTCATGCGCTCAGTCTACGGGCGCCACTGGCTTACCAGGTGAGCCGGTGGCGCCTTGGGGTGCCTGCTCCATATGCCGCTCAATCGGCGCGAGCGCGAGCGGTGTGAGTCGGAAGGAGCGCAGTTCGGTGTCGCCGCCGAGCGACTCAACCGAGAGCCCGTTCGCGCCGGGGGCCCCGAACGTGAGACTCGAGAGTACGGCCTCGCCGTCATTCACAAAGACCTCGACCGAGACCGCATCGACGATGACGTCAAGGGTGACGACGCCGTCGCGCGCTGGCGCCGGCGCCATACGAACCTGACGGTAGACATCGGGCATCCGCTCGCCCGCAGCATCCGCGTCGCGTGCGACGAAGGCGACGCCGTGCACGAAATCGTACCCGACGGTCGTGAAGTGCCCGCCGCCCTCTTTGACGCGGAACCGTACCTCGTTGGCGCCCGAGGCCGCGTCGAGCTCGACCCGGAGTCGGTAGGCATCGGATTCCGGCTGGGGGAGCGTAGTCCCCGAGGCTTTCGTCACTCGTACCTTGGAGCGCACCTCGGCGGCGCCCTCAAGCTTATTGAGCGCCTCGATGGGCTGCGAGACGAGCATCGGCTCGCCGTCGACCGATCGCAGCTCGATGCGTCGCACGACCGAGTCAGCGCCACCGTGCCAGTCGTTGATCGGTAGCTTGGTGGCGTAGGCCCAGTTGTTGAGCCAGCCGATGGCGTAGCG
Organism: Azotobacter beijerinckii; assembly: GCF_900110885.1. GTDB lineage: Bacteria > Pseudomonadota > Gammaproteobacteria > Pseudomonadales > Pseudomonadaceae > Azotobacter > Azotobacter beijerinckii. The sequence continues at coordinate 5,040 of NZ_FOFJ01000051.1, read as the reverse complement.
GGAGGCGAGGCGTTCGGCGTCGTCCTGTCGCGGGTCGTCCCACGTCACGGTGGCGTAGAAGTCGGCGCCCGAGTCGAGCCATCGTGGTTCGTCGCGATCCGCGGTGAAGCGCTCGCCGTCCCAGTCGCCAGTCCAGTACACGGTTCCCGTGGTCATACCCTTGCTGGCACCATTCCCGCCTGCCGCGAGCACCCATCGCGTGTTCGCCGGGTCACCGTCGACCGACATGCGGAACAGGTCGGGGCACTCGAGGATGCCGAGGTCGTCGCGCTCGAAGCCTGATCGATACGTCCAGCGCTTCAGGTCGGGCGAAGTGTAGAAGCCGATCTTGTCGCCCTCGGCGAGCGCCATCAGCCACTCGTCGCGGGCGTCGTCCCAGATGATCTTCGGGTCACGCCAATGCTCGGCGCCCGGGTTGTCCATGACGGGGTTGCCGTCGTACGCCTTGAAGCGGTAGCCGCCGTCGGTCGAGACGAAGAGCGACTGCCGTTGCACGCCCTCGTGCTGCTGGGTCATGACGGCGATCACCGCGCCGGCGCCGAAGCCCGCGGTGTTCTCGGTGTCGATCACGGCGCTGCCGGTCTCGATGTCGCCGAGGCCGTTCTTGTACTTGTCGATCGCGACGCCGTGATCCTGCCAGCGCACGAGGTCGGTCGAGGTCGCGTGGTACCACTCGGTGCCGTTCCCCTTGGGGTAGTCGGCGTTGTAGAGGTAGTAGTAGTGCCAGACGCCGTCGATCAGGATCGGGCGCTGGGGATCGTTCATCCAGTGCTTGGCGGGGGTGAGGTGCACCGCGGGCCGGTGGGGCGACCAGTCGGCCGGCCGCGAGAATTCGGAGGACTCGGTCAGCGGCGGGCTCGACGGCTCGGGGCTTGACGGGGTCGCCGGAGCGGGCGCGAACACGAGCACCGCCACGGTCGCGGCGACGAGCAGCGCGGCGAGCGCGCAGACCGATGCGCGCTTCGAGGTGGGATTGCGGTTCATGATTCTCCTTGTTGGGTGTCGAGCACCGATCAGGGCTTGTCGTCGAGGCGTTCATCGAAACCCTCGATGCGTCTTCGCAGCAGAACTTGAGGAGCGGATGCGCCACTCGAGGAATCCTCGGCCACGCTGGCCAACTCCAAATCGATTTGCAAAATGAGAGGCTCCGCTCTCGGTGGAACGGATTCCGCTGAGCGCGCGACCACCTGCGAGCTGATGCGGACCCTCGGAACTCCGCGGATTCTCGCGGGGGTTCGAGCGCTCCGAGACACCCGTCGCCTGAAATTGAATCCGTGCGCCGCCGTGGAAACAGCGGAGGGCTGTCTTCGCACCCCCATTCATATGAAAGGAGCACTTTATTCACATGAAGGGGCCACTTTCCGACATGTTCGATAGATGGCCTGGAAGGGGTTCGGAGGGGAGAAGCCGCCACCATGGTTAACGTTAACAACAGTATGGGCCCACCCCGAACGCGGGTCAAGTCGGTCATCTGGAGGAGGTATACTGTTACTGATGTGTGGCCGACCGAGAACGTAGCGCGCGAGGATGAAGAGCTCACGCGGCGAACCGTCCGGGCATCGGGGCGCACGTCACCCTTTCCAAAGCCGCAAAGGCTCGGGTGCGTACCGCTCGTTTCTGCTGTGTGTTCGAGTGGTAGCGGCAGGGCATGAACAAGTTAGCGACCTGAGCGTGGATCGAAGCGAATCGTTGCAACGGGCGCGCCGATTTGAAGCGGCGCATCACCTTCTCGCGTACTCGGGGCGGCTGGTGCGAGTTCTCCGCCCGGTTGTTCAAGCCTTTGTGCTGGCGGTGTTCGAGGTTCAGTCCCATTTCCTGGTTCGCCGCCGCGTAACTCCCGAGCTTGTCGGTGACCCGCGGAGCGCGATCATGCTTCCTGAGCAGCTTGCGCATGAGCCGCCTGGCCGCCCGCTTGTCGCGCCGGCGTTGCACCAGCCCATCGAGCACTGCGCCGTGCTGGTCCACCGCGCGCCACAGCCAGTGTTTCCTGCCGTTGAGAGAGATGACCATCTCATCGAGGTGCCACGTGTCGCCTCGGGCCAAAGCGCTGGAGCGAATACGCCGGGCAATGCCCAGGCCAAACCTCACCGGCCAGCGCCGCACCGTCTCGTAGGTCAGCTCGATGCCTCGAGCCAGCAGCTTTTCGACCATGCGCAGGTTCAAGGGAAAACGGTAGTACAGCCACACCGCATAGCCGATCACGTCGGGCGGGAAGCGGTGGCGTCGCTGGTAGGTACAGTGGCCCGTTTCATATTCGGGATTGTCACCGCACCTTCGGCAACCTGCCAACAACGTGACAGTACCCACACAGAGAGGCGCCCGGCTGGAAATCCAGCCGGGCGCTTCTTCGTGAAGTCCGTTACTTCTTCAGCGGCTGGCTTTGGCCGCCCGGATTCACATTGAGGTTCGCCGGGATGTCGGCCCAGCCGCCCAGCCCGTCGCCGTAGGCGCCGTAGGAGTAGTCGACCGCCGACGATGCCCCTTCGATGTCGATCTTCACGGTCGGTGCGAGGGTGCCGCCGCGCCGGAAGTTGCCCTCGGTGCCGATCGTGTCGATGAACGACTGCACCAGGCCGCCCGGCATTACGTAGTGCGAGTACGACTGGAAGTGGCCGAAGGGCTGGTTGTAGTCGGGAGCGAACGGGAACCCGCCGTTGAAGTTGAGGTTCGTCGGGTTGCCGAGCACCAGCCCGGATCCCTGGTTCATCGGCTGGTAATCGCTGCGGATCCCGTTGCCCACGAAGCCGTACACGCCCTCGGGGCCATCAAGGCCGGCCGCGTAGGTGCCACGGTGGCTGATGGTGAAGAGGTAGTACTTGCCGTCCTTCATGTAGATCTGCGGCCGTTCGGTCTGGTCGGTCACGCAGTTCGCCGAGAGGATCGGCGGCAGGAACTCCCACTCGGTGAGGTCGGCGTTCTTCGCCTTCGCCAGACCGATGTTGCCGATCTGGTAGGTCGCACCCGACGCGTTCACCTGCTCGACGGTCTCGGCGTAGGGGTCGCCCTCACGGTAGCCGAGGTCCTCCGCGCTGCAGGTGGCAGACTCTCGCGGCATGGCCGAGTTGCCCTCGAAGACCATGAAGGTCTCGCCCGGGTGGGCCGGGTCCTCGAAGGTGAACGGATCGCGGAAGTTGAAGTACGGGTTCTGCTCACCGGTCTGGTAGTAGGTACCGTCGGCCGACAGGAGCGGAATGACCTTGTCGAAGCCGGTGAACTTCACGCCCTCCTTGTTGGCGTGCACCTTACCGACGCTGAGCGCGATCTTCGGGTCGTACGGCTTGATGTCCTTGCCCGCGGCGTCACGATAGAACGCGACATCCGTGAAGAACAGCTTGATCTCGCCGCCCGGGAAGATGCGTGCCGAGCCCGACCACTGCGTCTGGTGGCTGTACGACTGGTCCTCGAAGATCTGGCCGGTGACGCCCTCGTCGAAGACGAGACCGCCGTAGGTCCAGCCGCCGTTCGCCGGCCGCAGGTTGGCGGGAATGCCGGCCGGGCGGTAGAAGTAGCCGATCTTCGCGAACACGTGGCGCTCGTCGAAGACGAGGTTCCGGTCGGCGACGAGGGAGAAGATGATCTCCTGCCCGTTGACGCTGTACTGGTTCGCGTTGGCGTCGGTCAGCGGCCAGGAGTCCCACACCCAGACCTGCTCGTTCGACATGTCGGGGAAGTCCTGCGGGACGTTGGGCATGGTGTATTCCGCAGGCATCGAGCTCTGACGCGAGACGGCCCTCGGGTCCGACATCCGCTTGATCTGACGCGCGTCGGCACGAGTCCACTTCGCGGTGAAGGTGCCCTCGGGCGCGAATGCCTCCTGCGTGTGCACGGTGGGCTCGGGGCCGGGTTCCAGGTGGGGAGCCGCAACGGCTGCCATGGCGCTGCTGAACAGCGTCGTCGCAGCGATCCCGCTGACGAGCGATCGCCGAATACGTTGGTCGATGAGTAACATGATGTTTCCTTTCGGTTTTAAAAGCGGGCGGGATGCTAGCACATGGAATGTTAACGTTAAATATTTTGTGGCTGCATCTTGTTAACGTTAAATTTGAACCTATTCAAAGTCTCAGCGGGAGACCCGAACTACTGGGATGAGACATTGCTATCCCAGTGACATCAGCCGTGACCAGTTCGAGCAGGTTCGCCCCCTGCTGGAAAGTGCACGCAAGAAGACCGCCCCCACGGAAAGTGGATCTGTACGATGTGTTCTGCGCGGTGCTGTACCTGTTGCGTTTCCTGGTTGGCTTTGTCTCGCAGTCTCAGCCGCACGTTGCCTACGTGCACTTCGTGGTGCGTCGCGCCATGCGCGCGCGGCAAGGGGCACGGTCGCTGAGTGATCCCCACAAAATCACCCCAGTTCCTGCGCTTGCCGGTGGACCTCCCGTCGCAGAACCAGCTCCAGCTCCCGCAGCCTCTCCCGGGAAATGTCTCCCGCATAAGTACGTGCATACTCCAGCCCCTGCCCCAGCCGCCACAGCGACAGCACGCGCTTGTCCTTGAGGCTGTTGCTCTGGAAATGCCGTTCGTGCCCCGCCTCTCGCGCCTGCAGGCCAGCGCGTAGCTGGCCAGCGCGGCGATCAGCAGCAGAACCTCGATGCGCCGCGGGCAGCGGCTGCGATGCAACTCCAGACCAATCCCGAGCCGATGGCTCTTCAAGTCGCGGAAGCCTTCCTCGATCTGCATGCGCCGCTTGTAGGGGTCGTCTCAGAAAACGGAAAATAAAGCACGCTAGGGGCTGTTGACGTTTCGAGCCAGAGGCGTTGATGAAGCAGAGCAAACCCGCAGAATTCAGGCTCCCAGCCCAATAATCCCGCGAGTTTGCAATGCCCCGATTGATGCTCAGTGACGAACTCTGGTCGAAGCTGGAAAACGTGCTGCTTCAGCAAGCCATCTACCACAAGCCGGATCTGCGCATGACGGTCGAGGGCATGCTCTACCGGATGCGCGCCGGTTGCCCCTGGAGAGACCTGCCCAGCGCCTTCGGGCGTTGGAACTCGGTCTACAAGCGCTTCAATGCGTGGTCGGCGGTCGGCAAGTGGCTCAAGG
>NZ_FOFJ01000112.1 GCF_900110885.1 Azotobacter beijerinckii | reverse complement strand
CTGCAAGTCGGTGAAGATCGGCGTGGTGGTCTACAACCGCAACGTCTGCCGGCTGACCCCGAGCCTGCTGGAACAGCTCGCCGAGCGCTGCCCGAACCTGATCGGCTACAAGGACGGCCTGGGCGACATCGAGCTGATGGTCTCGGTGCGCCGCCGTCTGGGCGAGCGCTTCACCTATCTGGGCGGCCTGCCGACCGCCGAAGTCTTCGCCGCGGCCTACAAGGCCCTCGGCGTACCGGTGTATTCCTCGGCGGTGTTCAACTTCATCCCGCGCACCGCGATGGAGTTCTACAAGGCGATCGCCGCCGATGACCACGAGACCGTCGGCAAGATCATCGACGACTTCTTCCTGCCGCTCTTGGAGATCCGCAACCGCCGTGCCGGTTACGCGGTGAGCATGGTCAAGGCCGGGGCGAAGATCGTCGGCCACGACGCCGGTCCGGTGCGCGCGCCGCTGACCGACCTGCTGCCCGACGAGTACGAGCGCCTCGCCACGCTGATCCGCAAGCTCGGCCCGCAGTAAGTCCAACGCGCCCCCGGAGCGGCTTCGCCTCCGGGGGCGCCGCTTCGCCCGGCCGTCCACACAACAACAAACAATTCGTGGAACCCAACGCCATGCAAGCCATCAAGCAAACCCGCGTGCGCTACCTGATCCTGCTCATGCTGTTCCTGGTGACGACGATCAACTACGCCGACCGCGCCACCATTTCCATCGCCGGCTCCAGCATGCAGAAGGATCTCGGCTTCGATGCCGTGACCCTCGGCTACATCTTCTCCGCCTTCGGCTGGGCCTACGTCCTGGGGCAGATCCCCGGCGGCTGGCTGCTCGACCGCTTCGGCTCCAAGCGCGTCTATGCGGTGAGCATCTTCACCTGGTCGCTGTTCACCCTGCTGCAGGGCTTCGTCGACACCGTGCCGGTGGCCTGGGCGGTGACCACCATGTTCATGCTGCGCTTTCTGGTCGGCTTCGCCGAGGCGCCGTCCTTCCCCGGCAACGCGCGCATCGTCGCCGCCTGGTTCCCCACCGCCGAGCGCGGCACGGCCTCGGCGGTGTTCAACTCCGCACAGTATTTCGCCACCGCGCTGTTCGCTCCGCTGATGGGCTGGATCGTCCACAAGTTCGGCTGGGAGCACGTGTTCATCATGATGGGCGTGCTGGGCATCGTCTTCTCCGGGATCTGGCTGAAGACCATCTACAACCCCAAGGAACACCCGCGCATCAACCCGGCCGAGCTGGAGCACATCGAGCAGAACGGCGGCCTGGTCGATATGGACAATGCCTGCAAGTCGGGCGGGCAGGGGGTGCGCTGGGACTACATCCGCCAGCTGCTGACCAACCGCATGCTGGTCGGCGTCTACCTCGGCCAGTACTGCATCACCGGCATCACCTATTTCTTCCTCACCTGGTTCCCGGTGTACCTGGTGCAGGAGCGCGGCATGTCGATCCTCAAGGCCGGTTTCATCGCCTCGCTGCCGGCCATTTTCGGCTTCATCGGCGGTTTGCTCGGCGGGGTGCTCTCCGACTGGCTGCTGCGCCGCGGCCACTCGCTGACTCTGGCGCGCAAGCTGCCCATTGTCACCGGCCTGTTGCTCTCCACCAGCATGGTCTTCTGCAACTACGTCCAGGCCGAATGGATGGTGGTCGGCTTCATGACCCTGGCGTTCTTCGGCAAGGGCCTCGGCGCCTTGGGCTGGGCGGTGGTGGCGGACACCTCGCCGAAGCAGATCGCCGGCCTGTCGGGCGGGCTGTTCAACACCTTCGGTAACATCGCCTCGATCACCACGCCGATCGTCATCGGCTACATCATCAGCGCCACCGGCTCCTTCAAGTGGGCGCTGGTGTACGTCGGCGCCAACGCGCTGGTGGCGGTGTTCAGCTACCTGGTGATCGTCGGCCGCATCCAGCGCGTCGAATTGCGCGACGGTCCGACCCAGGGCGGTTCGACCCGCCACGAGGAGGCGCAGGCCGTCCCGGCCGTTCCCCAGGGCGGCGCGGCCTCCGTCTGAAATCTGTACGAGGGTAGTGTCATGTTGATCGAACATCAGGATTCGCCGCGCTACATCCGCCTGCACGCGGACGACAACGTCGGCGTGGTGGTCAACGACCAGGGCGTGGCGGCCGGCAGCCGCTTCGCCGACGGTCTGGCGGCCATCGAGCACATCCCGCAGAGCCACAAGGTGGCGCTGACGGACATCGCCGCAGGCGGCGAGGTGGTGCGCTACGGCCAGGTCATCGGCTACGCCCTGCAGCCGATCTCCCGCGGCAGTTGGGTGACCGAGGCGCACCTGCGCATGCCGGAGCCGCCGGCGCTCGACAACCTGCCGCGGGCGACCCAGGTCGCCGCGCCGGCCGAACCGCTGGAGGGCTACACCTTCGAGGGCTTCCGCAACCCCGACGGCAGCGTCGGCACGCGCAACCTGCTCGGCGTCAGCACCACCGTGCAGTGCGTGGCCGGGGTGCTCGAGCACTGCGTCGAGCGGGCGCGCAAGGAACTCTTGCCCAAGTACCCCAACGTCGACGACGTGATCGCCCTGACCCACAGCTACGGCTGCGGCGTGGCGATCAACGCGCCGGACGCGGTGATCCCGATCCGCACCCTGTTCAACCTGGCCCGCAACCCCAACCTCGGCGGCCAGGCGCTGGTCATCGGCCTGGGCTGCGAGAAGCTGCAGCCGGTCCAGCTGATGCCGGGCGACGAACTGACCAGCGGGATGAGCGAGCAGCAGTGGCTGTACCGCCTGCAGGAGTCGGGCAACGGCTTCGCCGGGATGGTCGACCAGATCCTCGGCCTGATCGAGGGGCGCCTCAAGGTGCTCGATGCGCGGCGCCGCGAGACCTGCCCGGCCTCCGAGCTGGTGGTCGGCATGCAGTGCGGCGGCAGCGACGCCTTCTCCGGGATCACTGCCAACCCGGCGCTGGGCGTCGCCGCGGACCTGCTGGTGCGCGCCGGCGCCACCGTGATGTTCTCGGAGAACACCGAGGTGCGCGACGGCATCCACCTGCTCACTCCGCGCGCCGCGACCCCGGAAGTGGCCGATGCGCTGATCCGCGAGATGGACTGGTACGACCGCTACCTAGAGCGGGGGATGGCCGACCGCAGCGCCAACACCACCCCCGGCAACAAGAAGGGCGGGCTGAACAACATCGTCGAGAAGGCCATGGGCTCGATCGCCAAGTCCGGCTCCAGCCCCATCGCCGGGGTGGTCGCGCCGGGCGAGAAGGTCAAGGGCAAGGGCCTGCAGTTCTGCGCCACCCCGGCCAGCGACTTCATCTGCGGCACCCTGCAGCTGGCCGCCGGAATGAACCTGCACATCTTCACCACCGGCCGCGGCACCCCCTACGGCCTGGCGATGGTGCCGGTGATCAAGGTGGCCACCCGCACCGAGCTGGCCGAGCGCTGGCCGGACCTGATCGACGTGGACGCCGGGCAGGTGACCTCGGGACGGCTGTCGCTCGAGGAGCTGGGCTGGGAGATCTTCCAGCTCTACCTCGATGTGGCCAGCGGCCGCAAGCACACCTGGGCCGAGCGCCATCGCCTGCACAACGATCTGGTGCTGTTCAATCCGGCGCCGGTAACCTGAGGCCGGATCATTCCCTGAACCCAGCGAAGGAGTTTTCGATGAAGGGAGCGAAAGTGCTGCAGGTCGGCCCGCTGAGCGAGCGCTTCAACCGCCGTCTGGCCGAGGAATACGGCGCCGAGCCGTACTGGAAACAGGCCGACGGCCCGGCCTTTCTGGCCGAGTACGGCGGAACGTTCGAGGTGCTGGTCACTTCGGCGCGCTTCGGCTGCTCGCCGGCGATGCTCGAGGCGCTGCCCAGCCTGCGCGCCATCTGCAGCTTCGGCGTCGGCTACGACGCCATCCCGCTGGAGGCGGTGCGCCGGCGCGGCATCCCGCTCAGCAACACGCCGGAGGTGCTCAACGAGTGCGTCGCCGATCTGGCCATGGGCCTGCTGATCGACGGCGCGCGGCGGATCGCCGAGGCCGACCGCTTCGTCCGCGCCGGCCAGTGGCGGATCGGCAACTTCCCGCTGGCTACCCGGGTCAGCGGCAAGCGCCTGGGCATCGTCGGCCTGGGCCGCATCGGCCAGGCGGTGGCGCGGCGCTCCAGCGGTTTCGACATGGCGGTGCGCTACCACAACCGCCGGCCGGTGGACGGCTGTTCCTACGGTCATGAGCCGTCGCTGGTCGAGCTGGCACGCTGGGCCGACTTCCTGGTGCTGACCTGCCCCGGCGGCCCGGCGACCCATCACCTGGTCGATGCCGAAGTGCTCGCGGCGCTGGGGCCGAAGGGCCTGCTGGTCAACGTGGCGCGCGGCTCGGTGGTCGACGAGGCGGCGCTGGTCGCGGCGCTCGCCGACGGCCGGCTCGGCGCCGCCGCCCTCGACGTCTTCGAGCAGGAGCCGCAGGTGCCGGCGGCGCTGCTGGAGATGCCCAACGTGGTGCTGCTGCCGCACATCGGCAGCGCCACCGGGGAAACCCGCCTGCAGATGGAGGAGCTGGTCATCGCCAACCTGCAGGCGTTCATCGACAAGGGAGAGCTGCTGACCCCGGTCTGACGTCTCTCCCTACCGGTTATGGCTCTGCTCTGGGCGGCAGTTCCATAAGGCGCGGCGCCGCCACAAGCGGCGCCGCGCGACCCTCGCACATTGAGCTGCTTTCTTGCAGTAACGGCGCACCCCGAGTGCGCCTTTTTTATGGTTCTTCGCGGGATCGCGGCCCCTGTCCCGGCTGTCGCCGTGCATCCTGTTGCCGGCTTGGCCAGGCTGCGACGTCGTAGCCTGCAGCGACTGCGCCGAAAACCCCCTCACGCTGCCCCTCGAGTCCACGGCGACCCCGTTGCCGCTCCGTGGCCGCGGCCGGCAGCCCGGCCCGCCGATCCATGACCGGCGCACGGCTCATCCGCCTTTGCAGAAAAATGCAGCCGATGGGCGCAGCGAGCGCCCGCAGCGGCCGAGCCGGAGCGGCGGCAGCGCCTTTCGGGCAGGATTTCGGGCGTTGCCGTTCGGCCGATCGGCGCGGGCAAGGTCGCGCCCCTATCGCGCGCGGATTCTTGCCCGCGTTTGTCCCCATAAAAAAACCGATACCCGCTTAAGTACTTCCCAGACGACGCCCAGGCCAATTCGCTTTAGCGTTCACGCTCACGTGAAGTGCATCGCTTCCACGTCTTCGCAGCCCCTCGGCGGGTTGCAAATACATAACAACAATGGAGGTAGCATGCATACCGACTCGATTGTGGATGTTAAACAGCACCCCTTTCAAGGTCTTTTACTTTTCGAGGCCTTGATGAGGCGGTCGGTGGAGACATGGGCGCGAGCCGTCGCGGCATCGACCCAGGCCTTGGGCTTTTCCACCTTGGGGCCGCGCTTACTGGTCGCCACCTGGCTGGGCTTGATCTGTCGTGCCAATGCCAACAGGCGCTGTGCCAGTGTGCTGGCCGAATCGTCGGCCCAGGCGGGCCAGTGCTCCACCGCCAGCGCGACGAGCATCCCCTCGTAACGGCTTCTGACCTGCACCGCCAGGTGGTAGGGGGACGCCTCCCAGCCCTCGGGAAGCCGTTCGCGATGTGCCTGTTCCACG
>NZ_FOFJ01000049.1 GCF_900110885.1 Azotobacter beijerinckii | reverse complement strand
CGCTCCAGGCGTCCGATGACGTCGCTGAGGGTATCGTGCGAGGGAATACCGTTGGGCAGCGGCAGGAACTCGCGCAGCCAGGCTTCGTTCTCGTGGGCGAAGTCCTCGATGCCGACCCAGTCGTCATAACCGCACAGGGTGGCGCAGAGCGTGATCATGACGATGTCCTGCAGGGCGTGCAGCTTGTTGCGGGTTTCGCGCCGTGGGTCGACGAGCTTGGCGAAGTAGGGCTGGGGATTGGGCAGCATGATGGGGGCTCGGAAAAGTCTTGTCCGTTACCGCTAATCCTCGTCCAACGCAAGAGCGATGTAGCGCGATTGCCCTGGGCTGCGGGCCATGCTGGGTTGTCGATATGTACGTATTTCTGTACATTTCGATATCCAAGGCATCGAGGAGAGCGCCATGCACACCATCAACTACACCACGGCACGCCAGCACCTGGCGGAAACCATGGACCGGGTGAGCAACGACCGCATGCCCATCCTGGTCACCCGGCAGAAGGGCGAGCCGGTGGTGATGATTTCCCTAGCCGACTACAACGCCCTCGAGGAGACGGCCTATCTGCTGCGCTCGCCGGCCAATGCGGAGCGTCTGATCCGCTCGATTGCCAGCCTGCGCGCCGGCAAGGCGGAGCCGCGGTCGCTCGTCGACGAAGACTGAGCCTTGAACATTCTCTTCACGCCCGAGGCCTGGGACGACTACCTGTGGTTCCAGCAGAACGACAAAGCCGGGCTCAAGCGGATCAACCTGCTGATCCGGGATGCGCAACGTGATCCGTTCGCCGGTCTTGGCAAGCCGGAGCCGTTGAAGCACAACCTCAGTGGTTTCTGGTCACGCCGTATCGGCGAGGAGCACCGGCTGGTCTACAGGGTGGACGGGGATACCTTGCAGATCGTGATGTGCCGTTATCACTACTGAACCTGTCCGGCGTCATTCCTCCCCCTCCACCCCAGCGCTACCCAGGCCAGCGCCGGATAGCAGGCGTAGTGCAGGCCGAACAGCATCAGCCCGACCGGGCCGTGGGGGGACTCGTGTTCCATCATCGCCAGCAGGCCCAGATAGAGTACGCCAAGACCCAGGCCGTAGCGCAGGACGATGCCCCGGCGCTCTGCGGGGAGGGGTGCACGGCGGTTTCGCCAGGCGAAGACCTGGGCCAGGCCGGCGGCGACCAGGCCGGCGACCAGCAGGGTGGCGAACAGGCCGCCGACCTTGACGAAGGTGCGCAGCAGCAGGTTGAGCAGGATGCTTGCCAGGATGCCGCCGAGGGCGTAGTGGCCGAGCTGGGGGGAGGGGGTGGACATGCGGAGGGCGCTGCCTGCAGGGGAACGGTAGCCGCACCATATCCAGCCGCGCAGCCTGCCACAAGCTCCGGTGATGGCCATGGGCCGGCTCTGGCGGGCGCCGTGGCATAGTCTAGCCTGTCCGGGGCATGTTCCCGGGAGGACAGCGATGGAGAGCACGATACGTATCGGATGGATTCCCGCGCTGATCGTCGGCGCGGCCCTGGCTTTTGCCGGCTGGTCGGTGGGGCAGGGGGTGGAGCGTTTTCGCGTGGCGGACCGCGCGGTGACGGTGAAGGGGTTGGCCGAGCTGGACGTGAAGAGCGACTTCGGCATCTGGACGCTGGCCTTTCGGCGCGGCGGCGACGAGTTCGGCGGCGTGCAGCGGCTGCTGAGCGAGGACCGCGACCGGCTCGTGGCCTTTCTTCGCGAACAGGGCTTCGAGGCCGGGGAGATCGAGATCCAGCCGCTGCAGGTCCAGGACCTGCTGGCCCGGGAGTGGGCCTCGCGGGATGTGGGGCTGCGCTTCAACGGCCAGGGGCGGGTGCTGGTCAAGTCGCCGCGGGTCGATGTGCTGGCCCAGGCGGTCAACCGGCTCGATCCGCTGATCCAGGCGGGCATCCAGTTCGATTCGGAACAGCAGAGCCAGTCCGGTCTGCGCTATCAGCTGCGCGGCTTCAACGAGGTGAAGCCGCGGCTGCTGGAGGAGGCCACCCGCAATGCCCGGGCACAGGCGACGAAGTTCGCCGGGGATGCCGGGGCGACCCTCGGCCGGCTGAAGAATGCCAACCAAGGGGTGATCCGCGTGGTCGACGACGACGGCGGCGACGTGGACAGTGGCCGCACACTCGGCAAGCGCCTGCGGGTGGTCAGCACCTTCGAGTATGCGCTGGAGTAGGGCAGGAGCCGGCAAGCCGGCGCCTGCTCCGTCGCGGGCCGTGGGCCGAGGGGCTCAACCTTCCGCCACGGCCTGTCCGGCCGGTTCCGTCGTTTGCGCAGGGGCGCTCTGCAGCTTCCAGGCCTGGAGGAAGATCAGCAGGCCGAGGATTGCTGTGGCCGCACCGACATAGCCGGTGACGGTCCAGCCGAGGCCGGCGCTGATCGCCAGGCCACCGAGCCACGGGCCGAGGGCATTGGCGATGTTGAAGGCGGCGTGGTTGGAGGCGGCGGCCAGGGTCTGCGCCTCGGTGGCCACGTCCATCAGGTGGGTCTGCAACGGCGGCGACAGCGCGACCATGGTGCCCACCGCGAAGACCGCCGGCAGGATCGTCCAGAGCGAATGGACCGACAGCGGGAAGAGCAGCAGTACGGCAGTGCTCCACAGCAGCACCAGGCCGACGGACTTGAACTGCAGCCGGTCGAACAGCCAGCCGCCTGCTATGTTGCCGACGATGGTGCCGAGGCCGAAGGCCGCCAGGCCGAACGGAATCCAGCCCTCGTGCACCTGGGTCACTTCCAGCAGGGTCGGCGCCAGGTAGCTGAACACGCAGAACATGCCGGCGAAACCGATCGAGCTGATGGCCAGCGCCAGCCATACCTGGGGCTGGTTGAAGGCGCGGATCTCGCGCATCGGATTGCTGGGTTCCTCCTGGCGGCTTGCCGGCAGGTGGATGAACACCAGCGCCACGGTGAGCAGGGCGATGCCGCCGACCAGGGCGAAGGCGGTGCGCCAGCTCAGCCACTGGCCGAGCCAGGTGGCCAGGGGGTTGCCGACCAGGATGGCGACGGTCAGGCCCATCATCACCCGGCTGACCGCATTGGCGCGCTTGTCCGGCGCGACCATCGAGGCAGCCACCAGCGAGGCGACGCCGAAATAGGCGCCGTGGGGCAAGCCGGCGATGAAACGATTAAGCATCAGGGTGTGGTAATCCGGCGCCAGCGCGCTGGCGAAGTTGCCGGCGGAGAAGAACAGCATCAGCAGCATCAGCAGGATGCGTCGTGGCAGGCGCGCGCCGAGAATCGCCAGCAGCGGCGCGCCGACCACCACGCCGAGGGCGTAGGCGCTGATCACATGCCCGACCTGGGGCTCGCTGACGTTCAGGTCCTGGGCCACGTTCGGCATCAGGCCCATGATGGCGAATTCGCCGGTGCCGATGCCGAAACCGCCCATCGCCAGGGCCAGTTCGATCAATAAGACAGCGCGAGCGGAAAGCTGCGGTGTGCCCGCTGGAGCGTGCTCCGTCATGGTGAACCTCGAATAATGATTGGATCGCAAGCAAGGAAGGGAGGGGAGGAAGCGTCTTCATTATTCTCCCATCGGCTCCCGTCGGGAACCCGAGAAAACCGCTGTAGCCGCTCAAGAGCGCAGTTTCAGAGAGGTGGCCGGTTTTTGGCGGAGCTGGCGCGTTCCGCTCGGCCGGCATCGGGTGAGGGAGTGTCTCCGCATCCGCCTGGGCCGGACTGCCGGATGGCGTCGGAGGCGGCGTCCGCCGTGCCCTCGGCGGGTTTCGGGCGATGCGGCGGTTGGCGGCGGGGGTGCCACTCGAAAGCGCCGAGCGGCAACGAGCGTTTGCCGCACAAACGGCTGAATGCCCCTTTGGAGCTCCGAATCAGGTAGTCCCCGCGATCCAGTGCTCCCTAGGGATGGAATCTTATTTCTGTTTTATTTATTCTCGGAATCAATAGTTTATATGAATTCCGAATGGCGGACCCGCAGTCCCGCGCCGGAAGAGACTGCATCCGCAAGGGACTGAATGTCATGAAATGTTACATTTTGCGTGCCGCATCCCGGTAGGTCTTCGGCAGCTCGCCGGTCCATTGCTTGAACGCCCGGGTGAACGCCGAGGGTTCGGAAAAGCCCAGCTGGCGGGCGACCTGGCTGATCGGTAGGGAGGGCTGGGTGAGGTAGTGGATGGCCATGTCGCGCCGCATGCCGTCCTTGAGGGCCTGGAAGCTGCTGCCCTCGGCGCAGAGCCGGCGGCGCAGGGTGCGCTCGGTCAGGTGCAGGGCGGCGGCGGCGCTCTGGATGGTCGCCCCGGCCAGATCCCCGGACCTTTCCAGGTGGTCCAGCACCCGCCGGGTGTAGACCGGGTAGTAGGCCGGGCGGGTGACCCAGTCGATCGGCGCCCGCCGCAGGTGGTTGGCCAGCGCCTCGGGGGTCTGCACCACCGGGGCGTCGAGCATCCTGGCGTCGAACACCAGGCAGTTGCTGGGCTGCTCGAACTTCGCCGGGCAGGGGAACATCAGCCGGTATTCGGCCAGGTGTTCGGGCGTCGCATGGTCGAAGGCGACGTACTTCAGGGGAATCCGCTGGCCGATCAGCCAGCTCGGAAAGCGGTGCCAGAGCAGCAGCAGGAACTCGCGCAGCAGGTAGTCCGGGTCCTGGGCGGGATCGCTCAGGGTCATCGAGAAGATGGCCTCGTCGCCCTCGACCTTCAGCTCCAGGCGCAGCGAGTCGTTCACCAGGTTGTAGAAGTGGCCGAGCTTGTAATAGACCGAACGCAGGCTGCGCGAGCGGACCACCTGCTTGGCCATCAGCGCGAAGATGCCCTGCCGGCAGCGCTGCGATCCCATCCCGAGGAACTCGTCGTCGCCCAGGCGCCAGACCCCGCGCATCAGCCGGCTGAACTGGTCGGGGGTGATCCGCAGGTGGGGGTTGTCGAGCAGCCGGCGGCTGATGCCCGCCTCGCCGAGCAGCACGTCCTCGTCGAGCCCCCGGCGGCGGGCGGCGTTCATCAGCACCCGGGCGAAATGGATGGAGATGGAATAGCGCTCGATGCTCATGGGCTGTCCTGGAGGTGTGCAAGTCGCCGAGAGAGTCTATCGGAACGGCCAGAACGGTGCTGTCCGTTAATGTCTATTTTGAGGCAGGTTTCGTTATTGCCGACTCCCCGCTCGCGGATGGAAGCTAGCTGCCATGCGAGACGTCCGTCCGATTCGCTCGAAACGGCGTCCGTCCCTGGCAATTTCCAAGGAAACCCATCCATGCGCGCACAAGTACAAGAAGTGGTCATCGTCAGCGGGGTCCGTACGGCCATCGGCGATTTCGGCGGCAGCCTGAAGAGCCACCGTCCCAGCGAACTGGCCGGCCTGGTGGTCGCCGAGGCGGTGCGCCGGGCGGGAATCGAGGCGGCCAGCGTCGGCCACTGCGTGTTCGGCAACGTCATCCATACCGAGCCGCTGGACATGTACCTGAGCCGGGTGGCGGCGCTGCGCGGCGGCCTGTCCGAGCGGACCCCGGCGCTGACCGTCAACCGCCTGTGCGGCAGCGGCCTGCAGGCGGTGATCGGCGCGGCCCAGCAGATCCAGCTCGGCCTCTGCGACACGGCGGTGGCCGGCGGCGCCGAGTCGATGAGCCTCGCCCCCTACCACCTGCCCGCGGCGCGCTTCGGCCAGCGGATGGGCGACGGGGTGACCGTCGATCCGATGGTCGGCGCCCTGACCTGCCCGATCAACCGCTACCACATGGGCGTGACCGCGGAGAACGTCGCCGAGCGGTTCGGGATCACCCGCGAGCAGCAGGATGCGCTGGCCGTCGAGAGCCACAACCGCGCCCAGCGGGCCGTCGAGCAGGGCCATTTCAAGGGGCAGATCCTGCCCATCGAGCTGAAGAGCCGCAAGGGCACGACGCTGTTCGACACCGACGAGCACATCCGCTACGGCTGCACCCTCGACGACCTCAAGTCGCTGCGTCCGGCCTTCAAGCAGGACGGCACGGTCACCGCCGGCAACGCCTCCGGACTCAACGACGGCGCTGGTGCCCTGGTGCTGATGGCGCGCAGCAAGGCCGAGGCCGAGGGCCGGACGGCGATGGCCCGATTGGTCGATTATGCGGTGGTCGGCGTCGACCCCAGCCTCATGGGTATCGGCCCGGTTCCGGCCATCCGCCAGTTGCTCGAACGCAACGGCCTGGGCGTCGGCGACATCGACGTCTACGAGGTCAACGAGGCTTTCGCCGCCCAGGCGCTGGCCGTCGCCCAGGAACTCGACCTGCCGCGCGAGCGCCTCAACCCCAACGGCAGCGGCATCTCCCTGGGCCATCCGATCGGCGCCACCGGGGCTATCGTGGCGGTGAAGGCGATCCACGAGCTGGCCCGCGTCCAAGGCCGCTACGCCATCGTCAGCCTGTGCATCGGCGGCGGCCAGGGCATCGCGGTGCTCCTGCAGCGCGACTGACGCTTTCCGGGCGCGCCGGCCGCGCCCGCTCCCCGAAATCCAGCGATCCGGCCGTCGCCGCGGGCGACGGTGCGGAGGCGTGCGGCCCGAACGGCCGCGAATCAAGAACAACAAGGAGTTCACGGCATGTACAACGGCAAGGCGATGCGCCTCACGGCACTGGAGGCGGGTCTGGTCGAGCTGACCCTCGATCTGCAGGGTTCCTCCGTCAACAAGCTGGACGGCCTGACCCTGGGCGAGCTGGCCGAGGTGGTCCGGCTGCTCGAGCGCCACGGCCACGAGATCGAGGGCCTGCTGATCGCCAGCGCCAAGCCGGCGTTCGTGGTCGGCGCCGACATCACCGAGTTCACCGCGGCCTTCGCCCGCAGCGAGAGCGAGGTGGTGGAGTGGATTCGCCAGGGGCAACTGCTGTTCGGCGCCCTGGAGGCCCTGCCGTTCCCGAGCGTGGCCGCGGTCAACGGCCTGGCGCTGGGCGGCGGCTGCGAGCTGGCGCTGGCGGCCGACTTCCGGATCCTGGCGGCGGATGCCCGGATCGGCCTGCCGGAAGTGACCCTGGGCCTCTGCCCGGGCTGGGGCGGCACCGTGCGCCTGAGCCGGCTGATCGGCGTCGAGGCGGCGCTGGACTGGATGCTCGCCGGCAAGCCGCAGGCTGCGGGCAAGGCGCTGGAACTCGGCGCCGTCGACCGGGTGGTCGCTGGCGCCGAGCTGCGCGACGCCGCGCTGAGCCTGCTGCGCCTGGCGGCGAGCGGCGAGCTGTCAACCGCCGCCAATCGTGTCCGCAAGCAGCAGCCTCTCGCCGATACCGCCGAGACGCGGGAATGGCTGGTCGCCGTGCAGCGCCACCATGCCGGCAAGCTCGATCCCCACTATCCGGCACCGGCGGCGATCCTCGACGCCGTGGTCCGGCAGGCCCTGTTGCCGCTCGACCGGGCGCTGGACAGCGAGGCGCATACCTTCGCGGCGCTGGCGAAATCCGACGTCGCCCGCGCCCTGGTCGGGCTGTTCCTCGGCGACCAGCTGGTCAGGAAGAAGGCCAAGGCCTGGAGCGGCAAGGCCGCGCCGGTCCGCCGCAGCGCCGTGCTCGGCGCCGGCATCATGGGCGGCGGGGTGGCCTTCCAGTCGGCCTCCACGGGCACGCCCATCGTCATGAAGGACATCCGCGGCGAGGCGCTCGAGCTGGGCCTGAAGACCGCCAACCAGCTGCTCGACCGGCAGATCGACAAGGGCCGGCTGGATGCGGCCGGCAAGCAGCGGGTGCTGGAAAACATCCACCCGGCCCTGGACTACCGGGACTTCGCCGGGGTCGATCTGGTGGTCGAGGCCGTGGTCGAGAATCCGAAGATCAAGGCTGCTGTGCTGGCCGAGGTGGAGGACCAGGTGCCGGCGGACGCGGTGCTGACCTCCAACACCTCGACCATCTCCATCGACCTCTTGGCGCAAGGCCTCAAGCGGCCGGAATCCTTCTGCGGCATGCACTTCTTCAACCCGGTGCAGCTGATGCAACTGGTCGAGGTGATCCGCGGCAGCCGCACCTCCGAGGCGACCATCGCCCGCACCGTGGCCTACGCCAGCGCGATGGGCAAGACGCCCATCGTGGTCGGCGACTGCCCGGGCTTTCTGGTCAACCGCGTGCTCTTCCCCTACTTCAACGGCTTCAACCGCCTGCTCAGGGACGGCGTCGACTTCGAGCGGATCGACCGGGTCATGGAGGCCTTCGGCTGGCCGATGGGGCCGGCCTACCTGGCCGACGTGATCGGCATCGACACCATGGTCCACGCCGACCGGGTGCTGCAGGAGGGTTTCCCCGAACGCATGGGCCACGACGGCGAGCCGATCATGGACGCGCTGCTCGCCAGCGGCGCGCTCGGCCAGAAGAACGGCAAGGGCTTCTACGAATACACCCAGGACGCTTCCGGTCGGCGCAGCCGGCAGCCGGCCGCGGCCGCCCGCGCCCTGATCGCCGCGCGGGTGCCGGAGCGGGTCGAGGTCTCCGACGAGGAGATCGTCGACCGGCTGATGATCCCGCTGTGCCTGGAGGCGGTGCGCTGCCTGGAGGACGGCATCGTCGAGACGCCCGAGGAAATCGACATGGGGCTGCTGCTCGGCATCGGCTTCCCGCGCTTTCGCGGCGGCGCCCTGCGCTACCTCGACACCCAGGGCCTGGCGGTCTTCGCCCGCAAGGCCGAGGCCCATGCCCGGCATGGCGGGCTCTACCGCCTGACCGAGGATTTCCGTGCCCGTCTGCAGGCCGGCCGGAGCTATTTCTGAGTTTCCGGAGCTGTAGGAGCGAGCTTGCTCGCGATCGAGGCGCAAACGGCATCGCCAGCAAGCTGGCTCCTACGGACCGCGATCTGTCGGCCGCCGGCTCACCGAACAATAAAGAGGAAAGAATCAATGAGTGACTATGTCCATCCCTACCGCGACACGGAATTCGTGCTGGGCGAGCTGGTCGAGCTGGAGCGCTTCTGCGCCGAGGCCGGCCTGCACGATGTCAACGGCGAGCTGGTTTCCGCCATCCTCGCCGAGGCCGGCCGGCTCGGTTCCGAGGTGCTGGCGCCGCTGAATGCGGTCGGCGATACCCAGGGTGCACGGCTGGGCGAGCGGGGCGTCGAGGAAACCCCCGGCTTCGCCGCCGCCTACGGCCAGTTCGTGGAGAGCGGCTGGCCGTCGCTGACCGCCGCCGAGGCCTGGGGCGGGCAGAACCTGCCGAACGTGGTGGGCACCGCCGTCAACGAGATCTGGCACTCGGCGAACATGGCCTTCGCCCTCTGCCCGATGCTCACCCAGGGGGCCATCGAGGCCCTCGCCCACCACGGCTCGGCCGCGCTGCAGGCCGCCTACCTGCCCAAGCTGGTCAGCGGCGAGTGGACCGGCACCATGAACCTCACCGAGCCGGACGCCGGTTCGGACCTGGCGGCGATCAAGGCCCGGGCCGTGCCCAACGGCGACCACTACCTGATCAGCGGACAGAAGATCTTCATCACCTGGGGCGACCACCAGATGACCGACAACGTCGTCCATCTGGTGCTGGCGCGGTTGCCGGACGCCCCCGCCGGGGTCAAGGGCATCTCGCTGTTCGTCGTGCCCAAGTTCCTCCTCGACGCCCAGGGCCGGCCGGGCGCGCACAACGACGCCCAGTGCGTCTCCCTGGAGCACAAGCTGGGCATCCACGGCAGCCCGACCTGCGTGATGAGCTTCGGCGACACCGAAGGCGCGGTCGGCTACCTGGTCGGCGAGCCGCACAAGGGCCTGGCCTGCATGTTCACCATGATGAACCACGCCCGGCAGAGCGTCGGCCTGCAGGGCCTGTCGATTTCCGAGCGCGCCTACCAGCAGGCCCGCCAGTACGCCAGGGAGCGCCTGCAGGGCACCCGCAAGGACGGCAGCCGCTTCCCGATCATCGAGTTCCCCGACGTGCGGCGCATGCTGCTGCAGATGAAGGCTTCCATCGAGGCGATGCGCGCCCTGGCGCTGGTCGCCGCCGCCGAGGTCGACCGCACCGCCCACGCACCGGACGCAGACGTCGCGGCGCGCCACCAGGGCCGCGTCGATCTGCTGACGCCGATCGTCAAGGGCTGGCTGACCGAACTGGCCCAGGAAGTGACCTCCCTCGGCGTGCAGATCCACGGCGGCATGGGCTTCATCGAGGAGACCGGCGCCGCCCGTCACTACCGCGATGCACGCATCCTGACCATCTACGAGGGCACCACCGGCATCCAGGCGCTCGACCTGGTGGGGCGCAAGACCCTGCTGAACAAGGGCGAACTGCTCGGCGGCCTGCTCGACGAGATCGGCGAAACCGTCGCCCGGCTGGAGAGCGCCGGTCCCTTCGCCGCCCAGGCCCGGGCACTCGGCGAGGCCCTCGCCGCCGGCCGCGAGGCGCGCCGCCTGCTGCTGGAAGGCGCCGAGGCCGATGCGGCGCTGGCCGGCAGCGTCAGCGTGAACTTCCTGATGCTGTTCGGCTACCTGTGCGGCGGCTGGCTGATGGCCCGTTCGGCGCTGCGCGCCCAGGCGCTGCTGGAGGCCGGCGACGGCGACCGCGCGTTCCTCGAGAGCAAGCTGGTCACCGCGCGCTTCTACGCCGAGCAACTGCTGCCGCGCACCCAGGCCCTGCTGGCGGCGATCCGCGCCGGCAGCGCCAGCATCATGGCGCTGAGCGACGAGCAGTTCTGATTCCGCGCCACAGGAGCGGCGTCCCGTCGGGACGCCGCTGACAAGCACCACAACAAGAGCGGGCGGCCCACGGAGGCCGCCCCAGCGGGGACTTGCGCAATGAAAATACTGGTAACCGTCAAACGGGTGATCGACTACAACGTCAAGGTGCGGGTGAAGGCTGACCAGAGCGACGTCGACCTGGCCAACGTCAAGATGGCCATGAACCCCTTCTGCGAGATCGCCGTGGAGGCGGCCGTGCGCCTCAAGGAGGCCGGCCTCGCGACCGAGATCGTCGCCGTCTCGGTCGGTCCTGCGGCCTGCCAGGAGCAGATCCGCACCGCCCTGGCCCTCGGCGCCGACCGCGGCATCCAGATCGACGTCGCCGAGCCGCCCGAATCCCTGGTGGTGGCCAAGCTGCTCGCCGCCGTGGTCGCGGCGGAGCAGCCCGAGCTGGTGATCCTCGGCAAGCAGTCCATCGACGCCGACAACAACCAGACCGGGCAGATGCTTGCCGCCCTGCTGGACTGGCCGCAGGCCACCTTCGCCTCGGCGCTTGCCCTGGAGGGCGGCCGTCTTCAGGTCACCCGCGAGATCGACGGCGGCCTGCAGACGCTGTCGCTGGCCCTGCCGGCCATCGTCACCACCGACCTGCGCCTCAACGAGCCGCGCTATGCCTCCTTGCCCAACATCATGAAGGCCAAGAAGAAGCCCCTGGAGGTCAAGACCCCCGCCGAACTCGGCGTGGCGCTCAAGGCCCACACCCGCCTGCTCAAGGTCGAGGCCCCGGCCGAGCGCCAGGGCGGGATCAAGGTCGGCAGCGTGAGCGAGCTGGTGGAAAAACTGAAGAGCGAAGCGAAGGTGATCTGATGGCCATTCTTGTCATTGCCGAACACGACAACCGCACCCTCAAGGGCGCCACCCTGAACACCCTGGGCGCCGCGGCGCTGCTGGGTGGCGAAGTACATCTGCTGGTCGCCGGCCTGGCCTGCGGGGCCGTCGCCGCCCAGGCCGCCGCCATCCCCGGCGTGAGCAAGGTGCTGGTCGCCGATGCCGCCGTCTACGAGCACCAACTGGCGGAAAACCTCGCCCGGCTGGTCGCCGCGCTGGGCAAAACCTATTCGCACCTGCTCGCGCCGGCCGGCTCGGCCGGCAAGAACCTGATGCCGCGGGTCGCCGCGCTGCTCGACGTGGCCCAGCTCTCCGACATCGTCGGCGTTGTCTCGCCGAACACCTTCCGCCGGCCGATCTATGCCGGCAATGCCATCGCCACCGTGCAGTCGCTCGACCCGGTGGTGGTCGCCACGGTGCGCGCCAGCGCCTTCGACCCGGTGCCGGCCGAGGGCGGCAGCGCCGCCGTCGAGAGTCTCGATGCCACGCACGATGCCGGCACCTCGCGCTTCGTCGGCGAGGAGCTGGCCAAGTCCGACCGCCCGGAGCTGGGCAGCGCGCGCATCGTGGTATCGGGCGGCCGCGGGCTGGGCAGCGGCGAGAACTTCGCCCTGCTGGAAACGCTCGCCGACAAGCTGGGCGCCGCGGTCGGCGCCTCGCGGGCGGCGGTGGACGCCGGTTTCGTCGCCAACGACATGCAGGTCGGGCAGACCGGCAAGATCGTCGCGCCCGAGCTGTACATCGCCGTGGGCATCTCCGGCGCCATCCAGCACCTGGCGGGGATGAAGGATTCCAAGGTGATCGTCGCCATCAACAAGGACCCCGAGGCGCCGATCTTCCAGGTCGCCGACTACGGCCTGGTGGTGGATCTGTTCGAGGCGGTCCCCGAGCTGGAAAAGGCCCTCTGAATCCGCTCGGGGGAAGTGTAGGGCGGGTGCAACCCGCCGACTCCGGTGCGACTCCGCGCCATGTCCGGCGGGTTTCACCCGCCCTGCCACGACAACAACAAGCCTTTTGGCCTTTGATGTGGAGGAACGCGCCATGCGCGAAGCCATGGAATTCGACGTGGTCATCGTCGGCGCCGGCCCGGCGGGCCTGTCCGCCGCCTGCCGGCTGATGCAGCTGGCCGCCGAGCGGGAACGGCCGCTGGAGGTCTGCGTGGTCGAGAAGGGCTCCGAAGTCGGGGCGCACATCCTTTCCGGCGCGGTGTTCGAGTCGCGCGCCCTCGACGAGCTGTTCCCCGACTGGAAGGCACTTGGCGCCCCGCTGCACACCCCGGTCAGCGCCGACGAGGTCTACCTGCTGAAGAACGCCGAACAGGCGGTGAAGCTGCCCGACGCGCTGCTGCCGAAAAGCCTGCACAACGCCGGCAACCACATCGTCAGCCTCGGCAACCTGGTGCGCTGGCTGGGCGAGCAGGCCGAGGCGCTGGGCGTGCAGGTGTTCCCCGGCTTCGCCGCCGCGGAAGTGCTCTACGACGAGAACGGCCGGGTCAGGGGCGTGGCCACCGGCGACATGGGCGTGGCCGCCGACGGCTCGGCCAAGGACGGCTTCATGCCGGGCATGGAGCTGCACGCCCGCTACACCCTGTTCGCCGAGGGCTGCCGCGGGCATCTGGGCAAGCAGCTCGCCGCGCGCTTCGAGCTGGCCCGTGACGCCGACCCACAGCACTACGGCCTCGGCATCAAGGAGCTGTGGGACATCGACCCGGCTCGCCACCGGCCCGGGCTGGTGATCCACGGCGCCGGCTGGCCGCTGGACAAGGACAGCGGCGGCGGCTTCTTCCTCTACCACGCCGAGAACCACCAGGTCGTCGTCGGCCTGATCGTCGACCTCAACTACGCCAACCCCTGGCTCAGCCCCTTCGACGAGTTCCAGCGGCTCAAGCACCATCCGCTGCTGAAGCAGTACCTGGAGGGTGGCAAGCGGGTGTCCTACGGCGCCCGGGCCATCGCCAAGGGTGGCTTCAACGCCCTGCCGGAGATGACCTTCCCCGGCGGCCTGCTGCTCGGCTGCGACGCCGGCACCCTGAACGTGGCCAAGATCAAGGGCAGCCACACGGCGATGAAGTCGGGACTGCTCGCCGCGGAAACGGTGTTCGCCGCACTCGCCGAGGAACTGCCCGACAGCGCCTGGGCGCCGCGCTGGAAGGCCGCCTTCGAGGCCTCCTGGCTGCATGAGGAGTTGCAGCGCTCGCGCAACTTCGGCCCGGCGCTGCACCGGCTCGGGCCGCTGGCCGGCGGGGCGTTCAACTTCGTCGAGCAGAACTTCTTCGCCGGCCGGCTGCCGATCACCCTGCACGACCGCGAGGCCGACCATGCGCGGCTGCGTCCGGCGGCGGACTGCTCGCACATCGTCTATCCGAAGCCGGACGGCGTGCTGAGCTTCGACAAGCCCGGCTCGGTGTTCCTCTCCAACACCAACCACGAAGAAAACCAGCCCTGTCATCTGGTCCTCAAGGACGGCGCGCTGCCGGTGCAGGAAAACCTGCCGCGCTATGCCGAGCCGGCGCAGCGCTACTGCCCGGCCGGGGTGTACGAGGTGCTGGGGGCGGAGCAGGGCGAGCCGCGCCTGCAGATCAACGCGCAGAACTGCCTGCACTGCAAGACCTGCGACATCAAGGACCCGTCGCAGAACATCGTCTGGGTGGCGCCCGAGGGTGGCGGCGGACCCAATTACCCGAACATGTAGAGGTGCGTCGGCATCTCGCATGGCCGTTTCCGTAAGACCTTGATGCCTCTCGGCTCGCCTGCCGAGGGGCCAGGGCCCTCCCTTTCGAATAATTACAATTCACCGAGGTTTCCCATGTATTCCGAGCGTATTCGCCTGGCTTCCCTGCGTGACCGGATCGTCGATGCTGCCGCGGCGGCGGCCCTGATCGAGGACGGCATGACCGTCGGCATCAGCGGCTTCGGCTGCGCGGGCGACGCCAAGGCCGTTCCCTTCGCCCTGGCCGAGCGCGCCCGACACGAACCGGTGCGCATCAGCCTAGTCACCGGCGCGAGCATCGGCAACGGCCTCGACAAACTGCTGGCCGAGTCCGGCGCGCTGGCCCGGCGCATGCCGTTCCAGGCCGATGCGGCCCTGCGCAAGGCGATCAACGCCGGCCAGGTGATGTTCGTCGACCAGCACCTCTCCGAGACCGTCGAGCAGATGCGCAGCCATCAGCTCAAGCGGCCGGACATCGCGGTGATCGAGGCGGTGGCGATCACCGAGGAAGGCCATATCGTGCCGACCGCCTCGGTGGGCAACTCGGCCAGCCTGGCGTTGTTCGCCGACCAGGTGATCGTCGAGATCAGCCTGCGCTACGGCACCGACCTGGAAGGGCTGCACGACATCTACATCCCGGCCGACCGGCCGGGGCGCGCGCCGATTCCGCTGGTCAGCCCGGACCAGCGCATCGGTACCACGGCGATCCCGGTCGATCCGGCGCGGATCGCCGCCATCGTCATCAGCGACTACCGCGACTCGCCGTCCACCGTGCAGCCGGCGGACGCGGAGACCCAGGCGATCGCCGACCACCTGATCGGCTTCTTCGCCAGCGAGGTGGAAGCGGGTCGCCTGCCGCGCAACCTGGGGCCGCTGCAGGTCGGCGTCGGCTCCATCGCCAATGCGGTGATGGCCGGCCTGATCGATGCGCCCTTCGAGAACCTCTGCATGTACTCCGAAGTGCTCCAGGACTCCACCTTCGAGCTGTTCGACGCCGGCAAGCTGGACTTCGCCTCGGGCAGCGCCATCGTCCTCTCGGCGGCCCGCGGCGCCCAGGTGTTCGGCGACTTCGCGCGCTACAAGGAGCGCCTGGTGCTGCGCCCGCAGGAAATCTCCAACCACCCGGAAGTGTCGCGCCGGCTCGGCATCATCGGCATCAACACCGCCCTGGAGTTCGACCTCTACGGCAACGTCAACTCCACCCACGTCGGCGGCACGCGGATGATGAACGGCATCGGCGGCTCCGGCGACTTCGCCCGCAGCGCGCATACCTCGATCTTCGTCACCAAGTCGATCGCCAAGGACGGGGCCATTTCCAGCGTGGTGCCGATGGTCGGCCACGTCGACCACACCGAGCACGACGTCGACATCCTGGTCACCGAGCAGGGCCTGGCCGACCTGCGCGGCCTGGCGCCGCGCGAGCGGGCACGGGCGATCATCGACAACTGCGTGCACCCGGAGTACCGCGCGGCGCTGGAGGACTACTTCGCCCGCGCCTGCGAGCGCGGTGGCCAGACCCCGCACCTCTTGGGCGAGGCGCTGTCCTGGCACCTCAACCTGGAAGAACGTGGCCACATGCTGGCCACCCGCTGAGCGACGTCTTTTTCGCTCCACCGACCCGGCCACGGCCCGTGGACCCCTCCAGGCCGCGGTCGACGTCGGTGCTTCGGCCGGATCGGGCGGCGGCCCCGGTCCGGCTTTTTTTCGCCGTGACTTTTCCTCTGTGCCCGTTGCGCACGTTTGCTCGGATAAGAGGCATGACACCGCCGCCGCCTTACGCGCCCGCCGGTTGACGACCGGCCGGGCAGGCGTGCTCTTGAGCGGTCGGCATGGCTCTCATGCTTTGGTCTAGTTTGGGTACCCTAGCGAAACTTTGTATAAGCCCCAGCGACGGTAAGTAATACCCCTGTAATCCTCTTTCTAATAACTACAATCTTCGAGGTTTTTTCCTATGCATTCCGAGCGTATCCGCTTGGCTGCCCTGCATGACAAGGTCATGAGCGCCGCCGAAGCCGCTTCCCTGATCAAAGATGGCATGACTGTCGGCATGAGCGGCTTCGCCTGCGCCGGCGACGCCAAGGCCGTTCCCTTCGCGCTGGTCGAGCGTGCCAGCCATGAGCCCCTGAGCATCAGCCTGATCACCGGCGCGAGCATCGGCAACGGTCTCGACAAGCTGATGGCCGAGTCCGGCCTGCTGGCCCGGCGCATGCCGTTCCAGGCCGATCCGGCCCTGCGCAAGGCGATCAACGACGGCAAGGTGATGTTCATCGACCAGCATCTGTCCGAAACCGTCGAACAGATGCGCAGCCACCAGCTCAAGCGGCCGGACGTCACCGTGGTCGAGGCGGTGGCGATCACCGAGGAGGGTCATATCGTGCCGACCGCCTCGGTGGGCAATTCGGCCAACCTGGCGCTGTTCGCCGACCAGGTGATCGTCGAGATCAGCCTGCGCTACGGCACCGATCTGGAAGGCCTGCACGACATCTACATCCCGGCCGACCGGCCGGAGCGCGCGCCGATTCCGCTGACGCGCCCGGACGAGCGCATCGGCTGCACGGCCATTCCGATCGATCCGGCACGGATCGCCGCCATCGTCATCAGCGAGTACCGCGATTCGCCGTCCAACGTGCAGCCGGCGGACGGGGAGACCCAGGCGATCGCCAACCACCTGATCGGCTTCTTCGCCCAGGAAGTGGAAGCGGGGCGCCTGCCGCGCAACCTGGGTCCGCTGCAGGTCGGCGTCGGCTCCATCGCCAACGCGGTGATGGCCGGGCTGGTCGAGGCGCCCTTCGAGAACCTCAGCATGTATTCCGAGGTGCTCCAGGATTCGACCTTCGAACTCTTCGACGCCGGCAAGCTGGACTTCGCCTCGGGCAGCTCGATCGTGCTCTCGGCGGCCCGCGGTGCCCAGGTGTTCGGCGACTTCGCGCGCTACAAGGAGCGCCTGGTGCTGCGCCCGCAGGAAATCTCCAACCACCCGGAAGTGGCCCGCCGCCTCGGCATCATCGGCATCAACACCGCCCTGGAGTTCGACCTCTACGGCAACGTCAACTCCACCCACGTCGGCGGCACCAGGATGATGAACGGCATCGGCGGCTCCGGCGACTTCGCCCGCAGCGCCCACACCTCGATCTTCGTCACCAAGTCGATCGCCAAGGACGGGGCGATTTCCAGCGTGGTGCCGATGGTCAGCCACGTCGACCACACCGAGCACGACGTCGACATCCTGGTCACCGAGCAGGGCCTGGCCGACCTGCGCGGGCTGGCGCCGCGCGAACGGGCGCGGGCGATCATCGACAACTGCGTGCACCCCGAGTATCGCGCGGCGCTGGAGGACTACTTCGCGCGTGCCTGCGCGCGCGGCGGCCAGACCCCGCATGTGCTGGAGGAGGCCCTGTCCTGGCACATCAACCAGGAGCGGCGCGGCCACATGCTGGCCGCCGGCTGAAGCCAAACCGCCGAAGAGCCCTCTCCCCCGTGCGCGGGAGAGGGCTCTCCCGCCGCCCATTCAATTACCCATGGCGGAAGATTG
Source organism: Azotobacter beijerinckii (assembly GCF_900110885.1). Lineage (GTDB taxonomy): Bacteria > Pseudomonadota > Gammaproteobacteria > Pseudomonadales > Pseudomonadaceae > Azotobacter > Azotobacter beijerinckii. Next base: position 9,700 of record NZ_FOFJ01000049.1, on the reverse strand, counting down.
CCGAGGCGGTCTTGCCTCCCGGTGGGCAAGGGTAGGTTCGATTCGTCGGAGCCAGCTTGCTGGCGATGCCCTTGGCAGACTGATCGCCAGCAAGCTGGCTCCTACCGGGGGACGAACACCTGCCAAAGGTTCATGAAGCGTCCGTGAGCGGCGGCTATTGCCCCTCGACCAGCGCCTTCAGGCGCTCCAGGCCGGCCTGATAGAAGCCCTCGAAGTCCGCGGCGATTTCGACCTCGTCGACGCCCTGGCTGCGAAAGCGGCTGGACCAGGTCGCCTGCGCGCCGCCGGCGCCGTCGTCCCGGACCGCCACCCGGCCGACGTAGTCGGAGACCGGGAAGGGACTCTCGAGCAGCGCATAGCTGTACTGCCGTTCGCTGTCGCTGAACTCCAGCAGGCGTTCGACGATGACTGCGCCGTCGACCGTCTCCAGGCGGCGCAGGCGACCGCCATCGTCGAGCCGGCTGCTGGCGATGGGCTCGACCCAGCGCGGCAGGAAATCGAACCCGCCGAGGATTGCCCAGACCTGTTCGGCCGGACGGGCGATGCTCACGGAAACGCTTACTTCGATCATGTCTTTCGGTTCCTTTGGAGAGACGGGGGGAGTCAGGCACGGCAATGGAGGCGCGATCGGGCAGGCAGTGCCGGGTGGCAATCCCTGCAGCTTGGCCGCCGCGCGCCGGTCCGCCGATCATAGCGGGCGGCGCAGGCCGCCGACACCGGCGCCGAGGTCGCCCGCCCGGGGCGAGACGGGGCGCGTCCGGAGGCAATGGGGCGGGTTGCCTGCTGCCCGGTGCTGGGAGTATCGGCCGACTGGACTGGTACGGCTACTGCAGCGACTTGCGCAGGCGGGAGAGGGCAGCGACGAAGAACAGGCTGCCGATGACGGCGAGTGCCAGCAGCGACGGCCAGACGATGGCCAACTCCGCGCCGCGGAAGAAGATGGCCTGGGCCAGCTTGATGAAGTGGGTGGTGGGTGCGACCAGCATGATGTCCTGTACCGCCTCGGGCATGCTTTCCCGCGGGGTCCGGCCGCCGGAGAGGATCTGCAGCGGCATCAGCGTGAGGATGATCAGCAGGCCCAGCTGCGGCATGGAGCGGGCCAGCGTGCCGAAGAAGATGCCCATCGAGGTGACGGCGAACAGGTGCAGCACGGTGCCGGCGAGGAACAGGGTCATCGAGCCGTGCAGCGGGACGTCCAGCCATCGCTCGACGACCAGGCGCAGCGACAGGATCGCGGCGGCCAGCACCACCGCGCCCATCGACCAGACCTTGGCCAGCATGATCTCCAGCGGGGTGACCGGCATCGCCAGCAGGTGCTCGATGGTGCCGTGCTCGCGCTCGCGGATCAGTGCCGCGCCGGTGAGGATGATCGCCAGCATGGTGACCTGGTTGGCCACCTCGTTCAGCGCGCCGAACCAGGCGCTCACCAGGTTGGGGTTGTATTCCATGCGCACCACCGCATCCACCGCCGGGATCTCGACGCTGCGGTAGCGGCGGACGAACTCGGCGACCTCCACGGCGACGATCTGCTGGATGTGCCCGGCGCCGGTGAAGGCCTGGCTGACCTGGGTGGCGTCGACGTTGAGCTGGATGGTCGGGGTGCGCCCGGCCAGCAGGTCCTGCTGGAAGTTCGGCGGAATGTTCAGGGTGAAGGTGTAGAGCCCGGCGTCCATGCCGCTGTCCATCTGGCTGGTGTCGATGTATTGCGGCGGCAGGAAGTAGGGCGCCTGGAAGGCGTCGACGATGCGGTGGGAAACCGGCGAGCGGTCCTCGTCGACCACCGCCAGGGTCGCGCGGTAAGGGGTTTCCGGCAGGCTGGTGGCGCTGGAGTACACGCCCAGGGTGAAGGAGTAGAGGATCAGCAGCAGCAGCGCCGGGTCGCGGTACAGGCTGCGCAGTTCCTTGAGGCCGAGCTGCAGGATGTTGGAGAGCTTGCGAAGGAGCCTGCGCATCTCAGCGCTCCTGCTTGCGCAGGCCGGCGACGCTGATCAGGGTCAGCACCGGCACCGCCAGCAGCAGGGGAACGAAGTAGGGCCAGAGGTCCGCCAGGCCCAGGGCCTTGTTGAACACGCCGCGGCTGATGGTGAGAAAGTGGGTGGTCGGGTAGAGCTGGCCGATCAGCGCGCCCGCCCCCTGCATGGCCGACACCGGCTGGAACAGCCCGGAGAACTGGATGGCCGGCAGCAGGGTGGCGATGGCGGTGCCGAAGATGGCGGCGATCTGGCTCTTCAGTACCGAGGAGATCAGCAGGCCGAGGCCCGTCGAGCAGCCCACGTAGAGCAGCGCGCCGATGGCCAGGGCCGGCAGGCTGCCCTTCAGTGGAACGCCGAAGAACAGCGTGGCGAGCGCCACCAGCATGGCGAAGTTGACCATGCCCAGGCCGACGTAGGGCAGTTGCTTGCCGAGCAGGAACTCCAGGCGGGTCACCGGGGTGACGTAGAAGTTGACGATCGAGCCCAGCTCCTTCTCGCGCACCACGCCGAGGGCGGTGAGCATCGCCGGGATCATCATCAGCAGGATCGGGATCATCGCCGGCACCATGGCCGGCAGGCTCTGCACGTCGGGATTGTAGCGGTAGCGCAGGGCGACCTCCGCGCCGCCGGCGGCGATGGCCCGGGGCGACTCGCGGGCCAGGCGCTGCAGAAAGCTCTCGTGGATGCCCTGCACGTAGCCCTTGATGGTGTTGGCGCGGGTCGGCATGGCGCCGTCGATCCAGAAGGCCACCTGTGGTCGGGCGCCGCGCTTGAGGTCGCGGGCGAAGTTCGGCGGGAACTCGATCGCCAAGCTGACCTCGCCGCTGCGCATGCGCGCCTCGAGATCCCCATAATCGGTCAGTGGCGCCTTCTCGATGAAGTAGCGCGAGCCGGACACGTCCAGGGCGTAGCTCTGGCTGGTGGTGGTCCGGTCGTGGTCGAGCACGGCGAAGGTCAGGTGCTCCACGTCCATGTTGATGCCGTAGCCCATGATGAACATCAGGAACGCCGTGCCGAGGAAGGCGAGGGTGGCGCGGATCGGGTCGCGGCGCAGCTCCATGGCCTCGCGGCGGCTGTAGCTGAGCAGGCGGCGCAGGCTGAAGCGGGGATTGCCGCGGGCGCCGGCATTTTGCTCCGGCGCCGTCGCGGGCGCCGGCGTCGTCGCCGCCGGCACGGTACTGTCGCCGGCCTCCTCGAGGTAGGCGATGAAGGTTTCCTCCAGGGTCGGCAGGCCGCGTTTCTCCATCAGCGCCTGCGGGGTGTCGCTGTCCAGCACCTTGCCGGCGTGCATCAGCGAGATGCGGTCGCAGCGCAGCGCTTCGTTCATGAAGTGGGTGGAGATGAAGATGGTCACCCCGTCCTCGCGGGACAGCTGGATCAAGAGTTCCCAGATGCCGTCGCGGGCGATGGGATCGACCCCCGAGGTGGGTTCGTCGAGGATCAGCAGTTCGGGCCGGTGGATCACCGCCACGGCCAGCGACAGGCGCTGGCGGATGCCCATCGGCAGCTCGCCCGGCAGGCTGTCGAGCTCGCCAGCGAGGCCGAAGCGCTCGACCATCGCGGCGATCCGCGCCTGCCGCTCGGCGGCCGGGACGTGGAACAGCCGGGCGTGCAGGTCGAGGTTCTGCCGCACCGAGAGCTCTCCGTAGAGGGAGAAGGCCTGGGACATGTAGCCGACCCGCTGGCGCACCTGCAGGTCGTTGGCGTCGACCGGCTGGCCGAACAGCAGCGCCTGGCCCTCGCTGGCCGGCAACAGGCCGGTGAGCATCTTCATGGTGGTGGTCTTGCCGCAGCCGTTGGAGCCGAGGAAGCCGAAGATTTCCCCGCGCTCGATGCGAAAGCTCACATGGTCGACCGCGACGAAATCGCCGAAGCGCATGGTCAGGCCGTGGGCCTCGATGGCCACCTCGGCGTTGGGCGTGCGCGGCGGGATGACCAGCGCGCGGTGGCCGCGGCGCCGCTCTTCCGGCAGCAGGGCGATGAAGGCCTCTTCCAGAGTGGTGCTGGCGGTGCGCGCGAGCAGTTCGGCCGGCGCGCCGCTGGCCAGTACGCGTCCGCCGTCCATCGCCGCCAGCCAGTCGAAGCGCTGCGCCTCGTCCATGTAGGCGGTGGCGACCAGCACGCTCATCCCCGGACGGTGGCGGCGGATGCGCTCGATCAACTCCCAGAACTGGTTGCGCGACAGCGGGTCGACGCCGGTGGTCGGCTCGTCGAGGATCAGCAGGTCGGGATCGTGGAGCAGCGCGCAGCACAGTCCGAGCTTCTGTTTCATGCCGCCGGAGAGCTTGCCTGCCGGCCGTTCGGCGAACGGCGCCAGGCCGGTGGCGGCGAGCAGGTCGGCGATGCGCCAGCGGCGCTCGGCGGCATCCTGTCCGAACAGGCGGCCGAAGAACTCGAGGTTCTCGAAGACGGTCAGCGTCGGGTAGAGGTTCTTGCCCAGCCCCTGGGGCATGTAGGCGATGCGCGGGCAGACCGTGCGGCGGTGGAGCGGGTCGGCCATGTCGCCGTCCAGCACCTGCACGCTGCCGGTCTGGATCTGCCGGGCGCCGGCGAGCAGCGCCAGCAGGCTGGACTTGCCGACTCCGTCCGGACCGATCAGCCCGGCCATGCAGCCGGCCGGGATCGCCAGGTCGAGTGCGTCCAGCGCGCGGGTCGTGCCATAGCGCAGGCCGACCTTGGCAAGCTGCGCGACGCCGCTCATGGGGTCACGTTGACCTGCAGGTGGGCGGGCCATTCGGCCGCCGGGTCGAGCTTCACGTAGGCCCGGCCGGGGAGGCCGGTCTTGACCTGTTCGAGGTGCTTGGCCAGGAGTTGCGGGTCGATCCGCGCCTTGATGCGGAACATCAGCTTCTCCCGCTCGCTCTCGGTCTCCACGGTCTTCGGGGTGAACTGGGCGACGCTGGCGACGTAGCTGATCCGCGCCGGGAGCACGTAGCGCGGCGCGGCGTCCAGCACCAGGTGGGCGTCGCTACCCAGGGCCACCCGGCCGGCCTCGCGGGTGGGCAGGAAGAAGGTCATGTAGACGTCGGTCAGGTCGACCAGGTTGAGCACCTTGCCGCCGGCGGCGAGCACCTCGCCCGGTTCGGCCACCCGGTACTGCACCCGCGCCAGACGGTCGCTCTTCAGCAGGCTGTCGTCGAGGTCCGCCTGCAGGCGAGCCACATTGGCCTGGGCGGCCTCCAGGGCGGATTCGGCCTCGATCACCTCGGAGCGGGCCGCGGCGATCGCCGCCTGCGCCGAGAGCACTGCCGAGCGCGCTGCGGCCAGCGCGGCACGGGCACTCTGCATGTCGGCCCGGTCGTCGTCGAGTTGCTGGCGGGCCACCGCGTTGCGCCGGACCAGCGCGTCGGTGCGGGCGAAGCGCTTCTCGGCGGCGGTCAGCTCGGCCTGGCGCTGCTCGACCACCGCCGCGGCGCTGGCCTCCTCGCTCTGGCGCTGGGCGACCCGGGCGCGGGCGGTGAGGATGGCGTTCTCCGCCTGGCGCACCTGCGCGCTGGCCTGGTTCAACTGGGCGTCGAGGGTCTGGGTGTCCATGCGCGCGAGGATCTGTCCCGGCTGAACGAAGTCGCCCTCGTCCACGGCGATTGCCGCGATGCGCCCGGCGAGCTTGGTCGCCACGTCGATCTCGGTCGCCTCGATGCGTCCGTTGCCGCTGGCGAACCCTTCGCCGAGGCCGTCCGGGCGCAGTTCGATCCAGGCCACGAGGGCCAGGCCGGCGAGCAGCGCGGCGGCGATCAGGCCCCTGACCAGCAGTTTTCTTCGCTCCTGCTTCATCCTTGCTTCCTTGGCGGCGCGCTGGGGGCACCCGGGTGCATCGTTGTGGGCCCGGTTCCTGCGCGCCAGTATACCGGTCGACGGTGGGCCGCCGGGCGACCCGAATGCCGCATGGGGGCGATGCGTGGGGGCTCCGCTGTGTCGCTCAGCCGCGATGGGCGCTGCTGAAGCCTTCGATCAGCTGCAGGTAGTTGGCGCGCACGTAGTTGTCGTGCTTTTTCAGGCGCAGCCAGCTCATGCTGCCGCGGATCTGCTCCAAAGACTCGGCCGGCTGCGTGTCCAGCCAGTCCTCGAGGCCGGCGAGCAGGGTGTGCACGCAGCCCGGGCCCTCGCGCAGGATGGCGGCGGTGGTCATCACCGCATCGGCGCCGGCCAGCAGGTACTTCACCACCTGCTCGGCGCTCTCCACCCCGCCGGAGGCGGCCAGCGAGCCCTCGACCCGTCCGGCCAGCAGGGCGATCCATAGCAGCGGCAGGCGGATTTCCCGGGCACTGCTCAGCTCCAGTTCGCTGGACAGCTCCAGGCGCTGCAGGTCGATGTCCGGCTGCAGGTAGCGGTTGAAGATCACCAGGCCGTCGGCGCCGCCCTTCACCAGCCGGCTGGCCATGTTGCCGATGGAACTGAAGTAGGGCGGCATCTTCACCGCCACCGGGATCTTCACCGCCTGGCGCACGCTGCCCAGCACGTCGAGGTAGCGCTGCTCGACCGCCGCGCCGGGCTCCAGTGGATCGACCGGCACGAAGTACAGGTTGAGTTCCAGGGCGTCGGCGCCGGCTTCCTCCAGGAGGGCGGCGTAGCGGGTCCAGTGGCTGGCCGAGGCGCCGTTGAGGCTGGCGATGACCGGTACCGACAGCTCGGCCTTGGCGCGCATGATCAGTGCCAGATGGGACTCCGGAATCAGCCCGTAGGGGCCGCCGTCGAGCGGTGCGAGGAATTCCGGCACCTCGGTGCAGGCGGCGCCGATGCTGGCGTAGTCGTTGGTACCGGCTTCCAGCTGTTCCTGGAACACCGAGGGCAGCACGACCGCGCCGATCCCGGCGTCGTCCAGCCGGCGCAGGTGATCGAGTTCGGCGTTCTGCGGCGAGGCCGAGGCGATCAGCGGGTTGCGCAGGCGCAGGCCCAGGTAGGAGGTGGTCAGGTTCAAGGCTCGACTCCCGCTTTCAAGAGGGCATTCCGCCCAGGCCCTCAGATATCCAGGCAGATCTTTCCGAAATGCCGCCCGCTTTCCTCGTACCGGAAGGCGTCGACCATGGCCTCGAGGGGGAAGTGGCGGTCGACGACCGGGCGCATGCCCGTCGCCTCGATGGCCCGGACCATGTCCTGCTGCTGGCGGCGGCTGCCGACGATCAGTCCCTGCAGGCGCAGTTGCCGGGTCAGCGCCAGGGCCAGCGGCAGGTGGGCGGAGAGCCCGGACAGGATGCCGATCAGCGCGATGTGTCCGCCGATGCGCGCGGCGGTCATCGATTGTTCCAGCGTAGCCGGTCCGCCCACTTCGATGACGTGATCGACGCCGCGCCCGCCGGTCAGGCGGCGCACCGTGTCGCCCCACTGCGGGTCCTGGCGGTAGTTGATCAGGTGGTCCGCGCCCAGCGCCTGGAGGCGGGCGAGCTTGTCGTCGCTGGAGGAGGTGGCGATGACCGTCGCCCCGGCCAGCTTGGCGAACTGCAGGGCGAATACCGAAACCCCGCCGCTGCCCTGCACCAGCACGGTTTCGCCGGGCTTGAGGTTGCCGTCGGCGATCAGTGCGCGCCAGGCGGTCAGCCCGGCGGTGGTCAGGGTCGCCGCCTCGGCGTGGCTCCAGCCCGCGGGCGCGCGGGTGAAGGCGGTCGCCGGCAGAGTCACCTGCTCGCGGGCGAAGCCGTCGACGCCGTCGCCCGGTACGGTGGCGAAGCCCTCGACCTCGGGTTCGCCGTCCAGCCAGCTGGGGAAGAAGGTGCTGACCACCCGGTCGCCCGGCTTGAATTCGCCGACGCCGGGGCCCACCGCGAGGACTTCGCCGGCGCCGTCCGAGAGGGGAATGCGCGGCTCGACCGGACCCCAGGCGCCGCTGACCACCAGGTAGTCGTGGTAGTTGAGCGAGCTGGCGCGCAGGCGCACGACGATTTCGCCGGCCTTCGGCTCGACCGGCGCGCTGCTTTCCAGGACGACGCGCTCGAAGCCGCCGCCGGCTGGTACACGGATGGTCTTGATGCTCATGTCTTTCCTCGCTGGCTGGGTAGGGGACGGTACACCGCCCTCGACGGGACCGTATTGTCGCCGGGCAGTCTAAATGCTGAAGGGTAGTGCAGGCCCCATCCAGTCGGGTAGGTGGGAGCGAATCCGCGGCGCTGGCTGTTTTTGCGTGCCGCCCTTGACCACTGCGCCAAGCCTCATCTTACTTGTTCGGATAGGCAGGCCGATGGTCGTTCCTCTTTTTTCCTGTGCTTCGCAAGGACGCCAGGAGAGGCTTTTTCGGTTCGACAGCCGGTGGGCCGGGAAGCAGAAAGAAGTGAAGAGGGCCTTGGACATGCAGCAGGTCAACGAAAGCGATTCTTGCCTTGAAGAGGCGCTTGAGGAAAAAGAGGAAAGGGTGGCGGCGACGGTCCGGCACGACCGTTGCGATGCCTTCCTCACCCGCTGTCTCGAAGTGGGGATGATTCTGGTGTACGGCACCGCTTTTCTGGGATTGCTCTTCTGAGGTATCCACTGCGCTGGCGCAGCGGCGTCCAGCGTCCTGTTCCCCTGCCCGGTGACCCCTTTCCTCGTGGGGGCAGGTGCTGCTGGTGTGCCGGGCGGGGCGCCTGCCCATGCGTTGGCGTTTCCAATCGCTTGAGTTCTCCGGCCGTCAGCGGGCGGAAATCGCTTCGATTGCTTCGTTGCGTGTAAGCCATTGCCTACAAGGCGTGTAGGTCAGACGGTCGTCGAGGGGGTGTCAGGACTGGCACATATCATGCAATTCATTGAAAGTTCGGTTGTTTTCATTTTCTCCCCGACGTCACCGCGACGCCAGGGCGAAACCTCGCCACCTTGTCCGGTTTGGGCTGCGCGTTACTATCTCTCCCGTGGTGCGACACGTATGCTCGTGTTGATCGCTTGGTCGGGGTAGCTCCCAGTGGCACCTAATCACTTGATATTCAAGGGATTGAAGCCTAGATAAGCCTAAAAACATCTGGCTTGTCCAGACTAAAAGACCCGCCTGCGGGGAGGCATGTCCCTCGTCTGACGGGGAAAATGCGTCTCAGATTTGACCGGAGACGGTCAAAGTTTGATCTAGACGTCTGAGAAAGAACGGCTCGAATCATTCGAATCGTTTTTAAAAATATTCCGAGAACCCAGAGGGTGAGTCATGCCCTCCGGGGCAGAATTCACCTTCGGAGCGACTCGGCTATTTTGGCCCTCGCCCCCGTCGTGAGACGCCGGAGGTGTTTTCAATCAAGCACGGAGCAATAGCTCCGGATCGCAATGCTCAGCTCCGCTGGCTCAGGGAGTACCGAGCCTGGTGTGTACCCGCCAGTTCACTAGATCGGCATGCGTCGGGGGCCAACCCCGGGGTGTGAAGCCCGATCGACAATGTCCCCTCTCGTCAGAGAAGCGCAATCCGGTGACGGAGTGCGCGGTATGTCCGAATTGCACGGGCATACGGGGGCTAGTGACCACCCCTTTCAAGGTCTTTTACTTTTCGAGGCCTTGATGAGGCGGTCGGTGGAGACATGGGCGCGAGCCGTCGCGGCATCGACCCAGGCCTTGGGCTTTTCCACCTTGGGGCCGCGCTTACTGGTCGCCACCTGGCTGGGCTTGATCTGTCGTGCCAATGCCAACAGGCGCTGTGCCAGTGTGCTGGCCGAATCGTCGGCCCAGGCGGGCCAGTGCTCCACCGCCAGCGCGACGAGCATCCCCTCGTAACGGCTTCTGACCTGCACCGCCAGGTGGTAGGGGGACGCCTCCCAGCCCTCGGGAAGCCGTTCGCGATGTGC
>NZ_FOFJ01000048.1 GCF_900110885.1 Azotobacter beijerinckii | reverse complement strand
TTTGTCGTACAGCGCCGCCAGCGATACGGGCAGGTGGTCCATCTGGCGCGCGGCGGCATGCAGCGAAGGGCGCAGCCCCAGGGAAACCAGCGACATCAGCTCGACGACGGTGGAAAACAGCAGCTCCCGGGGATACTGGCGCTGCCGGTTGGTCTCGAACACTTCGTCGACCCAGGCAGCCGGCATCGCCCGTTCCAACACCAGCCGTGCCATGACGCTGGCCGGTGCCTGCTTCTCGAATCGCGCCAGAATCTCGTCCCACACCGCCTTGCCCTCTTGATGGCTTTAGGGAAGGGAGTTTACGTAAAGACCTTGAAAGGGGTGGCTTTCAGGGTCAGCAGCACCGGGCGCTGGGAGATGCCCGCAACACGGCCCGCCTGCTGCCGCTGGCTGTCCCGCCCGATGCTTAAGACGGATGACGCGGCAAAACGCCTTATGCATACTTGCGAGCCTTTTTTCACCCCTTCCTGAGGATTCAACATGTTCAAGGTCAACGAGTACTTCGACGGCACCGTCAAATCCATCGCCTTCGGCATGAGCCAGGGCCCGGCCACCATCGGCGTGATGGCGGCAGGCGAATACGAGTTCGGCACCAGTCAGCTGGAAATCATGCACGTGATCGCCGGCGCTCTAACCGTGAAGCTGCCGGGTAGCGAGCAGTGGGAAACCTTCCAGGCCGGAAGCCAGTTCACCGTGCCGGCCAACAGCAAGTTCCAGCTGAAGGTCGCTACCGATACCGCCTACCTCTGCGAATATCGCTGACCGGTAACGCCCCCGGCTCACCAGCCAGTGTCCGGGGGCGAAACGCAACAGGACCACGGCTCGCCACCCGCCTTTCCGGCCCGAAGGCACAGCGGATCCGGCAACCTCTCAACCCTTCCCCGGCCGACATCGGCAATCGAGCGCATAGGAAACCACGCCGTCACCACGGCCTCATGCCCACCGAGTGAGCCGCAAAACGCTACCGACCGATCAAAAGGCCGGGCAGCCACGACTCAGCCCAAGCCCAGTGCCTTCGCCACCCCCACCCCGTATGCCGGGTCGGCCTTGCTGCAGTTGTCGATGTGGCGCCGCTTGATGTCCTCCGGGGCATCGCCCAGGGCGCGCGCGGTGTTGTCGAACAGCACCTGCCGCTGCTCCGCCGTCATCAGCCGGAACAACGCTCCCGGCTGCGAGTAGTAGTCGTCGTCATCCTCGCGGTAATTCCAGTGATCCGCCGCGCCCTCCAACGCCAGCGGCGACTCGCGGAAGCCGGGCTGTTCCCGCCACTCGCCGGAACCGTTCGGCTCGTAGCCCAGGGTGCCGCCGTAATTGCCGTCGACGCGCATCGCGCCGTCGCGGTGATAGCTGTGCACCGGGCAGCGCGGGGCGTTGACCGGGATGTGCCCGTGGTTGACGCCGAGGCGGTAGCGCTGGGTGTCGCCGTAGGAGAACAGGCGGCCCTGCAGCATCTTGTCCGGCGAAAAGCCGATCCCCGGCACCACGTTGGCCGGATTGAAGGCGGCCTGCTCCACCTCGGCGAAGTAGTTGTCTGGGTTGCGGTTGAGCTCGAGGATGCCGACCTCCTGCAGCGGGTAGTCCTTGTGCGGCCAGATCTTGGTCAGGTCGAAGGGGTGATACGGCACCCTGGCGGCGTCCTGCTCCGGCATGACCTGCACGCAGAGCTGCCATTTCGGGAAGTCGCCGCGCCCGATGGCCTCGTAGAGATCGCGCTGATGGGTTTCCCGGCACTCGCCGATGGCGGCCTGCGCCTGGGCGTCGCTCAGGTTCCGGATGCCCTGCATGGACTTGAGGTGGAACTTCACCCAGTGGCGCTCGTTGCTGGCGTTGACGAAGCTGAAGGTATGCGAGCCGAAGCCGTGCATGTGGCGGTAGGTGGCCGGGATACCGCGGTCGCTCATGACGATGGTGATCTGGTGCAGTGCCTCGGGCAGCCGGGTCCAGAAATCCCAGTTGTTCTTCGCGCTGCGCAGGTTGGTGCGCGGATCGCGCTTCACCGCGTGGTTGAGGTCGGGAAACTTGAGCGGATCGCGCAGGAAGAACACCGGGGTGTTGTTGCCGACCAGGTCCCAGTTGCCCTCCTCGGTGTAGAACTTGACCGCGAAGCCGCGGATGTCGCGCTCGGCATCGGCGGCGCCGCGCTCGCCGGCGACGGTGGAGAAGCGCACGAACAGCTCGGTCTGCTTGCCGACGGTGGAGAAGAGCTTCGCCCGGGTATAGCGGCTGATGTCCTGGGTCACCGTGAAGGTACCGTAGGCCCCCGAGCCCTTGGCATGCATACGCCGTTCGGGAATCACCTCGCGGTCGAAGTGGGCCAGCTTCTCCAGGAACCAGATGTCTTGCAGCAACTGCGGACCGCGCGCCCCGGCGGTCATGACGTTCTGGTTGTCGACGACGGGACAGCCTGCGGCGGTGGTCAGTTTCTTCTCGCTCATGCCAACCTTCCTTTTCCCGGTTGAGGATCGAGGCACCGGAAGCTGCCGCGCCGTGCGGATCGGCAGAACGGGTGCCGCCCACGAAAAAGGGTAGCCCCGAAACCTGAAACCGCATTCATTCCGCCGGGATCGACAGCGCGAGGCCGCCGCCCGCCCGCACGCAGGCCGTCCCGGAGGTTGAGCGCACCGACGACCAGGGCCAGGCTGCCCAGCTCCGGCCCAGCTCCGTCGACAGGCCCAGCAGCGCCAGCCAGTGCAGGGAGGCCGCCCAGACCGACCGGGCATCCGGTTTCGCTTGATTCGCAGTCAAATGCGTATAATTATCAATCGCTAATTTCCGCACACCCCGTTGATGACGACTTCCCCACCCTCCGCCGCGCCGAACAGCCATGCCCAAGCCATGGCTGCCGGGGCAGTCGCTCACCTGCCGTACAGGATGAATCACCCATGAGTCGTATCGTTTCCGCGCTGCCCGGACGTATCCGCATCCGCGACAGAGCGCTGCGAGACCGGGCGCGCCTGGCCCGGATCGAGGAAGCGCTGGCCGGCTTCGAAGGCATCGACAGCCTCCAGCCCAATCCGCGCGCCGGCAGCCTCGTCCTGCATTTCGACGCCGCACGGGTCGAGATCGAGGCGCTGGAGGCGGCAGTCGACGCGGCCATCGACGCCGAGCTGGCCCGGCCCCATGCGCCGCGCCGGCGCTCGCTGAAGATGCAGGTCAACCGCGGCGCCAAGCTCGGCATGCTCGGCAGCCTGGCCGCCTCGCTGGCCCTCGCCGCGGCCGGCAAGAAGAGCTGGCACGCGGTGACCGGCGGTCTATTCGTGGCCTGCCTGGGCGTACACCTGGCCGTGCATCGGCGCTCGATTCTGCGCTGAACCCGCCGGCAGCGGCTCCGGTGGGACTGCTGCCCGCCTCTGCTCATGGCCTGGCTGGCCGGTGAAGCTCACTCCTCCAGACGCGTGACCAGCGCATGGGGCCCTTCGATCAGTTGCTGCTTGAGGAACGCGATGCATACCCTCACCCGCTCCGAGCCCGAAGTGCGGGCGGCGGTCACCGCCCAGACGTCCGCCGGCTGCCGATAGGCCGGCAGCACGCGCACCAGTTCACCCGCCCGGATGCTGGCGGCCAGATCCCAGACCGACGCCATGATGATCCCGTGGCCCTCAATCGCCCAACGCCGCACGATGTCGCTGTGGTTGGAGGCCATCGGCCCGGTGACCTTGACGCTTTCCTCCCCGCTCGGCCCTTCCAGTCGCCAGACGCCGAAGCTCTGGTCCCGGTCGCGAAACAGCAGGCAGTCGTGCTGGCCCAGCTCGGCCAGCGATTTCGGCCTGCCGTGCCGCTCCAGATAGGCTGGAGCGGCGCAGAGAATGCGCGCGTTCTCGGCGATCTTGTGGCCGATCAGGTGCGGCTCGTGCGCCTCGCCGACGCGGATGTCGATATCGAAGTTCTCGCCGATCAGGTCGACGCGCCGATCCAGCAGTTCGAGCCAGATCTCCAGCGTCGGATGGCGCTGACGCAACTGGGTGAGGATCGGCGCGACATGGTCGCGCCCGAGCCGGAGGCTGGCGCAGATGCGCAGGACGCCGCGCGGCTCGCCGCGGCTGCCGGAAACCGCCTCGAGCATACCCTCGACGTCCTCGAGGATCTTGCGCGCCCAGAGGAACGCCGCCTCGCCGTCGCTGGTGATGTTCACCCGCCGGGTGGTGCGGTTGAACAGCTTGACGCCGAGCGTCTCCTCGAGCATCGCGATGCGCTTGCTGACGTGGGCCGGCGACAGGCCCATCTCGTTGGCGCCGGCGACGAAGCTGGAGCGCCGGGCCACCGTGCAGAACAGCCGCAGGTCGCGCAGGAAGGGATCATTGTTCGCCAGTTGCACATTCTGATTTTTCATTGCGGCAGATTATGTCCGGATGGCCCAACAATAATCTTGCCTCGCTCTGGCCGCCGGCGTCTTGCCCGAATGAAGGGGGAGCGTGGGCGATGCGCCGGAGGCCGGCGCGGCTCAGCCAGTGGCCGCCGTGACCACCGCGCGCAGGCCGAGCAGATAGCTGTCCAGGCCGAACCCGCAGATCTGTCCTTTGACGATCTCGGCGAATACCGACTGATGGCGGAACGGCTCGCGTGCATGGATGTTGGACATGTGGACCTCCACCACCGGAACGGTGAGGATCGCCAGGGCGTCGCGGATGCCGTAGCTGTAGTGGGTCCAGGCACCGGCGTTGATCAGCACCGCATCCACTTGGTCGAGGAAACCCTGATGGATGCGTTCGCACATCTCCCGCTCGCTATTGGTCTGGAAGCTTTCGATGGACACGCCCAGCTCTTCCCCCAGGGCGCGCAGCGTCGCATCGATCTTGGCCAGGGTGACGGTGCCGTACTGCAGTGGGTCGCGCTTGCCGAACATGTTGTGGTTGATGCCATGCAGCATGAGTACTTTCATGAGTCTTCTCCCGGTCTCGAATGATCAGGCGTTGCCGAGCTGGATCACGCTGCCGGTCTTGGCGGCCTTGACGATCGCCTCGGTGATCTCCAGGTTGAGCAGCCCGTCGCGGGCGCTGACCAGCGGCTGGGCTTCGCCACGAATCACCGCACCGAAGTGTTCGATCTGATGCATCAACGGGTCCTGGCGAACCATGCCCACCACCCCGACCTCGAACGGCTTCCACCAGGAGCGGTCCTCGGGGCGAGGATAGGTCTTCAGGCGCATGGTCGGAATCGACAGGCTGCCGTCGGTGCCGGCGATGACATAGCAGTCCTCGTCCTCGTAGGTCGGGTAGGCCTTGTTCTCCCGGGAGGTCTGTTCCCAGCTGCGCGGGCAGGCGGCGGTATCGGAGAGCATGAAGGTGCCCAGCGCGCCGTTGGCGAAGCGCAGGTTGATGGCCACCGTGTCCTCGACCGGGAAGTCGCGCACGGCATGGGAGGCGAAGGCCTGGACCGCGACGATGTCGCCGCAGAGCATGCGCAGGTTGTGCACCTCGTGAATCATGTTCAGCAGGATCGGCCCGCCGCCCGGCTCGCGCCGCCAGGGGGCGTCGGCGAAATACTGGTCGGGCTTGAAGAAGGTGGCACTGCCCATCACCGCGACCAGCCGGCCGAGCTTGCCCTGCGAGACGATTTCGCGGGCCTTGGCCATGATCGGGCTGTGCGCGCGGTGGTGACCGATGAGTATCCTGGCCTTGGCCTGGTCGGCCATCTGGACCAGCTGGCGGCCTTCCTCGACGGAGGGCGCGATGGGCTTTTCCAGCAGCATCGGCAGGCCGGCTTCCATGCACAGAATCGCGTGCTCGACGTGCAGCTGATTCGGCGTGGCCAGTACGATACCGTCCGGGCAATCCTTTTCGATCAGCTCGTCCAGCGATGCATAGAGCGGCACCCCCGCCTTGGCGGCGATCTCGGCAGCGGCAGGAGAGGGATCGACGACGGCAGACAGCTGACAGGCCGGGCTTTGCTGCAGGACACCCATGTGGGCCTGCCCGATATAACCGGCACCCGCAACGGCAACTCTGAGTTTCATGACATTCTCCGTTCTTGTTCGGTGTCACCCCGGCCTGGTTCGAAGACGGGGGCTGCCATGAAAACTACTCATCCACGATTGGAAAATAATCAGCCTGGACGCGGATTCAGAATGTGCTTATAGCGAATAATCATCCTTTGCCGTGCGCTACCGCTGCCTTTCCCACACAGCGACCATCGGCACGCCCGGCAGCCCGGTCATCGCCCGCCCCGACGCAGCGGGCAGCAATGCCAATCAGCTCGCGGGCCAGTTCGCGGGCGGGATGATGGTCCGCGCGTGGAGGTCGGCGCCCTCGTCGCCAAGGGGCACCACGCGGACTTCCACGCCGGCCAGTTGCTCGGCGCCGGCCACGGCCGTGCGCAGACAGGCGCACAGCGCCGAGTCGGCGCAGATCAGGTCGGCGCCCAGCTGCGGATCGGCGCCGCTGTGCAGGTCGACGAGCAGCCGGTGATGATTCAGCACATGAGGCAGCAGCTGCAGGTACAGCGCCCGGTGCAGGGCCTCGTACTGGAAGCGCCGCGCGGCGGGCGGTGGCTGCCCGGACAGCCCTTCAGGAATCTCCACGCCGGGTCCACTTCCCGGGCCACGGTCTGACCGAAGGCCAGTTCCTCGCGCTGGGACTCGGTCAGTGGCCCGTGGTGGAATGCTTCGCGACGCGGCGTTTCGTCCGGGTCCTGTTCTGGCGCGGCAGGCCGGCACCAGCCAGCGCGCGCAGGAGGATCGCCAGGGTGCTGCCGTTGTGCAGCATCGAGGCGGCCACCGGAGTCAGCAGGCCGAAGGCCGCCGCGCCGAGAATGGTGGTGTTGAGCCCGGCGGTGAGCTTGAAGTTGCCGTCGATCAGCCGCCGGGTAGCCAGCGCCAGCGCCAGCGCGTCGGCGACCCGGGAAAAGTCGTCCTCCAGCAGGGTGATGTCGGAGGCCAGGCGGGCGATGTCGGCGCCGTGGTGCATGGCGATGCCGACGTGGGCGCCGGTCAGCGCCGGCGCGTCGTTCACCCCGTCGCCGACGAAGGCGATGCGCGCGCCTTCGGCGGCGAGCTGCTGCAGCACCTCGGCCTTCTGCTCCGGCAGCAGGCCGGCGCGAAACTCGTCGAGGCCCAGCTCCGCGGCCAGTGCGCCAGCGCGCTCCGGCTGGTCGCCGGTGAGCATCAGGATGCGCCGGACGCCGAGTTCGCGCAGCCGCGCCACGGTGTCGGCGGCGTTGTCGCGCACGCTGTCGGTCAGCGCCAGGACGCCGATCAGCTCGCCGCCGAAGCCGATGTAGAGCAGGGTCTTGCCTTCGCGGTGCAGGCGCTCGATCACCTCGGCATGGGCCGCGGTGGAGATGCCCTCGTCGTCCTCGATGAAATGCCGCGAGCCGACCACGATGCGCCGGCCGTCGATCGTGCTCGCCACGCCGTGGGCGACGACGAACTGCACGGCCTGGTGGTCGAAGTGGTGCGGGTGGTCGAGGCGATGGGCCGCCGCCACCACCGCCTCGGCAACCGGGTGGACGTAGTGCTCCTCGACCGAGGCGGCCAGGTTGGTCAGGTCCTCGGAGGTGTAGGCAGCAGTGAAGGCGATCGAGTCGGTCACCTTGAGCACACCGGTGGTCAGGGTGCCGGTCTTGTCGAGGACGAAGGTGTCGGCGCGGGCCAGGCGCTCCAGCGCCTTGGCACTCTTGATCAGGATCGCCGACTGCCCGGCGCGGTACATCGCCGCCTTGAAGGCCACCGGAGTGGCGAGCTTGAGGGCGCAGGAATAGTCGGCCTGGAGCACCGCCGCGACACGCTGCCAGTCGGCGGACAGCAGCCAGGTGGCGCCGGCCAGGCCGAGCACCATCGGCACCAGGCGGTCGGCCAGGCGCGCCGCTTCGAGCTGGGTCTCGCTCTTCACCGACAGCGACTGCTCGACGAAATCGGCGATCCGCGCGGCGGCGGCCTGGCGGCCGACCCGCTCGGCGTAGATGCGCAGGCGCCCCTCCTCGACCAGGGTGGCCGAGAGCACCCGGTCGCCGCGCCGGCGCACCACCGGCACGCCCTCGCCGGTCATCGTCGCCTCGTTGACCAACGCCTCGCCGCCGAGCACGGTGCCGTCCACCGGAATCACCGTGCCGGTGGCGGCGATCACGCAGTCGCCGACCTGCACCTCGGCCGCGTCGATCAGCGTCTCGACGCCCTCGCGCTCGACCCACACCTCGCCGCCGGCCGGGTGCAGCAGGTGCTTGAGCAGCTCGTCCGAACGGCGCTCGATCGACGCCTCGAGGTATTCGCCCAAGGCCAGCAGGAAGGAGGTGGTGTTGGCGGTGAGGTAATCGTTGCGGCCGATCGAGATCCCCACCGCAAGGGCTTCCAGCACATGGGAAGTGATGCCTTTTTCGAGGAAGTCGTCGACCGCCTCGCCGAGCAGGGGCACCGCGGCGCCGAAGGCGACGGGGGCCTGCAGGGACGGCTGCAGGCTGCGAGTCGCCAGCAGGGTGGCGCCGCTCATCGCCACCGCACCGAGACGCGCAGCCTCGCTGTGCCGGTGGTTGGCGGCCGCTACCGGCAGGCCCGACGGCGACAGGGCGAGGATGGCGGCGGCCAGACTGTCGGGGTCGGTGACCGCCGGCTCGAACTCCACCGCCAGCGAGCGCGCCGCCGGATTGACGCGAGCCTTCAGCACGCCACGCAGCGACCCGACCTCGTGCTCGATGCTGTGCGCATCGAGCGGCCCGCTCGCCCGGCAGCGGTAACGGAAGCGCACCCGCCCGAACGTCCGGTGCAGGGGCTGCACCTGGACGAACCAGGCGCCGTCCATCAGGCGTCTCCGTGGTGCTCGGCGGCGACCTCGGCCTTGATGTCGGCCATCTGCTCCTTCATCTCCTCGAAGCCGCCGGCGACGCCCGCATAGAGCTTCATGGCGGCCTTGATCAGCTTGCCGCGCAGTTCCTCGTCGGCCAGCACCCAGGCCGCCGTCGCGCCGAGCGCCGCGCCGAGGAGGAACTGCTCGGCGTTGGCCGAGCGCAGGAAGGCCGGCATGCCCTGCAGCAGACCGCCGTCGAACAGCCCGGAACCGGGAAAGCCGCCACCCGGAACGCCGGCGCCGTAGCCATGGCCGTAACCCCGATGGGTCCGATGGTGGAAGGCATCGTGGGCGGCCGCAGCCGGGTCGTACCCGTAGCCATACCCATAGCCGTGGTGCGAATGCGGGTGCGGCCCGTCGCCATGCCCATGGCGATACGCAGCGCCACCATAGTCCGGCCCCATGCCGTACTGCGGCCCGGCACCATAGGGCGGTTCGCCGCCGCCATAGGGGGATTCTGCCGCGCCGTACCCGGAGTCGGCGGCGTAGCCGTAACCCGTGCAGTCGTTCGCCTGGCCGCCGCGCTGCTTCTTCTGCTTACTTTTCTTGCCCATCGCCTTTCTCCCTGTCGAGCCGACGCGCATCGCGCAGCAGCTGTTCGATCAGCAGTACGCCGGTGGCGCCGAGCGCGGTGGCGAGCAGTGCGCCGGAATAGTCGCCCTGGCGCAAGGCCACGGTGGCCCTGGAGCCCGCAGCGAAGGCCGTGCCGCCCTGCAGGGCATGGCGCAGCACGCGTTTGAGGTGGGCCGACGACGACGGGCAGGGCACGTCCTGGAACGCCGAGAGGCAGGCGGTGGTGACGAAGCCGCGGGTGAAGCTGCCATCGCCCTCCCCCTGCCAGAGGCCCGGCGAACCCGCCACATGGTGAGCCGGATAGCCGTAGCCCGGGAACGGATGCTTCATGGTGCCCGCTCCTCGGCGCCAGCGGCGCCCTGCGCTTGCTCGCTGACCACCGGGAGCTGCTCGCCGGCTTGGTCTTCCTGCCCGGCCGGTGTTTCGGCCTGCGCCTCGGCGGCCGGCGCGGCTTCCCCGGCGAGACGGGCACGCGCCCGCGCCGAGGCGCCCTCAATGGCTTCCAGGCTGGATACCGTGGCACCGCGCAGCTTGTCCTGGGCCTTTTCCAGACCCGCCTTGGTCTTGTCGGTCCGGATCAGCTGGAGCACGACCGCCCCGGCGACCACGCCGACGGCAAAGGGAATGAGATGGAACATTGCGGTTCTCCTATCGATTTCGGCCGGACCGGTTCTTCAACAGGTAGATCCCTGCTCCACCTGCCACCATGCCGGCCAGCATGGCGGGGTGACTGTGCCGCAGGAGCGGACTGAACATGCCGAGCGGACCGGCATGGGCGAGCGCCCGCTCCATGAAGTCGGAGAGTGGCCCGTGACGCACATAGGCCTCCTGCGGCGGTATGCCCCGGGCTGCGTGGTAGCGCTCCTGGGCCATGGCCTCCGCCACCGCCTGGTGGAAGGCCGGCAGGTGGTGTTCCAGCGAAGCCGCCTGCAGGCCCTGCAACAGCCGGCGCGCATCCGGCTCGCCGACCTGGGTGAGCAGGTACTCGCAGAGGCGGATATTGGCGATCTCGCCCGCCACGCCGCGCTCGCAGTTGGCCCGCCAGCTGGGAGAGACGGTGGTTTCCTGGGGGAAGGGATTCAGCGGACGGGGAATCCCGAAGCGCTGGCAGAGCGCCGAAAGCGCAGCGATGTGCCGCTCCTTGGCACGAACGACGCCGACGAAGGGCGGACGCGGGCCGAAGGCTTCGACGACCCGCCCATGGAAGCTCTGGGCGGCGTATTGCTCATGGAGGGCGATGCGCACTGCCTGATGCAGGACCGGAAAGGGGGCGGAGGGATCGATCCTGCCGCTGCGCAGGATCGCTTCGTCATAGTTCGTCATGCAGGATCTCCCGGTGGATCTCGCGCAAGATCTGCTCGAGGATGGCCGCGGCCGGCGAGTCGACGCCGGTCAGGAAATCGTCCCAGGCCGCGACCGGGATCACCTGCGGGTCGTACTCGACGGTGCATGAACGGGCAAGAAGGTTGACCCGCACCCCATGGACGCCCGGCGTGCGATCCAGAATAGATTGGAATTGCCGGGCCTGCCGGCCCTGGCCGGCGAGCGATTCGTAGCCGGCCACCAGCTTGAGGCGGATGCGCCCCTGGATATGGTGGACGACGCGGATGTAGACGAGGCTGTCGCGCAGTTCGTCGAAGGCGGGCATCTGGACACCTCCTCCAAGGAAATTCGAATGGGCTGGCGGGGGATGCACTCCCCCTCCCTCCGCCGCCCGAGTGCCGGGCGTGCATGCCGAGTCAATCCATGGCGCGGCCGGCAGACCCGTCCTGGCGCCGATCAAAAGCTATGGCAGCATTGTGCGGAGCTGTCAAAATGCGAGCAGATCGCATTTCATTCCCGGCGTTTCCCGCCCCATCGCATCCGTGCCGGCAGCGGCCGGACAAGTCCGCACCCGACCTCCCGCTCCTGTACGGCCAACCGCCCGTCCGGCCATGGCGCCTCCGTCCGCATCCGGCGCTTGCCCGACCCGGCCCTTTTGTTAATGATATTGTTTATCATTAGCAGACTATCGACCCGCTCCGATGACCGCCTCCCTGCCACTGCCCTCCGCGCTGCGCCTCCAGGTCCTCCATCGCCTGTTCGGCGAGCATCACGGCTGGCTGCTCGGGCGCTTACGCGCCCGGCTCGGCTGCGCCCACGACGCCGCCGACATCGCCTCGGAAACCTTTACCCAAGTCGTCGCCCTGGAGGACCCCGGCGCCATCCGCGAGCCGCGTGCCCTGCTGACCACCATCGCCAAACGCCTGGTCTATGCCAGCTGGCGCCGCCGCGACCTGGAGCGCGCCTATCTGGAGGCCCTGGCACAGCAACCGGAGGCCGTCCAGCCGTCTGCCGAGGAAACCGTCCTGGCCCTGGAAGCGCTGACGGCCATCGACCAACTGCTCGACGGACTGTCCCCGAAGGCCCGCGCGGCCTTTCTCTACAGCCAGCTGGAGGGCCTGACCTACGCGGAGATCGCCAGCCGCCTGGGGGTGTCCGTCACCCGCGTGCACCAGTACGTGGTCAAGGGGCTGACCACCTGCTACCTGGCACTGGAGCCGGCATGAGTCCCGCCCGCCTGTCGCCCGAGGAAATCGCCGCCATCGAATGGCTGGCCCTGCAACGCTCCGGCCGGATGAGCGCTGCCGAACGGCAGCGCCTCGAACGCTGGCTCGCCGCAAGCGAACGGCATCGCAGCGCCTGGGAGCGCCTGCAGCGGCGCCTGGACAGCGCCTTCGCCGGCGTCGCCGAACAGCCCGCCGGGCTTGCCCGAAACACCCTGCTGAGCGCCGGCACCAGCCGGCGCCAGGCCCTGCGCGGCGCCCTCGTGCTGGCCGGCCTCGGGCTCGGCGGCCTCGGCCTGACCCGCCCCGGCATGCCGCTGGACGGCCTGGTCGCCGACCTGAGCACCGCCACGGGCGAGCGCCGGCGCTTCGTGCTGGACGACGGCAGCAGCGTGCTGCTCAACGCGCAAAGCCGTGTCGACGTCGATTTCGGCGGCGGGCGGCGGCGCCTGCAGCTGCGGCGCGGCGCCCTGCTCGCCGAGGTAACGGCCGATGCCCGGCGGCCGTTCGTGGTCGAAACCCCCTTCGGCCGCGTACAGGCCTTGGGTACGCGCTTCAGCGTCGCGCTCGGCGAACGGGACGCCACGGTCTGGGTGCAGGCAGCGCAGGTCCGTGTGGAAACCCGCGCCGGCAGCAGCCTGGTACTGGCGACCGACGAAGGCGCCCGTTTCGACCGGGACATCTGCCAGCGCCTGGAGGGGC
The DNA here is from genome assembly GCF_900110885.1 of Azotobacter beijerinckii. Lineage (GTDB taxonomy): Bacteria > Pseudomonadota > Gammaproteobacteria > Pseudomonadales > Pseudomonadaceae > Azotobacter > Azotobacter beijerinckii. The sequence goes on along the minus strand of NZ_FOFJ01000048.1, from coordinate 14,837 downwards.
AGCGCAGGAGCGAGTTCGCCTGGCAGGACGGCTGGCTGGAACTCCATGACCGTCCTCTGGACGTGCTGATCACCGCCCTGCGCCCCTATCACCCGGGTCACCTGCGCCTTTCCCCGGCCGCCGCCGCCCTGCGCATTTCGGGCCTGTTTGCCCTGGACGACAGCGAGCGCGTGCTGGCTTCGCTCGAGGAAATCCTGCCCCTGCGCATCCATCGCTACCTGGGCTGGTGGACGACCATCGAGCACAGCTGATTTTTTTCGCACGCCCCCTGAAAATTCCAGGGCCTCGTTGCACATGAACGGTATTCCTTGCCTGTTCAGCGGAGCCGTCATGTCTCGCCGTTTGTCCTTCCCCCTGTCGCCGGTATCCCTGTCGTTGCTGCTGGCCTGCCTCGCCCCGCCGGTTCTGGCCGAGAACCCAGCCGCCACGCAGCAGCAGACCCTGGCCTTCGACGTGCCGGCCGGCCCCCTGGAAAACAGCCTGACCACCATCGCCCGGCAGAGCGCGCGCAGCATTCTCTTCGATCCTGCGCTGGTGCGCGGGGAGCAGGCCGAGGCCCTGCACGGGGACTTCACCGTCGAGCAGGCCATCGAGCGGCTGCTGCAGGGGCGGAACCTGCGGTTGCGCGTCACCGAAAGCGGCGCCCTGAACATCGAGGCGCTGCCCGACAGCGGCAGCGCCCTGGAACTTTCGTCCCTTCTGGTGAGCGATTCCTGGCAGGAGGACGCCCGGGGTCCGGCCTACGGTCTGGTGGCCAGCCGCAGCGCCACGGCGACCAAGACGGACACCGCCCTGCGCGAAACGCCCCAGGCCATCTCGGTGATCACCCGCGAGGAGATGCAGACCCGCCGACACGACAGCCTCGCCGACACGCTGCAGTACACCTCCGGCGTGGTCACCCAGCCGAACGGCTACAGCCGCGTGGCGGACGACTATCGCCTGCGCGGCTTCGACATCGGCCCGCGCACCGGCGGCGTGCTGCGCGATGGCCTGAAACTGCAGAGTTCCCAGTTCGAGGGCGGCCAGGAGCCTTACGGACTGGAGCGGGTCGAGGTGCTCAAGGGCGCCTCCTCGGTGCTCTACGGCCAGCTGTCTCCCGGCGGCCTGGTGAATACCGTGAGCAAACGCCCCACCGACGATCCGCTGCACGAAATCAACGTCGAATACGGCAACTACCAGCGCCGCCAGATCTCCACCGACCACGGCGGTCCGCTCGACGAGTCGGGACGCTTCACCTACCGGCTGACCGCCCTCTGGCGCGACAGCGAAACGCAGTACACCTCGATCGACGACGACAGGCGTTTCTTCGCCCCGGCCCTCACCTGGCACATCGACGACGATACCCGCCTGACCCTGCTCGCCACCTATCAGGAAACCCGCACGACCCTGACCCCGGCGATGAACTACAACGTCACCAAATACAGCGCGACGCTCGGCCGCAAGATCCCCTACGACCTGTTCGCCGGCGAGCCGAGCTTCGATTACTACTCGGGCGACATGGGCACCCTCGGCTACCTCTTCGAGCACCGGCTCGACGACGGCCTCCAACTGCGCCACGCCCTGCGCTACTTCCACTCCGAAAGCGACTACGACTACATCAGCCTGAACGGCAGCCGGGTCACCGGCGCGAACCTCTCCACCCTGACCCGCAGCTACAACTCGCGCGAGGACATCGCCACCGGCTGGGCCAGCGACAGCAGCCTGCAATGGTCGTTCGACAGCGGCCGCTGGGAGCACACCCTGCTCGCCGGCCTCGACTACTACTACAAGACCTACGACAGCCATCGCTGGAGCGGCAATGCGCCCTCGCTGGACCTGGCCAACCCAACGTACGGCAACCTGCCCACGGTCAACACCAGCATCGACCGCGGCTCCGACCTGCACAGCCGGCAGGCCGGCTTCTACCTGCAGGAGCAGGCCAAGTTCGCCGAACACTGGGTCTTCGTGCTCGGCCTGCGCCAGGACTGGGCCAGCAGCCACACCCGCAACTACCGCGACCGGAGCCGCAGCACCAAGAGCGACCAGGAGCTGTCCGGCCGCATCGGCATGGTCTACCTCGCCGACAACGGCCTGGCGCCCTACATCAGCTACAGCCAGTCGTTCCTGCCCACCGACGGCGTCGACAGCGAGGGCCGCAGCTTCGAACCGACCGAAGGCGAACAGTACGAGATCGGCCTGCGCTACCAGCCGCCCGGTCGCGACCTGATGCTCAGCGCCGCCGTCTACCACTTGACCCAGGAGAACGTGGTCAGCTCGATTCCCGGCTCCGACTTCGACGAGCAGACCGGCAAGGAGCGCAGCAAGGGCCTCGAACTGGAACTCAAGGCCGGCCTGACGCCGCAGCTGAACCTGAGCGCCTCCTACGCCTATACCGATGCCCACATCATCGCCGACAACGATCCCGTGCTCGAAGGCTCGCGCATCGAGGGCATCCCCTATCACAGCGCGTCCCTGTGGCTGGACTATCGTCTGGCCAGGTTCGGCCTGCCGAAGCTGAAGATCTGCGCAGGAGCCCGCTACAACGGCACCACGCGCACCTCGGCGAGCGTCAGCGACCGCAACATTCCAGCCTATACCCTGGTCGATGCGCTGCTCGGCTACGACCTCGACGACCATTGGCAGATGACTGCCAAGGTGCAGAACCTGACCAACAAGCGCTACCTGTACTGCGCCAACGCCTGCCGCTACGGCGACGAACGCACGGCCATCGGCACGCTCAGCTATCGCTGGTAGGGCCCCGGCCCTTTCCGACGCACGCGCAGCCGGAAAAGAGAACGTGCGGATCGGAGAGCCGGCAGCGCCATGTCGGGAGCGCTCCCATGGCCTGCCGGCTTTTGCCCGTCTAGCCGGTCAAGCCTTCCGCGCGCATCGCCTTCTGCACCGCGGGCCGCGCCGCCACGCGCTTGTGGAAGGCACGCAGGGCCGGCCAGGGCTCGAGGTCGATGTCCAGCGGCGCCATCCAGCCCAGCACGGTGAACAGGTAGGCGTCGGCCACGGAAAAGCGCGAGCCCGTCAGGTAATCCTGCCCGGTGAGGGCCTTGTCGACATAGGCCAGACGCCGCTCGATGGTCGCCAGCACGGCCGCCTTCCACTCCGGCGTGAGCTTCGGGTTGAACAGCTGGCCGACCTCCTTGTGCAGTTCGCTGCTGACGAAGAACAGCCACTCCAGCACACGGAAGCGCTCCAGACTGCCGTTGGACGGCAGCAGGCCGACCTCGGGCAGCTTCTCGGCGAGAAACAGGGCGATCGCCCCGCCCTCGCTGAGCCGCTGGCCGTCGTTCAGCTGCAGGGTCGGCACATAGCCCTTGGGATTGACGTTGTAGTAGTCACCCCCATCCTCGAGGGTATGGCGCTTCAGGTCCACCTTCTCCAGCTCGTAGGGCAGACCCAGCTCGCAGAGGACGATGTGCGGAACCAGGGAGCTGGCTCCCGGGGTGTAGTAAAGCTTCATGGCTTCTCCTTTCGACTTCGACGAATGACTCGGCTCGCCGGGCAATCTTAGGACGCCCCCGCCGCCCGCGCTATTCTGCCGCCCGCCTCATCGCCCGGCTTCGAGTAACCCACAGAAGATGTGGATTGTTCTGTGGATAAATACGGTATGACAGGCCACATGGCCGATGGAATCTGGCTCGCCAATGGCCGATCATTTTTTGACCAGACCCGCACAGAGGCTTTCCCAGACACATAACCACCTGAAATATCAAGCCATTTTCAGTAGGTCGGAGGGAGATAACCAGCCCGCGAAAAGGTACTACAAACCCTTGATTGTCAACCGGCAACGGCAGAAAAATTTGTGGATAACCTGGGGGACAGCCGTACCGTTCGGTGGCCATGCCGGTTCTGCCTTATGCTCACGATCGTCCAGTTCGCCCTGTTCTATTCACCGAGACATCCCTTGACCGGCCAGCTCGATGTTCCCCCTGGCCGACAGACGTGGAGATATTTCATGCACACCCTCGATCCCCCGGCATCCCTGTTGGAGCTGTGCGAACTCATGGCGCAGCATCCGCTGCTGGTCCTGACCGGCGCGGGGATCAGCACGCCGTCCGGCATTCCGGCCTATCGCGACCAGGACGGCGTCCGCCACGGCAAGGCGCCGATGATGCTCCAGGAGTTCCTCGGCTCGGCCGCCGCGCGCCGGCGCTACTGGGCGCGCAGCATGATCGGCTGGCCCAAGGTGTGGCAGGCCCGGCCGAATGCGGCGCACCAGGCCCTGGCCAGGCTCGCGGCCGGGCGGCGGATCGCCGGCCTGATCACCCAGAACGTCGACGGGCTGCACCAGCAGGCCGGTAGCGAGGGGGTGATCGAGCTGCACGGCAACCTGCACCGGGTGCGCTGTCTCGACTGCGGCAAAATCCTGCGGCGCAGCGAGATCCAGACGTGGCTGGAAGAGGAAAACGCCTACCTGCAGGGCGTCGAGGCCGTCCTCGCCCCGGATGGCGATGCCCGGCTGGCCGTCGAGTATCTGGAAGGCTTCCGCATCCCCTGGTGCCCCTGCTGCGGCAGCGACCTGCTCAAGCCGGACGTGGTGTTCTACGGCGAGGGCGTGCCGGCCGAGCAGACCGAAGCGGCTTCGCTGGGCATCGAGCAGGCGGCGGCGCTGCTGGTCGTCGGTTCGACGGTGATGACCTATTCCAGTTTCCGGCTGTGCCGGTCGATTGCCGAGCAGGGCAAGCCGCTGGTGGCCATCAACCAGGGCGCGATGCGCGCCGACGCCCTGCTGAACCTGAAGATCGAACGGCCCTGCGAGCAGGTGCTGCCCTGGCTCGCCGAGCGACTGAGGGCCGCGTAGCGGCCCGCCTCCCGCCGGAGAAATCAGGGCAGCGGCTGGATCGTCGGCACGTCGAAATGCACGGCGAGCATCGCCACGAGCTCCGACAACGGCACATTCTCGTGGGTGTCGGTACTGTTCGGATATTCCAGATGCACACCGTAGCGTCCCGGACTCTGACCGAGCGTGTAGAGCCAGACCCGCACGCCGGGGTCCTCCCGGTGCAACAGGTAGATCGCCCGCGGGTCCAGCGAGGTTACGGCATCGATGACGAACGCATCCGGTCCCAGTTGCTCGCTCAGCAGCAACAGCACATGGCGAATGTCCTGATGCTTGTCCAGTGCCCAGATATTCATGATCCCGTCCTTACGTCCCCACCACTCTCGAAAAGGCAACCCCCGCAAACCGCGCCGTTACCATGCCGGCAGCGCCACCGGGAACGATGCCCATGGCATGTCGACGCTCGCCTCGCCGGATGACGATCTGGTTTAATGCGGCCCCGACGGCCCGGCTTCACGCCGGCCGATCCCACCGGAGATCCCGCCGAGTAGGCTCGACGAGAGGCGGGATGTTGCCAAAGGGGTCGCCCGACCGCAACGACAGGCGGGCGGCATGCCAGAGCACAGGCCGAAGAACAACCATGAACCGGAAAGCCCGGCGTACGAGCAGCGGCTTAGCACTGGACAAGGGGAGAGAAATGGGTGAGGTGAAGTCATCGCCTGCGTCGATGGAAGTTTTCAACTTGATCGTCCCGCTCGAGAGGAAGCTGAAGGCCTATCTGCGCCTGTTACCCGAGCCGCATCGCGCCGACACCTGGCTGCTGGAAGTGCGCCTGTTCTATGAAGCGGAACCCGCAGGCAGGACCAGTTTCACCCTGAACGGCTATACCCAGGAAGAGGCCGAAGCGGTGGCGCGCAACATCCGGAGCAATGCCTACATGATGCAGGAAATCGATCAGTATCTCTGGAGCGAGAACGACTGATCCCGGCAGACTCAGCCGTGCGAGCGAGCCCATGCGCCGGAGGACGCTCCACTCCGTCCTGGCCGCACGGCATCGCCGCCCGAACCCCACGTGCAGATACCTCGGACGCCGAAATTGCCCCATCGAACCGAGCAAACAGGCCAGCGGGAGCGACCCGCGCCGTCAGGCGATGGCCTGACGGCGGGTGAAGTCCTGCAGGATGTCGCTGCGCAGCTCGGCGAGCCGCGGATGTTCACGGTGCCGGGGATGGGGCAGGTCGACCGGGACGATGCGCCGGATGCGTCCGGGGCGCGGCTCCATCACCACCACCCGGTCGCCGAGCAGCACTGCCTCGTCGACGTCGTGGGTGACCAGCACGGTGGTGATGCCCTCGGTCTGCCAGATGCGCGCCAGCTCGTCCTGCAGCTGGGCGCGGGTCAGCGCGTCGAGGGCGCCGAAGGGTTCGTCGAGGAGCAGGACCTTCGGCCGGTTGACCAGCCCGCGGGCGATCGCCACGCGCTGGCTCATGCCGCCGGAGAGCTGCGCCGGCCAGGCCCTGGCGAAATGTTTCAGGCCGACCAGCTCCAGGTGCGCGTGGACCCGGGCCAGGCGCTCGGCCTTGTCCAGCGGCGAATTGGCCAGCGCCAGCAGCACGTTGTCCTCCACCGTCAGCCAGGGGTACAGGCGGTGGTCCTGGAAGACGATGCCGCGCGCCGGATCGGTGCCGCGGATCGGCACGCCGTCCAGGCGCAGACTGCCGCCGCTGGCCTCCTCGAGGCCGACCAGCAGGCGCAGCAGGGTGGATTTGCCGCAGCCGCTGCCGCCGACGATGCTGACGAACTCGCCCTGGCGGATGTCCAGGGAAATGTCGCCGAGGACGTGCAGCTCGCCTTCCTTGAGGGGAAAGCGCTTGTCCACGCCGTGCAAACTCAGAAAACCGGTCCCTCTCATCGAAAACTCCCATCACATTGAATTGCAAAACCTTTGCGTCCAACTGCTTACCGCTCAGCGCCCGCCGCCGCGCCAGGCCAGCGCGCGCGCCTCGATCCAGGCGGCCAGGCGATTGAGGACCAGGCCGACGCTGCCGACCACCAGCAGGCCGTAGATCACCTGGTCCATCTCGAAATGCTCGCGGCCGTCGATCATGGTGTTGCCGATCCCCGGCCCGGCGGAAAAGAAGTACTCGGCGCCGAGCGTGGCCAGCCAGGCGTAGATCAGCCCCAGGTGCAGGCCAGTGAAGATCGCCGGCGCGGCGGACGGCAGCACCAGGCGCAGCAGCCGCTGCGCCGGGGTCAGGCCGAGCACCCGGGCCACTTCGAGCAGCTCGTGGCGGGTGGCGCGGATGCCCTCGAAGCTGTTCAGCGCCACCGGGTAGAACACCGCCAGGGCGATAAAGGCCACCTTGGCCGGCTCGCCGAAGCCGAACCAGGCCGAGAGCAGCGGAATCCAGGCGAACAGGGCGATCTGCTTGAGGGCGTGGAAGGTCGGCCCGACCAGCCGCTCGGCCAGCCGCGACAGCCCGAGCAGGCCGCCGAAGGCCAGGCCCGCCAGGCTGCCGAGGGCGAAGCCCGACAGGTTGCGGCCGAGGCTGGCGGCAAGGCCCTGCCACAGCTCGCCGCTCGCCGCCGCCTGCCAGGCCTCCTCCAGCACCGCGGCGGGACTGGCGACCAGCCGGGTATCCACCCACTCCAGCGCAGTGGCCAACCACCAGAGCAGCAGCAGGACTCCCGGCACCACCCAGCCGCGCAGATCGGGCCGTTTGCGGGTTGCTTCGGACATGCGCGCGCTCCTTCAGAAGGCCTGGCGCTGCCAGCGCTGCAGGCGGGTTTCGACCAGCGCCAGGCCCTGGTCCAGCACCAAACCGACCAGCCCGATCACCAGCATGGCGACGATCACCAGATCGAGCTGGAACATCTGCCGGCCGTCGACCATCAGGTAGCCGATGCCCTCGCTGGAGGCCAGCAGCTCCACCGTGACCAGGGCGATCCAGCCCTTGGTGAGGGCGAAACGCACCCCGGTGAAGATGCTAGGCAGCGCCGCCGGCAGGATCACCCGGCGCAGGCGCAGCAGCAGTCCGAGGCGGTACACCCGGGCCACCTCCAGGTAGCTCGGCGGGATGCTGCGGATACCGGAAAAGGTGTTGAGGGTCAGCGGCACCAGCACCGCCTTGGCGATCACCAGGTACTTCAACGCCTCGTCGATGCCGACCAGCATCATCAACAGCGGAATCCAGCCCAGCACCGGCACCTGGCTGAGCGCCTGGAACAGCGGCAGCAGATAGGCCTCGACCTGGCGCGACAGGCCCATGGCGAGGCCGAGCAGCAGGCCGAGGGCGCCGCCGATGAGCGAGCCGATCAGCACCCGCTGCAGGCTGATCGACAGCTGGAACCACAGATCGCCGCTCGCCCACAGCTCGCCGAAGGTCTCCAGCACCCGCGACGGCGGCGGCAGGATCTGCGCCGACACCCAGTGCCGCTCGACGGCGATCTGCCAGACGACCAGCAGCAGCGCCGGCAGCAGCAGCGCGGCGCCGCCGGCACCGACCCGGCGCAGGGCGCGGGCAAGCCCCGGCCAGGGGCGGGTCGGGAACGCCTGGAACGGATGCGAAGCCTGAATCGTGCTCATCGGGAAATCCTCCTTGCGCAGAGCGCGGATTGCGGATGCTGCGGCGAAGACCGCAAGAGAAAACCGAGAAACAGCGGAACGAAGAGCAGGAACAGCGGCTGCAGGCCGAACCACTCGCCGAGCACGCCACCGAGCACACTGCCGGCGAGACTGCCGCCCGGCCCGGCCAGCACCGCCAGGCCGGCGATCCGCCCGTGGCCGAGCTGCGCGCCGTGCCGGGCATAGGCGGACAGGGTGACCACCTGGAGCATGCCGAGGCCCAGGCCGAGCAGCAGCGCACCGCCCCACAACAGCGGCGCCCGGCCGCTCAGGCCGAGGCTCGCCAAGGCCACGGCGCAGAGCAGCAGACTGGCGGCGAAGCCGGCCTGGCCGCTGCCGCCGAGCAGCCGGCCGAGGCCGAACAGCGCGACGATGTAGGCCAGCCCGTGAACGCTGAGCAGCGCGGCGGCCTCGCCGGCCGACCAGCCGTAGTCCTGCACGGTGATGGCGACGATGAAATAGGAGAAGAACATCGCCGCCGCCTGCACGCAGAACTCCAGCAGGCAGTTGTCGCGCAGCGCCGGCTGCTCGCGCAGAACCCCGAGCTGGCGGCCCAGCGCGGCCAGGCTCAGCGGCTCGGCGCCCTGCCGGCGCGCCGGGTAGATGTGCAGCACCCGCGGCGCCAGCAGCGCCGGGATGGCGAACAGCAGGCCGATCGGCAGCCAGCTGCCGCCCGCCCCCAGCCAGCCGGCGAACAGCGCCGCCAGGGGCGGCGCGAGCAGCAGCATGCCGATCATCTGCGCGCCGCGGAACCAGCCGGCGCGCGCCTCGCCGACCTGGGCCAGCTGCTGCATGAACACCGCGTTGAGCGAAACCAGCCGGCACGGCATGCACAGCCCGATCAGCAGGGTCGGCAGCAGCAGGAGCAGCGGCTGGCCGACCAGCGGCAGGAGCTGGAACAGGCCGCCGGCCAGCAGGCTGGCGAGCAGCAGGCCGGCGGTCTGCGCCCCGGCCACCAGGCCCAGCTCCAGCGGCGAGGCCTCCAGGCTGAGGGCGTAGAGCGCGAAGCTCACCTTGGCCAGGCCCACGCCGATCCCCGACAGGCTGGCCAGCAGGATGAAGGCCGCCAGGGTGCGCGTGTCGGCCAGGCCGGGAGCAGTCGGGCTCATGCGCGCCTCACCGGGCCTGCGGGCGGTTGTCGGCATCGTAGGCCGGCCACAGCGCCTGCAGGCCGAGCCGGTCGATGGCGGCGTTCACGTATTTCGGCTCGACCCAGCCGTCGACGTCGACATCGCCGCGCAGCAGGCCCAGCTCGCGGGACTCGCGGACGGTGGCGCGGTAGCGGTCGACGAAGAACTCGTCGAGGCGCGGCGAGTAGCGGCGCTTCAGGCTCAGCTCGCCCTGCTCGGCACGCAGCGAGTCGACCGGGGTGCCGGACTTGGCCCACAGCTCGAACGCCGCGTTATCGTTCTCCGGCGCCGATACCCAGGCGGCGGTCTTCACCAGGCCGTCGACCACCTTCTGCACGATCTGCGGATGCTGCCGCTCGAAGTCGCCGTCCACCAGCACGTGGGTCTGGCGGGTCAGGCGGGCGTCCACCGCGCGGGTGTCGTAGATGATCCGGCCGACCCCGCTCTTCTGCAGCTCGAAGGCGGTGGACGACAGCCAGGCGCCGTCGATGTCCCTGGAGGCCAGCGCCGCCGCGGCGGTGGGGAAGTCCATGTTGATGGTGCGGAAGTCGCGGTCCTGCAGGCCTACGCGCTTGAGGGTGCGCGCGGTGGCCAGCTGCAGGTTGGTGCCCTTGAACTGCGCCACCTTCTTGCCCTTGAGATCGTCCAGGGTTTTGGCCGGCGAATCGGCCGGCACCACCAGGTAGTTGGAGGCGAGCAGGCCGTCGGCGGCGATCAATTTGGTATTGAGGCCGCCGGCCTTGGCGATCACCGCCGGCAGGTCGCCCTGCCAGGCGAAGTCCAGCTGCTTGTTGCCCAGCGCCTCGTTGACCGCGGGCCCGGCGCCCTTGAAGTAGGTCCACTCGACCTCGATGCCGTCGGCCGCCAGCTCTTTCTCGATGGCCTGGCGCTGGTGGGCCAGGCTGGTGACGCTGGAGGAAGCGAAGGGGATGCCGCCCTTGCCGACGGTGGCCAGGCCGAAGCGGATCACCTGCGGATTGTCCGCCGCGCCGGCCGGGGCGATGCCCAGCCAGGTGCCGGCGAGCGCGGCGATGAGGGGAAGGAACAGCGTGCGTTTCATGGATTGGCGTCCTGTAGCCGGATGCCGGACTGCCCCGTGCAGTCCTGGCGGGTGAAGGCCGGTATTGCAGGGGTTATGCCAACAACTTCTTATTTTCCCGAAAAAATACATAACCGATCGGCGCCAGCCCCACGCGGGCCTTACGGCGCCCTCGCTCACCCTGTCAGACAGGCCATAACTATCATCATGTTTACGGATTCTGGAGATGGCGCTGCGGGAATTCCCGCAGAAGGTGGCGCGCACTGCGGGAAATGCCACAGCTGGCCGACATGAAAAAGCGAAGACAGCCGCTATACCGGCTCAGGTGCTCGGCGAGGCCGTCTTGGAAGCGATTGCGACCCAGCACGGTTTAGAAAGAAGGCAGGTAGCGACGCTCCGCGCCTTGATGTCCACCCGAATCCCGACGGTCTTGTCTGAACGGGATTGTCCATCACCACGAGGTCACCTGCAGCGGGCGCGAGCGCCAGCTCGGCTTGCCCGGATCGCCCCATTGAGGATCAGCAGGACGATCAGGCCTCCGGTAGAGGCTCAGGCTCGTGCCGGCCTACTGCTTTATCAACCCTACAAGAACGGGTGGAGACCATGGCCGGCATGAAGGGTATCCAGGGTATGGCGCTACCCTGCCTCGGCTTTGGCGGGCCTAATCCCAATGGATTCGATACATCGATTGAGAGGGTCTCCAGATTCTGAGCGAAGAGGAACGGACGCACTTGCAAGCGCTGACGAGCAAGGGCAAGACGGGAACCAGGTCATCAGCGCACTGATCCTGCCGGCCGGCGACCAGTCGGCGCTGACCAATCCACGCCGGAGCAACCGGGAGATCGCGCAGATGCTGGCACAGGCGAGTGCAAGATCGACCGGGTGAAGAAGCGCTGTGGGAGGAAGGGCTGGAGGCGGCACTGGCTAGAAAGCGCCCCGAGCGCGACTACGCCCGCAAGGCCGACGGAGCACTTGAGACCCGGTTGATCGCCATGAATTGCAGCCCGCCTCTGGCACAGGCATTCCCGTCAATTAGGCAAAAAGCGTCCCAAATACTTATACACATTTCGCATAGATTTATTGTAGCATGCCTTAACTGAACCTTAACCGAACCTTAATAGAAATGAGGCCTAAAAGGACTTAATCAGCCACTTTCCGTAAAGGGACGTAACCAGCTGCTTTCCGTGCGAATGCGATGGTGTGGAAGGGCCATTTCTTGTCCACCAGTTGGGGTACAGGGCATGACCACCTTTATTTACGGTTGATTATTATTATGTGGTTCTCGGTCCATAAAGAAGAAGCGCCGCGCCAAGGCTCTGGCGCAGCCAAGGCATCCTGCTCCGTGCCATTTTGCGAACGTGTCCGGCAGATTGCCTCAGGGTTCTCCCGCGAAGGCTGCGAGCTAGCACCTCTGATTGCCTTCGTTGGCTGTGATGGGGCCGGCAAGTCGACGGTCTCAGAGGCCATTCTTTCGTGGATGCGAGAGTCCCGTCCCACGGAACTCTGCCACCTCGGCATCCAATCCAAGACGATCGGCGAAGCCCTCGTGAAGTTGCCGCTGGTAGGGCGATATATCGAGCGCATGATCGCCCTTAACTCCAAGCGCGGAAACAATGCGCAAGAAGCGAGTAACGAGGGACCGACCACACTGGCGGCGGTGGCTATTTATCTTCTATCGCTGCGGCGTTGGTACCGCTACCAAAAAATGATGGCCCTGCGCCGCAAGGGTATTGCTGTTGTGGCCGACCGTTACCCGCAGGTGGCCGTGCCCAGAATGAAAATCGACGGACCCGGCCTGGCTAGCGTTCCCTGCCATAACGCCGTTATCCGTTTCCTGGCACGGCGCGAAAAAGCGCTTTACGCCTACATGACCAGTTACCGGCCCGATATCGTGATTCGCTTGAACGTGGACCTCGAAACGGCCTACGCACGCAAACCGGATCATCGTTACGAGTCTTTGGCAATAAAAATTGCCGCAGTACCGCAGTTGGAATACCAAGGTGCGCCTATCGCGGATCTTGATAGCCGAGAGCCGCTGGCGGATGTGATTGCGCAAGCAAAACAAGCCATAGCCTCTCGCCTAGCAGACCGCTGAAAAAGTTTAGAGCGCTCCTCAAACGGATTGAGGAACGCTCTGGCTGAACACAGAGGGAAGTCAGCCAGCACAAGACCTGCTTGATCGGCCGAGCCGAGCAGCAACTGTTGCTGAGCTTCTCGATCTACAACCTGCCTGATTTGACTGGATAAACCTGTCAGGCTAGTGGCGGGACCCGCGCTCTATGACGGTCCCTGCCTAGAAAAACTAGAAAATCGTGCGGGAATCCGTCGCAACAGCGCAGAGGGCGGCACCCTTCAGGGAAAAGCCAAATCTGAGCGCTTGCAAAAACGCCGAATCTGCAGGTTGGTGCAATTAGAGCTGGGTTTTCAGCGGCCTGCCTAGGGGGATAACTTTATGAACATGATGAACACTCAGGTCATTACCGCTAAGCCGGTACAAGATGACTCCGGCATGGCACCGCTGATCGCCATCGTAGGATGCGATGGTTCGGGGAAGACGACGCTGGCATCTGGGATATGCTCGGCTCTACAGGGCTACTCGTCGGCCACTTACTGTTATCTCGGCCTCGGATCACGCGGCATCGCCTCGCAAATCGAAAGCTGGCCTCTGATCGGAAGGCTGCTAGTACGCCATCTTTCTGCCAAGGCGAAACAGGCACGCACAAAGGGCGAGCGTATTCCGGGAACCCTGACCGCACTGGTGATTTTTTGTTTCTCCAAGTTGCGCGTCCTCCGCTTCAACCGGATGCTGAGGCTGCGGGAGCGGGGCCATGTCGTGATTTGCGACCGATATCCGCAATTGGATGTTCCGGGCTTCTACGACGGCCCCGGTCTTTCGGCAGCGCGTGCAAGCGGGCCTCTCACCGCTTGGCTTGCCAAGCAAGAGCGGAAACTGTACGAGCGCATGGTCGATTACCGACCGACCTTGATCATTCGCTTGAATATCGATGCCGAAACCGCTCATGCGCGAAAGCCGGACCACGAGTTGCCCTTGCTGCGCGAGAAGGTAGCGGTCACCCCCCTGCTTCGTTTCAACGGTGCCAAGATCATCGAGGTCAACGCCAGCCAGCCTCTCAATGATGTACACACGATGACCTTGCAAATTGTACAGCGGGTAGTTGCGGATTATCAGCGCTCCAAACTTCTGGCTGCATCGCCCGAAGCACACGAGCTTTCTGTTTCATGAACCGCCCCTACCTTCAGCTTACTTGTTGAGAATAGCTTGCAAATTGCATATTCGCCACATTGAGCAAAGGGAGAATATCCTAAAAATGTTACCGTTCTTGATGTCGAATTCTCTTGATCAGTGTAAGGCGAACCTTCTCTGTAACCGGATTGTGTCGCGTTCTTGGCGTAAACCGTAGCAGCTATTACCAAGCAATCCAGCAACAGGGACGGACGGACGGACGACAAGCGGGACCCCTTCGGGCTCGGATTGCGAAGCGGCATGCTCAGAGCCATTGCTCGGCAGGTACGCTCTCCCTGTCGACAACGCTCTGCGCTGCAAACATCGCTACAGCAGCAGCGATGCCGATGAAGCCAGAGCCGAGCCAAACCTTCCGGATCGCAGATGATCTTGCCCGGCAATCGTGGGCGCGCATTGGCTTAAACACTCGTCCGGGCCTCGAAGGCCTGCTGCTCACGGTGTCCAGCCTCGTGTAGTCGTTGGCCACGTCCTGTCCAGTAAAACGAAGGGGCGCACCACCCAACGGTGCTCGGTAGGGCGTGACGGTGCCGATCAGGCCGGGGCGTTTATGCATAAACCTTGGAAGGAGAGGCCTGCGCTCTCCGAAGGCAAAGGTATGTCTGTCTGGGGTTGTGTGAACTGCTTCGATCATCCGTGGCTGTTGGCGTCTATCGACAACATACGTAACCGCTCCATAAACCCTACCTTCGAAACCGCGCCCTGAGATCTGATGCTGAGCTCCCGATTCCTTCTGGAACTTGCCCCGCATGATGCGTCCCGCCCCCAACGTCAAAGCTGTTTACCTCTACCCCAAGCCGGTCGATTTCCGTAAATCCATCAATGGCCTGGCAGCCCTGGTCGAGTTGGATATCAAGGTCGCGGTGTTCGACCCTGTGTTGTTCGTCTTCCTCAATCGCACACGCAACCAAGTGAAAATTCTGTACTGGCATCGCAACGGCTTCTGTCTGTGGCTCAAGCGCCTGGAGGCCGAGCGGTTCAAGACCAAGCCGGATGTGGGTGACGAAGCC
>NZ_FOFJ01000062.1 GCF_900110885.1 Azotobacter beijerinckii | reverse complement strand
AAGAAGAAGGCCGCCGAAGAGGCGAAGAAGCAGGCGGCCGCCGAGGAGGCCAAGAAGAAGTCTGCCGAAGAAGCGAAGAAGCAGGCGGCTGCGGAAGAGGCGAAGAAGCAGGCGGCCGCCGAGGAAGCCAAGAAGAAGGCTGCCGAAGAAGCGAAGAAGCAGGCGGCTGCCGAGGAAGCCAAGCAGAAGGCTGCCGATGAGGCGAAGAAAAAGGCCGCTGCCGAAGAGGGTAAGAAGAAAGCCGCCGCTGAGGCCGCGCGCAAGGCTGCCGAGGACAAGAAGGCCCAGGCCCTGGCCGAGCTGCTGTCCGACTCCACGGAGCGGCAGCAGGCCTTGGCCGAGAGCCAGGGCAGTCAGACCAGCGGCAAATACGACGACCTGATCGTCAGTCTGGTCAGCCAGCAATGGCGCCGACCACCGTCGGCCCGTAATGGAATGAGCGTAGAGGTACTGATCCAGATGCTGCCGGATGGCACCATAACCAATGCGCGGGTGACCCGTTCCAGCGGGGACGCGTCCTTCGACAATTCAGCCGTTGCCGCGGTGCGCAGCGTGGGCAGGATCCCGGAGTTGCGGCAAGTGGATCGCGCCACCTTCGATAGCCAGTACCGGCAGCGGCGCATGATTTTCAAACCTGAGGATTTGGATCTGTGAATACCCTGATTCGTCTCGCCCTGCTCGGATTGACCTTGCTGACCGGCATCGCCCAGGCGGCCGATCCGCTGGTAGTGACCAGCGGTACCGCGCGTGCCACGCCGATCGCCGTGGTGCCCTTCGGCTGGCAGGGCGGTAGCGTGATGAGCGACGACATGGCCGCGATCGTCAGCAACGACCTGCGTAACTCGGGGGTCTTCGAGCCGCTTCCCCGGCAGAACATGATTAGTCAGCCGAGCAGTGCCGGCGAGATCATCTATCGCGATTGGGCGGCGCTGGGGGCTCAGTATGTGCTGGTTGGCAGCATAGTCCCGGCCAGTGGGCGACTGCAGGTGCAGTATGCGCTGATGAATGTGGCCACCGAGCAGCAAGTGTTGGCCGGAACTGTTAGCGGCAGTGGCGATCAGTTGCGCGACATGGCCCACTACATTGCCGACCAGGCGTTCGAGAAGCTCACCGGCATCAAGGGGGCTTTCTCCACCCGCCTGCTCTACGTCACCGCCGAGCGCATGGGCGATGGAGGCACCCGCTACACCCTGCAGCGCTCCGACTACGACGGTGCGCGGGCGGTGACCCTGCTGCAGTCGCGCGAGCCGATCCTGTCGCCGCGCTTTGCGCCCGATGGCCGGCGCATCGCTTATGTCTCCTTCGAGCAGAAGCGTCCGCGCATCTTCATCCAGTACGTCGATACCGGTCGCCGCGAGCAGATCACCAACTTCGAGGGGCTCAACGGTGCGCCGGCCTTCTCGCCGGATGGGTCCCGCCTGGCCTTCGTGCTGTCCAAGGACGGCAACCCGGAGATCTACGTGATGAACCTGGCCAGCCGGCAGCTGCAGCGGGTCACCGACCAGATAGGCATCGACACCGAGCCTTTCTGGGGGGCGGATGGCCAAACCCTCTATTTCACTTCCGACCGTGCCGGCAAGCCACAGATCTATCGGCAGAGCATCGGCGGCGGAGCCGAGCGGGTAACCTTCGTCGGCAACTACAATGCCAACCCGAAGTTGTCGGCCGACGAGAAGACCCTGGTAATGGTCCACCGCCAAGAGGGGTACACCAACTTCAAGGTGGCCGCCCAGGACCTCGAGCGCGGCAGCCTGCGCGTGCTTTCGGAGACCGGCCTGGACGAGTCGCCCACTGTCGCCCCCAATGGCACCATGCTAATCTACGCCACCCGTCAGCAGGGACGGGGAGTCTTGATGCTCGTGTCGATCAACGGCAAGGTCAGGCTCCCGCTTCCTACCGCGCAAGGCGAGGTTCGCGAGCCGTCTTGGTCTCCCTACCTGAACTGATGCGACATTCCAAATCAAACCCTCAACCTAACACAACACCTGAGCTTCTTTAGGAGTTCCATCATGCAAATGCTGAAATTCGGTAAATTCGCCGCGCTGGCGCTGGCCATGGCGGTTGCCGTCGGCTGTTCCTCCAAGGGCGGCGACGCTTCCGGGGAAGGCGCTGGCGCCAATGGTGGCGTTGATCCGAATGCAGGCTACGGCGCCGGTACCTCTGGCTACGGTTCCGGTTCCGGTTCCGGCGCTTACGGTGGCGGTATGGGTGGCAGCGATGCGGCCTCTCTGCGCGCTATCACTACTTTCTATTTCGAGTACGACAGCTCCGACCTGAAGTCGGAAGCCATGCGTGCCCTCGACGTGCACGCTGGTGACCTGAAGGGCAGTGGCGCCCGCGTCGTGCTGGAAGGCCATACCGACGAGCGCGGTACCCGCGAGTACAACATGGCTCTGGGTGAGCGTCGTGCCAAGGCCGTCCAGCGCTATCTGGTGCTGCAGGGGGTTTCCCCGGCCCAACTGGAATTGGTTTCTTACGGCGAAGAGCGTCCTGCCGTTGGCGGTGCCGACGAGCAGTCCTGGGCTCAGAACCGCCGCGTCGAACTGCGCAAGTAACTCGCCATGAGCCAGTGCCGCCGTGTCATATCCCTGTTGGTGTTCAGTCTGCCGCTCGCAGCCTGGGCAGAGACTCCTGTGGCGGGTAACTCTGCCGGTTACGGTTACGTCAGTAACGGTTACCCGCAGGCGATACAGGACGCGAGCGGCGCCTATGCCGGGGGGGCGATGAGTACGCCGACCTCGGCGCAGGGCGAGATGTTCCTGCAGTTGCAGCAACTGCAGGACGAGGTTTCGCGTCTGCGCGGCATGGTCGAGGAGCAGCAGCACGAGGTCCGCCGCCTGAAGCAGGAAAGTCTGGATCGCTATCAGGACCTCGACAGCCGCCTGTCCGCGGCGGCAAGCGCTCCGGTTCAGCAGCAGAACGCCTCCGCCGGTGCCATCGATGCCGGCGGAACTCCCGTGCCGGCGGCAGCCCAGGCGCCGGCGAGTGGCGGGTCGTCCGATCCCGAGAAGGAAAAGCTGTATTACGACGCGGCCTTCGATTTGATCAAGGCCAAGGATTTCGACAAGGCCAGCCAAGCGTTCGCCGCTTTTCTGCGCAAATACCCCAACAGCCAGTACGCCGGCAATGCACAGTACTGGCTGGGTGAGGTGAATCTGGCCAAGGGGGATCTGCAAGGAGCCGGCCAGGCTTTTGCGCGGGTCAGCCAGAACTACCCGAAGCATCCCAAGGTGCCGGACTCGCTGTACAAGCTGGCGGACGTCGAGCGTCGCTTGGGTAACGCGGGGAAAGCGAAATCAGCCTTGCAGCAGGTCGTCGCTCAGTACCCCGGCAGTTCGGCGGCCCAGCTGGCCCAGCGCGATCTGCAAAGTCTGCGCTGACCCCCTGTAGCAGAAAAAACCCGCGCTTGTCGCGGGTTTTTTCGTTAGAATCCATGCCCCTTTTCCCGCAACGGAGGCGGATGGCCTGTTTCGCCGTCACGCCCGTGGCTGATATGCAAGAAACCCTGCGAATTACCGAGATTTTCCACTCGTTGCAGGGGGAGGCACGTACCGCTGGCTTGCCGACGGTATTCGTGCGCCTTACCGGCTGTCCCCTGCGCTGTCAATACTGCGATACCGCCTATGCCTTCAGCGGCGGCGAAAATCTCCCCCTGTCCGAGATTCTCGAGCGCGTGGCGGGCTATCAATCACGCCGCGTCTGCGTCACCGGTGGCGAGCCGCTGGCTCAGCCGAACAGCGTTGCGCTGCTGCGCCGGCTCTGCGAGGCCGGCTACGAGGTTTCCTTGGAAACCAGTGGAGCCTTCGATGTCTCGGACGTGGATGCCCGGGTGAGCCGGGTGCTCGACCTGAAGACCCCGGGCTCGGGGGAGGTTGCGCGCAATCGTTACGAGAACATTGCCCTGCTGACGCACCACGATCAGATGAAGTTCGTTCTTTGCTCCCGCGAGGACTATGATTGGGCGGTATCCAAACTGATCGAGTATCGCCTAGATAGTCGTGTCGGCGAGGTGCTGTTCTCGCCCAGTCATGGTCAGTTGGAGGGTCGTGAGCTGGCGGACTGGATCGTTGCCGACAACCTGCCGGTGCGTCTACAGCTGCAGCTGCACAAGGTCCTCTGGAACGACGCGCGGGGGCGCTGAGCGATCCTGTTCCCCGTCAGCCGGACTTCTCTGGCCTTGCAGGTTCTGTCGAGACGATACGAAATGAACGAGAGAAAAGCGGTCATCCTGCTATCCGGCGGTCTCGATTCCGCCACTGTGGTTGCCTTGGCACGGGCCGAGGGGTATGCCTGCTACAGCATGAGCTTCGATTATGGCCAGCGCCATCGTGCCGAGCTGCGGGCCGCCGAGCGGGTGGCTCGGCAGCTTGGTGTGGTGGAGCACAAGGTGGTCGGTCTGGACCTCGGCGGAATCGGCGGTTCGGCGCTGACCGATCTTGCCATCGCGGTGCCGGAGACGCCCAGCGAAGGTATTCCGGTCACCTATGTGCCGGCGCGCAATACCGTGTTTCTCGCACTGGCGCTGGGCTGGGCCGAAGTGCTGGGTGCGCGGGACATCTTCATCGGCGTCAATGCGGTGGATTATTCTGGCTACCCGGATTGCCGTCCTGCGTTCATCGAGGCTTTTGAGCGAATGGCCAACCTGGCGACCAAGGCTGGTGTGGAAGGGCAGGGTTTGCGCATCCTGGCGCCGTTGCAGAACCTTGGCAAGGCCGAGATCATCCGGGTCGGTCTGTGCCATGGGGTCGATTATGGGCTGACAGTCTCCTGTTATCAGGCCGACGAGGACGGTCGTGCCTGCGGCAAGTGCGACTCCTGTCGACTAAGAGTGGCCGGTTTCGCTGCGGCTGGGGTTGCCGATCCTACCCGCTATGTTTGAGTTTTTTCCGAGGGGGTGTTGAAATCCTGAGATAAATCAGTATTATACGCCTCGCGTTGGGTCGTTAGCTCAGTCGGTAGAGCAGTTGGCTTTTAACCAATTGGTCGTAGGTTCGAATCCTACACGACCCACCATTTTCCCCTCTGCTTCACATCGGTTTTTTGCCTCGTTGAACGTTTCTATCGGCGTGGCTTACATCTGGCGTCATTCTTCAAGCTCTCCGTATCGCCGTATATCGAACAGGCATTCTCGTCGGATTGCTATAGTGTCGAGTTGGATGCCTGTCTTGGGCAAGGCGACATGGGTTTCTGCTTCCCCCTCCCTGTATGGGTGGATGAGCAAGGAACTCCGGGGATCTTCGCTATTGAGGCCAGTATAAGGCTCTATCTTCTCCTTCCAGGCTCATCCTGTGCCTGTTCTGCCCTCTGGCGTTGTGCCGCAGGGTGATATACTCGCCTTCCGCGCACGCGCTTGCAGGTCCAGCGAACATGACGCAGATTTCCGAACGCCTCCTTGTCCAGGTTCACCTCGATGCCGGGCAGATCAAGCCTCCGAGTGCCGAGGAGGAGGCCCATTATCGCCGCGAGATCGCCGCCGAGCTGAAAAGGCAGAATGCGGTACTGGTAGCCCACTACTATTGCGATCCGGTGCTTCAGGCGCTGGCCGAGGAAACGGGTGGCTGCGTCGCCGACTCCTTGGAAATGGCCCGCTTCGGCAGTCAGCATCCGGCGCAGACGCTGCTCGTTGCCGGCGTGCGTTTCATGGGCGAGACGGCGAAAATCCTCAATCCGGAAAAGCGCGTGCTGATGCCGACCCTGGAGGCGACCTGTTCGCTGGATCTGGGGTGTCCGCTGGAGGAGTTTTCCGCTTTCTGCGACCAGCACCCCGAGCGCACCGTGGTGGTTTATGCCAACACCTCGGCGGCGGTCAAGGCGCGGGCCGATTGGGTGGTCACTTCCAGCTGCGCCCTTGAGATCGTCGAGAGCCTGATGGATAACGGCGAAAAGATCATTTGGGCACCGGATCGCCATCTGGGCCGTTACATCCAGCGTGAAACTGGTGCCGATATGCTGCTTTGGGACGGTGCCTGCATCGTCCATGAGGAGTTCAAGGCCAAGCAACTGCTCGACATGAAGCGACTCTATCCCGATGCCGCCGTGCTGGTCCATCCCGAGTCGCCGGAGGCAGTGATCGAGCTGGCCGACGCGGTGGGTTCGACCAGTCAACTGATCAAGGCGGCGCAGACGCTGCCCAATCCGACCTTCATCGTCGCTACCGATCGCGGCATCTTCTACAAGATGCAGCAGCTCTGCCCGGACAAGCGCTTCGTCGAGGCGCCCACCGCGGGGAGCGGGGCGACCTGCCGCAGCTGCGCTCATTGCCCATGGATGGCGATGAACACCCTGGAGCGAACCCTGGCTAGTCTGCAAGGGGGAGCCAACGAAATCTTCGTCGATCCGGCGCTGATCCCGAAGGCTGTCAAGCCGCTCGCGCGCATGCTCGACTTCACTCATGCTGCCCGTCTGAAGCTTGCCGGCAACGCCTGAGCGGGGTGCCGGTCGTTCGCGCTGAAATGGGGCCCGGCTGGATGCTCGCCGGGCTTGCTGCAGATCAGCGCAGCATTTCCTCGATCATCTTCTTTTCTTCCTTCAGGGCCTGCTGCCGGGCGTCCATCCGTGCGGCCAGCTGGAAGTTGCCGTTCGCACGGCGTTTGGCGAAGTCCAACTGTTCGATGGCCTGGTCGTAATTGCCGACCAGGGCGAAGTACTCGGCGCGGGCCTGGTGCACGCCGATGATGTCGCCGGACAGGCCGCGGACTTCCGCAGCCTGGTACCAGACGTCCGGGTCTTCGGGACGGCTGGCGAGCAGCTCGTTGAGCGCTTTCTCCGCCGCCGCCGGCTGATTCTGCTTAAGTAGCAGATCGGCCTGGGTCTGCCGCAGTGGGTAGTTGCCTGGGTATAGGGCCAGCAGACGCTTGACCCGTGACTCGGCCTCCTGGAGGCGGTTGGCCGTGATGTCCAGGGCGGCTGCGGCGAGGTTGTAGTCGATGTCGTTGGGTGCCTTGTCCAGTAGCGGCTGTAGGGCTTCCCGAGCCTCGTTGAGCTGGCCGCTCTTGGTCAGGGCCAGAGTCAGGCCGTAGCGGTCGGCGCTGGATTTCGGGTTTTCGTCGAGCTGGGCGCGGAAGCGCTTCACCGCCATGCCGGCGGTCTGCTCGTAGATGAGCTGCATGCGGGCACGCATCAGCTGGTAGCGGTGGTCGTCCTGGCGACCGCCAGTACGGTACTGTTCCGCGCGGTTGCGGGTGTCGGCGATGCGTGACTCGGTGACCGGGTGGGTCAGGAGAAATTCCGGCGGCTTGGCGTCGTAGCGGTACTGGCGCATCAGGCGTTCGAACATGCTCGGCATGGCGCGGGGATCGTAGCCGGCCTTTTCCAGGTTGAGCAGGCCGATGCGGTCGGCCTCCTGCTCGTTCTGCCGGGAGAAGCGCCGCATTTCCTGCATTGCCGCCGCCTGGCTGGAGGCGATTGCTGCCATGCCGGCATCTCCTGCGCCAGCCGCGGCGGCGATGATGCCGGCGAGCATGGTGGCCATCATGGGGATCTGGAGGCGCTGCTGGGCTTCGAGACCGCGGGCAAAATGGCGCTGCGAGAGGTGTGCCAGTTCGTGGGCCAGCACGGCGGCGTATTCGGCCTCGGTCTCCGCGTAGAGGAACAGGCCGCCATTCACGCCGATGATGCCGCCGGGCGCGGCGAAAGCGTTCAGTTGCGGGCTGTCGAGCAGGACGAACTCCAGGCGCCGGTCCTGGACCTGGCTGGTTTCGCTCAAGCGGTAGACGCTGGTTTCCACGTAGTCCTTCAGTTGTGCGTCGGACAGGTGGGGAACCTGTCCGCGCAACAGGCTCAGCCAGGCCCGGCCGAGCTGGTGTTCCTGTTCGGGGGAGACGATGGCGGAACTGGCATCGCCCAGCGACGGTAGGTCGCTGGCCGTGCCGGGAGGCGCTGCGAGCAGGCAGGCGAGGGCGAGGAGGCTGGGGCGTAGGAGATTCATGCGGCAGGTTCTGGCATTCAGAGGCATTACTGTATCCATTCGAGTTTAGGTGCGCGCACATTGCCGTGCGCGCCCGGCAGGCGACTGGTCAGGTCTTTGCCGGCTTGGTTATCCTTGGGACCTTTTCTGGAGAGTCCTATGACCGATGCCGAATGGCAGGCTGACGCCTGCGATGCCGAACTGGATGCCTGCGGCCTGAGTTGCCCGCTACCCTTGCTCAAGGCCAAGCTGGAGCTGAACCGCCTGCATTCCGGAGCGGTACTCAAGGTGACCGCGACGGACCCCGGTTCGCAACGGGATTTTCGCGCCTTCGCCCGGCTGGCCGGCCATTGCCTCCTGCGCGAGGAGGTCGAGGGCGGTCTCTTCCGCTACTGGCTGCGCAAGGCGTGAAGGGGCAGGCCGCGCTCAGTCGGCCCGGTCCAGGGCGTGGGCGGCGGCCAGCACGGCATCGACGTGGCCCGGTACCTTCACGCCGCGCCACTCCTGGCGCAGCACGCCGTTCCTGTCGATCAGGAAGGTGCTGCGATCGATGCCCAGATACTCCTTGCCGTAAAGTTTCTTCAGCTTGATCACCTCGAACAGCTGGCACAGCTGCTCGTCCTTATCGGAGATCAGCTCGAAAGGGAAGGCCTGCTTGCTCTTGAAGTTCTCGTGGGATTTCAGTCCGTCGCGGGAGACGCCGAAGACCTGCGTATTGGCCGCCTGGAACTCGCCATGGCGGTCGCGGAAGCCCTGGCCTTCGGTGGTGCAGCCCGGTGTGCTGTCCTTCGGATAGAAGTACAGCACCACCTGCCGGCCCTTGAGTGCGGCGGGCGAAACCAACTGGCCGCCGGTGGCCTGGGCCAGGAAGTCGGGAACGGGCTGCTCGAGGGCAACGGGCATGGAAAGCTCCTTAGGGATTCTGGGGGCGCCAGGGCTCGATCAGCGCATCGAGGTTCAGGGCATCGGCGAAATCGAGGAACTGGTCGCGCAGCCAACTGATCTGGGTGCCGGCCGGCAGGGTGACGGTCAGGGTGGCGTTGAGCATGGTGCCGCCGGTCTGCGGTGCCTGGTAGGTGTCGCAGGTCAGGTTTTCCAGTTCGACGCGGTGGTCGATGAAGAACTGGCAGAGCTCGGAGAGAATGTCCGGGCGGTAGGCTGCGCTGACATAGGCGACGTAGGGCAATGCCTGCGGTCGATTGTCCAGGGGCAGGCTGCGGGTCAGGTTGTAGGTGAAATCGTGACGCTTGGCCAGGGTCGGCAGGCTGGTTTCCATGCGCGCCAGTCCGTCCCAACTGCCGGCCACCTGCACGACCAGAGCGCAGACTTCACCGTGGCGAGTCAGGCGGGTACTGACGACCGAGCAGCGGCTTTCCTGGCTGGCACGGCACAGCACGTTGGTCAGCTCCATGGGGGCGCTGCCGAGAACGCTGATGACGAGGAACTGTTCGCGAGCGGGAGGGGTGGACATGCAGCTTTCCTAAACGATGAGCAGTCGTCGCAAGAGGCGCCGATCAAAGCCGGAAGGGTAACGAAAAGCGGCGCCGAGGGGAATGCTTGGGCTTTGCGGTCAACTTGTACAAGGAAGGTGGCGACAGTACCATTACGGCTCATTTTTTCCGGCAGGAGTGGTTGCATGATTGCGGGCAGCATGGTGGCTCTGGTCACCCCCATGGATGCGCAGGGCGGTCTGGATTGGGACGGCCTGAGCAAGCTCGTGGACTTCCACCTGCAAGAAGGCACCAATGCCATCGTCGCGGTCGGTACCACGGGTGAATCTGCGACCCTGGGGGTCGCCGAGCATGTCGAGGTCATCCGTCGGGTGGTCGACCAGGTCGGCGGAAGGATCCCGGTGATCGCCGGTACCGGTGCCAATTGCACCCGCGAGGCGATCGAGCTGACGGCGAACGCGAAGAGCGTCGGCGCCGATGCCTGCTTGCTGGTAACCCCCTACTACAACAAGCCGACCCAGGAAGGTCTGTATCGACACTTCCGCGCCATCGCCGAAGCCGTGGCGATCCCGCAGATCCTCTACAACGTGCCCGGACGTACTGTCTGCGACATGCTGCCGGAAACCGTCGAGCGTCTTTCCAAGGTACCGAACATCATCGGCATCAAGGAGGCGACCGGCAATCTGGAGCGTGGTCGCGAGGTGCTGGAGCGTGTGGCCAAGGACTTCCTCGTCTATTCTGGCGACGATCCCACCGCCGTCGAACTCATCCTGATGGGCGGCAAGGGTAACATCTCGGTGACCGCCAACGTCGTCCCGCGTGCCATGAGCGATCTCTGCGCCGCGGCCACGCGTGGCGAGGCAGCTCTCGCTCGAGCGATGAACGAGCGCCTGATGCCGCTGCACAAGGCGCTGTTCTTGGAGTCCAACCCGATTCCGGTGAAGTGGGCGCTGCACGAGATGGGCTTTATTCCCGACGGTATTCGTCTGCCCCTGACCTGGTTGAGTTCCAGTTGCCACGAACCGCTGCGCCAGGCTCTTCGCCAGACCGGCGCTCTGGCTTGATCATCAGGAAGCATTGCGCATGAAGCGATTGGCCGGGCTCTCCGCTCTTGCCGCGATCTTTGCCACTGTCAGCGGTTGCGGCTGGTTGTGGGGAGAGAAGGGGTATTTCCGCGATCGTGGTAGCGACTATCTTGCGGCACGGCAGACCGCCCCGATGCAGGTGCCACCGAGTGTCGAGATCCGCCGCCTCGACCCGTTGCTGCCGGTGCCTCGGAACGTGGCTGACTCGCGGCGCGACAGCGATTTCGATGTACCGCGTCCGCAGCCGTTGCGGAGCACCCAGGAGGTCAGCGAGTTCAGCCTGCAGCAGAGCGGCGACTCGCGCTGGCTCGTGGTTCAGCGGGCACCGGCGGAAGCCTGGCCGATGCTCCGGCAGTTCTTCGAGGACAACGGCTTCCGCATCGCCGAAGAGCACCTGCAGGCCGGTGAGTTCGTCACGGCTTGGCAGCCACTCGACACGCTTTCCGCACCCATGGCGCGGCGCTTGGGCGGTCGGGCTTCCGAGCAAGCGGCCGGTAGCGAAATCCGTGTGCGGGTGCGAGTCGAGCCGGGTGTCCAGCGCAACTCCAGCGAAATTTTCGCGAATAGCGCACTGCGCCCGACCGGCAGCGCTGTCGATGCCGGCCTGGCCGGTCGTGGCGATGTCGGTCTGGATGCCGCGCTGCTCGACGAGATGAATGCCAGTCTGGCGCGCAGTGCCGAGCGTGGTGGTTCTGTTTCTTTGCTGGCGGCCCGCGACTTCGATGCACCGAGCCGCGTCACGCTCTCGAGGGACGGCAGCGGCAATCCTTTCCTGAGTCTGGATGCCGATTTCGATCGAGCCTGGTCGAGCATTGGTCGTGCCTTGGAAATGAGCAATGTACGGGTCGACGACATCAACCGCAGTCTTGGCGTGTACTACATCAATCTCGCCGAAAAGGCCGAGGGGGACGACAAGCCGGGCTTCTTTGGGCGCCTGCTCGGCAAAGGCAAGGATCCGGAGGATGTGGAGGCTCGGGCCGAGCGCTATCAGGTACGCCTGACTCGTGTCGCGGAGAGTGTCCAGGTCACGGTGGAGAAGGACATGAATACTTTCGCCCCCGAAGAGGTGGCGCGCCGGGTGTTGAGCATGCTCCAGGAACACCTCGGCTGAATGGCTGTCTGGCTGGGCCGTTCTCTGCGGCCCTCTCGGCAATGGTACGAATCGATAGGCGAAACCCCCTGGTTTCGCCTGTTTCGTTTGATAAAGGCAGAAAGACGCGATGAGCACACCCAGCACTCTGAGTCTGAAGAAGATCTACTCGGGCAAAGTCCGCGATCTCTATGAAATCGACGCCAAGCGCATGCTGATGGTGGCCAGCGACCGGCTGTCGGCCTTCGATGTGATCCTTGCCGAGCCGATTCCGGACAAGGGCAAGATTCTCACGGCCATCTCCAATTTCTGGTTCGACAAGCTGGCCGGCATCGTGCCGAACCACTTCACCGGCGACCGGGTGGAGGATGTGGTCGCGGCTGCCGAGCTGCCGCTGGTCGAGGGGCGGGCGGTGGTCGCCAAGCGCCTCAAGCCGGTGGCGGTAGAGGCCATCGTGCGGGGCTATATCGCCGGCTCCGGTTGGAAGGAGTACCAGAAGAGCGGCATCGTCTGCGGCATTCCCCTGCCGGCCGGCCTCAAGGAGGCCGCCAAACTGCCCCAGCCGATCTTCACTCCGTCGACCAAGGCGGCGGTGGGCGATCACGACGAGAACATCACCTTCGCCCAGTGCGAGGCGATCATCGGGGCAGAGTTGGCGGCCAAGGTGCGCGATACCGCCATCGCCCTGTATAGCGCCGCCGTCGAGTATGCGGCAACCCGCGGCATCATCATCGCCGACACCAAGTTCGAGTTCGGCATCGACGAGGATGGCGCTCTGACCCTGATGGACGAAGTGCTGACTCCGGACTCCAGTCGTT
Organism: Azotobacter beijerinckii; assembly: GCF_900110885.1. Taxonomy (GTDB): domain Bacteria; phylum Pseudomonadota; class Gammaproteobacteria; order Pseudomonadales; family Pseudomonadaceae; genus Azotobacter; species Azotobacter beijerinckii. The sequence continues at coordinate 6,526 of NZ_FOFJ01000062.1, read as the reverse complement.
TCTGGCCGGCTGACAGCTATGTAGAGGGGCAGAACCCGCCGAGCTTCGACAAGCAGTTCGTGCGCGACTGGCTGGAGTCCACCGGCTGGAACAAGCAGCCGCCGGCTCCGGCGTTGCCGCCCGAAGTGGCGCAGAAGACTGCCGACAAGTACCGCGAGGCTCTGACCCGTTTAACCCGCTGAGAGATGGCCCGTCGCTTCGCTGTGGTCTGGGAGGCGAGGCAATTCCCTGAAAGTACAGAAAAAATCCGTGCGGGGGGTTCGCCAAAGCTAATCGAGCTGGTATCATGCGCGCCGCCTAGGGGAGATGCCGGAGTGGCCGAACGGGACGGATTCGAAATCCGTTGTATCCGCAAGGGTACCTAGGGTTCAAATCCCTATCTCCCCGCCATATCTAAGAGCCTCGCCGCTTTTTCGAGCTGCGAGGCTTTTTTATTGCACGCATGCTTTTTATCCCCGCTTACGATTCGGCTGAAGTGCAGCGAGTAGCAGTCGGCTCTTTGCCAATTGGCTTGGGTTCAGAGCAGAGATGCGGCTCTTGGCTCTTGCCTGTGTCGTCGGTGACCGGCCGTCCAGTGGCCCTCGGAAGATCAAGGTGCTTTCCGGTTCACTCGCTGACCTGTCGGACATCGAGAACGGCCCAGACTTCGAGTCCTTTCTTGCGCACGGCCTTTTCCGCTTCGAGTTTCGCTTCCAAGGTACTGAGCGAGCGGGATTTGTATTCGAACCGGAAGGCTGGACCGCCGGTCGGTTTGCGTACGCTCAGCTCCACCATAATATAACTGGAAGGGTGCTTGCGTTTCTCCGGGGCAGGTTTTGTTGGTGCAAGGCCCAATGCTTCGCGCATTTCGGCTTCGGTAATTTGCTGTGAGCTCAATGGACTTACCCGTCAATTCTGAATATAAGTATGGAAAGGTCGCCATTATGGATTTAATGCCTATCCCATGAGGGGATGCAAGTTCATATTCATATGGCGACACAACTTCGACAATGCATACTTTCGTTATTTTAGACTGTTGTCGGAGTAGGGACCCGCTTCGTTACATGTCGGCCCGATTGGGTTTCGCCGCAGGACAGCGAAAGCTGCTTCGTATCGGGGGGACAGTTATCGAGGAGTCCTCGACATTGTATACGAATAATGCCCAGGGTGTGATTGTCGCCATTCTCCGGCATTCCGCTGGGCGACTCCGTCATTGCTCTGGGCTGGCTGGCAAGGAAATCAGCAGGAAAGGCTCGAACAGCGTCGGGCCTGGTAGGCGTGGATGCGGCAGCCGGGTGGCTGCCTGTCTCATTCGATGTCTCCGCAGGTCAGGCCGACGTAGTTTTCCTCGATGGTGGTGCGGCCGGCCAGAGAGTCGAGGTAGTAGCCGCGTTCGGCCTTCCAGATGTGCTGCAGGCTATTTCTCCAGCAGCTCGGTGCGGCCTTTGCGGCAGACCTCGACTGGGATGCGGTAACTCGCGGGTGAGTTCGGTCTGGCCGTAGACCACCACGGTCTTGCCACCGGCGAGGCCCAGCAGATCAGTGTGTTCGCGGCGGCCGCCGAGGATCATCTCGAAGCCGGTATGGGGCAGGCTTTCCCGGTCCATGCGCGCGGCGGCGCTGGCTTCGCGCATCAGGTCGGCTATCCAGCAGGGCTGGGACAGTTCAGCCCGATCGGCCAGCCCGTGCTGCAGGTGGTGCCGCCTTTGTGCATTCCCGGCATGTCGCCGAACGCCTTCCGTCGGCTGGGCTACAGCGATGTGAACCAGGCGGCGCTGATTTCCTGAAGCCTTGCGGTTTTGTCAGGTCTTCGGTTTGCGCCAGACGCTGGCGAGCCAGGGCTGCTGGTTGCACGGAAGGCCGGCGGGGCGGTAGTAGTGCTCAAGTTCGACGAAGCCGGCGGCGGTCAGGTGGCGGCGCCAGGCGTCGAGGTCGTGGTAGCTGCCATAGCGGTTGCCGTTCCAGCCCTCTTCGTTGTGCCCGCGGGGATTGGAGCTGAACAGCACGCCGCCCGGCCTGAGTGTGGCGTATAGCTTGCTGAGCACCTGGGACAGTTCCTGGGCGGGGACATGGAACAGTGAGGCGTTGGCGAAGATGCCGTCGAAGCGTTCCGTTGGCAGGTCGAGTTGCAGGAAGTCCTGCTGCCAGACTTCACAGCCCGAGTCGGCGCGGGCCATGTCGACGAAGCGGGGACAGCCGTCCAGGCCGACGGGCTGGTGGCCGAGGGCGCGGAAGGTTTTCAGGTCGCGTCCTGGGCCGCAACCAAAGTCGAGGATGGCGAAGGGCGGTGGCACCTCGATGTGGCGCAGCAGGGCGGCGATATTCTGGCTCACGTCGTGGTCGCGGGTGCCCTCGCGGAAGGATTCGGCGGACGCCGCGTAGTGCTGCAGGGTCGTCGCCGTGATCTGCTCGAGGTCGCTGGCTTCGAGCGCCGTGGGGATTTTCTCGGGCGGCTTCATTTGCGTACCCACTTGCCGTTGAGCTGGATGTACTGGCCGCTTGGGGTCTTGTCCAGAGCCTTCTGTCCGGCGATGGCCTCTACGTCGCCCAGCTGGATGCCGTTTTCCTTGGCCAGGCGCTGGTATTCGGCGCGCCGGGCTTGGTTGATCAGGCGGGCGATCTCCTCGGCTTGGCCGCCGGGGCTGACCACGCCGAGGTAGCCGCTGGGCATTTCGCCCAGTTGGCCGCTGGCTTTGGCGCCGGAGAGGGCGCCCATGGCCTCGTTGAGATTCATCGCCAGGGCTGGCAGGGCAAGGCCCAGCGCGACCAGCAGGGTTGCGATGCGTGCGTAGGCTTTCATGGGAATCTCCTCAAAACAGGCCGCTATCCTTGTCGATGATGTCGTCCAGGGCCTTGTCCACCTTGACGTAGATTTCGTGCTGGATCTTCACATTGAGGTTGATGTTGATCGGTTTGTCGGGGACGGCCAACTGCACCGTGGGCGTACAGGCGGCGACCAGCAGGCCCAGCAGCGGGGCGGCGAGCAGGGGGCGCAGGCGCATGGCTGTTTCTCCAGTCAGGGGGCGTCGGAGTTCTTTCGCAGGCTTTGCTGCACGCGCTGGCGGATGCTCTCGTTGACGCGGTCGGTGAGTTGCAGGCTGGTCAGCAGGGCCGGAATATCTTCTTCCAAGTTGATGTTGAAGTGGATCGGCCGGCCCTTTTCCACGCTGGGGTTGCGCCCTTCGAGGCGCAGAGCCATGCGCAGCTTACCTTGTTCATCATAACCGAGGTCGCTGGACAGCAGGCCGAAATGGAAGTCCTCCAGGGCTTCTGCCACCAGTGTCATGGCCGGATTGGCGCGGCCCAGTGCACGGATCTTCTCGGAGCGGAACTGCAGCACGCCGGGGCCGCGATTGGCCAGCCGGCCTTGCTCGATGCGCATGCCGGCCGGTCCGACGAGCAGCGGCAGGCGTCCGTCCAGGGTGCCCTGCCCGGCCAGTCCCTCGGCGGGGTAGAGGCGAAACAGCTCGCCGAGCTGCAGGCCTTCGAGCTGCACCGCGAAGGTTGCCGAGCCTGACGACAGTCCCTGGCTGGCGGGGGCCAGCCAGGCACGGCCGCCGAGCAGGGCGAGTTCTGCCTGCTGCCAGTCGAGCTGGCCGCGTAGCGGCTGCGCTAGGCTTGCCGAGTACTGGCCGCGCAGGCGCAGCGGGCCGAGCGGGAGGCCGGGGTTGAGATGCGTCACCTCCAGCTCGGCCAGCCGCAGCTCCAGGCGCGGGCCGTGCAGGCGTGCCTGCAGGCGGCCGCTCAGGCCGCCCAGTTCGCTGCGATCATAAACTCCCGAGAGGCCCTTCGGTCGCAACTCCAGTTCACCCTGCAGCGGGGCGCCGGGGCGCAGCCGCAGGTGGGCATTGCCCTGCAGTCGGCCTTTGTCCAGTTCGAGCAGTGTGGGCCAGTCGAGCAGGGTCTCGGCCAGGGGATTGCCGGCGTGCAGGAAAATTTCCGCCAGGCGGGCGTCCACGGCCAGCGTGCCGTCGAGCGAGTGCTGCAGCTGCAGGTCGACGCCCAGCCCCCGTTCGCCCTGCAGCTTTCCGTTCAACTGCTGGCGTTCGAGCCCGGCGTCGAGGCGACCCTGCCAGGCCCACCCCTGCGGGCGCAGCCGGGGATGGCTCAGGCGCTGCGTCTGCATGCGCAGCGGACCGCTCAATCGCAGCTCATGCAGTGCGCCGTCGGTGAGTTCGGCGGCGAGGTGCAGGCCGGCCAGCTCGCCCTGCAGCCGCTCCAGGCGCAGTCCGGGTTGCGCCAGCTGCCCGAGGTTCAGGTGCGAGGCCTTGCCCAGGGCCAGCTGCAGGCGTTCGCGGTCGAGCCGGCCGGACAGCCACAGGCGGGCGTTCAGTCGCTCCAGGCGGGTGTCGGAGAGCTGCAGGCGCGGCGCGTCGACCTTGATCGCAGCGGCATCCAGCTCGATGCGCCAGTCGGGCTGCCGGGGCGCGATGTGCAGCTCGCCTTGCAGCGCGGCCTGTACCGGACCCTGGGTGCGCAGCTGCAGGCTCAGCGGCAGGATCGCGGTGTCCTCCGCAGCCTTGCCGGGCTGGGGGGCGAGGGGCGCGATCTGCAGCTGCAGCGTCTTCGGCCGCAGGGTTTCGGGAAGCCCTTCCAGCCAGGTGCCTTGCGGTTGGGTCAGGTAGAGATCGGCTTGCAGTTGACGGGGCAGCCAGTCTCCCGCGGCGCCGGCCAGTTCCAGGGCGAGATTGCCCTGCAGCAGGCCGACCCCGGCCAGTGGCCAGGGCTCGGGCAGCCGGGCATGGAGACGGGCCTCGCCCCGTGCCGTCTCGCGCAGCCGGCGCAGTCCCACTGGTCCCTGCGGCCAGTACAGCCGCCAGCCGGCCTCCAGCTGCATAGCCTGGAGGGGCGGCGCGGCACCTGTCGGCAGAGGAACCAGCCACTGCCCGAGCCACTCCCACAGCCAGGGCGTCTCGGGCAGACCCGACACGGCCAGCTCGCCTTGCCAGGCTTGTTCCGTACCGTGGCTGTCCAGTGTGGTGGATAGCTGGGCGAGCGGCTGGTCGTTGAGCCGCAGGTGGGCCTGCAGCGTCAGTTCCCGGAGGTCGGTCTGGCCGTCGAGGTCGGCGTGCAGTGCCAAACGTTGCCCTTGGTGCCGCAGCTGGAGTTCCAGGCTCGCCGGCAGTAGACGGGGGCCGGCATGGCGCGCCTGAAGCGAGCCTTGCAGGGGACAGCGGCCGCTGGCGCAGGGCAGCCGGATGTCGAAGGCGTCGATCGTCAGGTCTCGGGGGAGAGCGGCCAAGCCGCGCAGTACCGGCAGGCTTGCAGCGGGTGTGCTATCGCCGGAGGGAGGCGGGTGCCAGTCGAGCTCCAGATGGGCGATGCGCAGTTGCGGCAGCTGCCAGCCTTCATCGTTCCGCTCCGGCCAGGCCAGTACCAGGCCTTCGGCGGAGATCTGCAGGCGACCACCGTCGGCCTGCCGCCGCTCCAGTTGCAGGTGGTGCAGGACGGGGCCTTCGGCGACGAGGCGCAGGCCCTGCCAGGACAGTTGCTCGATGCCTTGGGTGTGGAGGAGCTGCTGCCAGCGATGGTTGCCGTAGGCCAGGGCGGCGATCAGGACGCTACCGACCAGGGCGATCCGCTTGGCATTGCGCCATCCTCGATGGCGAGCCGTCATCCACGGGCTCCTTTCCAGCCGGGTTTCGGCCAAGGGTGGCGGTCCGCCGGAGCAAGATCAAGGCGCGCTTTTGTGTCAAATCGATGAAGGATGCTGGCAGGATTCATCCTGGTCGGCGCCGGATCGCCCGGTTCATGATCTGTCTCATGCATCTAACTAGATGAAAATCAAGAAGTTTTCCTGGTGAAAAAAGCACCAGTTCGAGTCGGGGCCAGAGGACATCGACACTTGGAAAAGATCGGCTGGCGTTGTCCACCATGTTATCCACAGCTTCTGTGGATTTCCTTTCGGAGAAGTTTCTGAAGCCCCCATTGTCATACTTTGGCAAGTCTTTACTCGACGGGAAAAAGGAGTACAGTGCGCGCCTTCTCAAAATGAGCCTGCTGTTTGCCATGAGAGTTCGTGCCCAGTCTTCTTTGCCTGCCATTGTCCAGATGCGTCTGCCGGTAAGGGTGGCATCCTGGCTGCTGGACAGTCCGCGTATCGGCAAAACCCACAGTGCCAAGCGTTTCGCCGGACATCTGCTCAAGCAGCCGGCGCGCCAGGGCGTGGTGGCGGCGCAAAGTCGTCTTGGCCAGTTGCTCTGCCGCGACTGCTGTACTCCGCGCGATCGTCGTTTCGGCCTCGAGCTGCTACGCCAGGCTGCGCGTGCCGGAGACCTCCAGGCGCAGCTGGTGCTCGGTCGTCATTGCTGTGAGTCGGGACCACTGGAGGCGCAGCAGGGCCGTTACTGGTTGGAGCAGGCGGCTGCTCAGGGGTCGGACGAAGCCCTGCGACTGCTCGGCTGTCTCGCTGTGCTTTCCTGAGTGCACGGCCTAGGCATGCTCCGCCATCCTGCCGTGGAGCTGCCCGTGCTTATAGATTTGGCTCTTCATGGATTCCAGACAGTTCAGGACATCCCGTTTGACTGGGACCGGGCCGGCTAAGCTA
>NZ_FOFJ01000022.1 GCF_900110885.1 Azotobacter beijerinckii | reverse complement strand
TACGTCGACGGCCTGCCGCTGCACCGCTTCGAGAAGGTGCTCGCCCGCCATGGCGTCGGGATCCCCCGGCAGACCCTGGCGCGCTGGGCGATCCAGTGCGCCGGGCAGCTGCAACCGGTGCTCAACCTGATGCGCGACCGGCTGCTGGAAAGCCCGGTGATCCACTGCGACGAGACGCGGGTGCAGGTGCTCAAGGAGCCGGGGCGGGATCCGTGCAGCCTGTCCTGGATGTGGGTGCAGACCGGCGGCCCGCCGGAGCAGCCGGTCGTCCTCTTCGACTACAGCCCCAGCCGGGCGCAGGCGGTGCCCTTGCGCCTGCTCGAAGGCTACTGCGGCTACCTGATGACCGACGACTACGCCGGCTACAACGCCCTGGCCGCGCAACCGGGCATCGAGCGCCAGGGCTGCTGGGCCCATGCGCGGCGCAAGTTCGTCGAGGCGCAGCAGGTGCAGCCCAAAGGCAAGACCGGGCGCGCCGACCAGGCATTGGCCTGGATCAACCGGCTCTATGCCATCGAGCGCGACCTCAGGCAGGCCGGCGATGCCGAACGCCTGGAGGCGCGCCGGCAACACAGCCTGCCGGTCCTCGCCCAGCTCAAGGCCTGGCTGTTCAGCGACACGCCCAAAGGCGCGACGGCCAGCGCGCAGCTCTACAGCCTGGTGGAAACCGCCAGGGCCAACGGGCAGGAGCCCTACGCCTGGCTGCGCCACATCCTCGAGCGGTTGCCGGCAGCGCAAAGCGTCGAAGACTACGAGGCGCTGCTGCCGTGGAACTGCACTCCGACGGCGCCACTGTAAAAGACCGGCTCGGCCGTTAACAGACGGGGTTCATGGATCACTTACCCTGATTGCAGGTCGGGCCGTTTTCGTTTGCAGGTCGTTACAAATAGCCATCCAACGCAAAGCCGCGCCGTTACTGGGTGAGGCATTCCTTAGCGTACTTTGCGATCTGTTTTCTGAGGCGACCCCATCTTCATATACCATAGCCTTACACCAGTAGGAACACAAACACTCTGGAGCGATAAAAAACATATAAAAATATCTCACCAGGACTTGATATGTCATGAAATGCAGAGCATATTAGCAGCAGGACATAGCGTGTCCTGCCGGGAAATAATTATCTCACTCGGGAAACACTCTCATGCAACCAACCCACCCCATCCAACGCAGCTCTTGCTTCTCAACAGTACTCGTCCTCATCCTCAAGGACATTCGACTCGATCGTAATATTCATCAGGCGCACATTGCTCAGGTGATAGGAAAGACGCCGAGCGCGTGGGCCAAGATCGAGTCCGGCCAGTCTCCTTTACAGATGGACACCTTTTTCGGCGCATGTTTGGCCTTGGCTATGCACCCCTCACAGGTAATGCAGGTGGCCGAGCGCCTGGTCCCAATCTTCAACCGGTACAACTGGTACTTCCAGTCTGCTCATCTGGGTGAAGAAGATGAACTCCTTCCATTGATCCAGGAGTACTACGCCAGCCCAGGCTATGAGTCCTTGAAAAGTCGTCCGCTGGAGCGCATCAATCTGCTGGCTTTCAGCAGCTATTTCAGCTCTGCAGAGCCAACGGTCGTCCAATACTGCTGCATTGAACAGGCGAAGGAGTGGATTGATAGCGGTGCTACCAGTAGTCAGCAGGCGCCTCTGAGTTTGGCGACAATAGCATTTGCCGGCAAACACAGCTAAGAAGGGGAGCCCGCAGAATTCGGAAAAAATCGTACGGTAAGCACGACCGATAGAGTAGAAGGGCTTATGCCGCCTGGATCGTGTCCGATTAAAGTACACCTCAACCAAACTCGTCCAGGGAAATGGGGTAGAACAAGCAGTCGTGTCACCAGCCGCCATTTCGCTGTCGGAAAACCAAATTAGCTAGGTTTCCGGCTGCTCAGCAATCCGGCAGTGTTTTCCGTGCTGATTTTCCTCGCTGCTTTCGACTCGCTTAGGCCTGTATCGGGAAATGGGCTATCCACTTAGCTCCTTGGACGGCAAACTGCTCGTATGAACGAGCACCGAGCACCTCCCGTTGCAGGGCACGACTATCCCCAAACATGGAGCCAATTCACGGATTGGTTTCATAACGAAGGTCCCTGCCTCGACTATCTGGAGCGGCTACGCTGGCCGCAACAGTTCATTTGTCCGAAGTTCGGAATCATTGGCGCACCTCTCAAAACAAGTCGTAACCGACTGGTTTGCCAGGCATGCAGTCACCAAACCAGCGTGACCGCAGGAACGATTTTCGACAAAACGAGAACCCCGCTCAAGGTATGGTTGGCCGCCGCGTGGTACATCACCAATCAGAAACATGGCGTCAGCGCCTTGGGGTTGCAGCGCGTTCTGGGACTTGGAAGCTATCAGACAGCGTGGACCCTGCTTCATCGCTTTCGTCGTGCGATGATTCGCCCTGGCAGAGAGCTGCTCAGCGGTCTTGTAGAAGTCGATGAAACTTACGTTGCCATTGGCGATAAATCGCAACCGGTTGATGTGAAAGGCCGTAAGTCCCGCACGGCCAAGACCTTGGTCATCATTGCTGTAGAGATGTTGGAGCCCAAAGGGTTCGGGCGAATACGCCTGCGCCGAATACTTGATGACTCTGAACACCAGGTCATCCCTTTTGTGAAGGATGTCGTTCAAGTGGGGGCGACAGTGCATACCGATGGATCGGCTGCTTACCGAAGCCTTGAGCGCGAGGGATATGTTCACCGAAAAAGTGTCATGCTCGGCTCGCCAACAGCAGCACATGCCTCAATGCCAGGTGTTCACAGGGTAGCCGCGCTCATCCATCGATGGTTACTTGGAACACACCAAGGCGCAGTGCAACCTTCCAAGCTCGACAGTTACCTTGACGAGTTCGTTTTTCGGTTCAACAGGCGAAAATCGTCGTCACGCGGCATGCTGTTCTACAGGTTGCTGGAGCAGGCTGTTGTCACCACACCCATGACGTACCAGAACCTTGTCAATCCGCCGAAAAGTCCACCAAGGAGCTAAGTGGATAGCCCGCATCGGGAAACAGGTGTTTGGCGACAGCACGCGCCAATGCAGGTGGTGTTTAGTCAGATGGCGGCTGGTGACACGACTGCTTGTTCTACCCCATGTAAGCAATCGCCTACAGCACATCGGGCGTTCGCCCAATAGGCTCGGAACTGCTGCCGGCGTAGATTGAATCCCACCAAGACGCCGAAGGAACGGCGCAGGCCGACCAAGGATGGCGGGCCAGGGACAGTCGCAGGATAAGCGGCTACTTCGTCAGGATGACGAGCCCTGGGAAAGGTGATGACACAAAACGGCGAGGCTAATCCCTCGCCGTTTTTGCTTTGCTCCGGAGAAAAGCGGTCGCCCTAAACCTGATCGCGGATCTTTAGCACAGTGGTGGTCGAGCATCCGGCGTGCCGCGCAGTCGCGCGAATGCCCAGCCCGGCGGCCAGCAGTTCGCGCACACGTTTGTGCAAATCCTCATCGACCGGGCGGCCTTTGTAGAGGCCTGTTTCTTTGGCCTTGGCGATCCCCTGTGCTTGCCGCTCTCGGCGCTGCTCATAGTCCTTCCGGGCAATGGCAGCCATCATCTCAATCATCATTCCGTTAATCGCCGAGAGCATCCGACTGGTGAACTCGTCGCCCTTGGTGTCCTTCATGCCCTGATGGCTGGTCGGCAGATCGAGCGCGACGATGCGCAGTCCCTTGGCATCGATGGCGGCCTTGAGCTTGTTCCAATCATCGGCAGGCAGGCGAGACAAGCGGTCGATGCTCTCCACCAGCAGCACATCGCCCTTCTTGGCGTCCTTCAGCAGACGCAGCAACTCGGGCCGGTCGGTTTTGGCGCCGCTGGCGTTCTCCAGGTACTCGCAGGCGATGGGCCGGCCATGCTCGGTAGCGAACTGCTCCAGAGCCGTCCTGGCACGGGTGGCGTCCTGCTCATCGGTCGAGGCGCGGAGGTAGGCACGAATGAACATGACGGCTTCCTTTTCGTATCATTTTGAGTGTTTCATTTTTATGTGTTGCACTTTAAACGTATCATAAAAGGAAATAAAGCCCGGAAAAGCCAAATCAGACCGTATCATTTTAGGTATATCCAAAAGAAACTTACTTATACTGGCAGCAATCGACACGATTCTGTTGAAAAATTCCCAGAAACCGATTTTCAAGGAATTTCAGGGAGAAGGATTGAGCCATCTCCTGATGGTAAGTCACTGTTTATTGAGCGGTTTATGAGAAGCCGACGCTCTCCTTTCAGCTTGGTCGCGCGAGGAAATCGAGTTTTTCAACAGAATCGGCCAAAAGCAGACGCTCGTGTGGTATTTGTGAAACACCACGCTAGTGGACTGTTTGTTTAATTCGTTAACTCATTGCATATATGCAAGGATTTTGGCTGGTACCAATCGTGATTGGCAGTCTCCGAATTTTGAACCTACAAAATAGGTAATCGAACTTTGCAGGCAGACCACTAGATATCTTTTTTCAAGATCAATACGCAATAATAAAGTGCAGCCTTGATAATATGATTTACGCCATGAACCTCCCTAAACAACAGAAGCGACTTCCTAATAAAATCCATGAAAGAAATTTCGTGATACTTTTCCCGACTCATACCTTCTTTGCTTGGATAGTAAGTTATTATTTGCAATGACTCTTTATAGTCATATTTATAATGAGCTATGCCATTCCTGAGCTTGTTATCAATGGCATCCATATCAATGCGATAAAAGCAGTCGTCTATAAATCCTATCTTACTTCCCAAATCTACGTTCGCAAACGAATTCAGACACTCTAGCTCTGGCCTGACCTTCTTGCTTTTTGTCAGTTTTAGAGAGGGTTCGAAAAGATCACTATCTCCGCGCTTAATGAGGTTATTCAACCCCGCCAAAAGAGTAAGTTGACGCGCAAAAACCTCAGCCAAATCTTTATAATAGTTGCTGCAAATATCGAAGTCAGCTGTAGATATCCTAGCGGGAATTCGACCGAGGTCCTCATTGTCCGCATAATCGTAAAAAAATGCAGGCCTGAACGGTAGATCCATTGTGACTAATTTTGGATACAAGGATAGGCAATCATTGTGCAGGTTCTTGAGGAATCCATTATCTAGAATGTTCTCTATAAATGCCAATGTCTTTTCAGGATGACTTTGATGCAGCCACCTAATTAGCTTAGGTGCCTGCTCACTTATTTCAGCATTATACTCGTGAATCGTGAATGGTGAAGACATTATAGAGGTGGCCGAATATAGCGCAGCTAATACGTCCTCTTTTTGGTGCGACTTGAGACTGATACCGGGTATTCTTGAGCAAGCCTTATCAAAATTATCTATATCTCCACGCTTGTACTGTGTAATTACGCTCCTCAAATCCTTTTGCATTGGATAAAGCATATTCAGCATGTGCAGGCGGTAATTCAAGTGCCTGTACGCCTCCGAACCGATTTCACCTGTCACCCTGAGAAAGGTCGTCATGCCCATTACGTATTTCCCAAAGTAAGCCGGGAAATCTAAATGTAGATCAACAAAGGGATTATCGCCATTAAAAGGGGTCTCAAAATCTTCTAAATCTTTGGCCCCCTGCAATTCACCATCTGGCTGACCAAAAACAAATGAAATGCGTTCTTCGCATTCCGGGCAAGCGAATTGAAAAGGTTGTATATCTCTGTTTGACATGCCAATTCTGCAATCGATTTTTGTCCCGCATGTGTTGCATTGAAAGCATTTGCAAATATTCATTCCTGTCCCTATCTATTCGCACTGGTGCTCAGCCTTACTGAGCAGGTAGTTCGTCCAAGCCTGACCAGTTTACGTTTAATCCCGACATAGTAGGGGCAAACGCAGAAAATGGAAAAAATCGTACGTTTAGCCTCGAACCGTCAGGTTGAGGCCATAGAGCCAGATTCAGCTGTGTCAGGAAACATCAAAATGAACCCTAACCTGACGATGCTGGCTGGTCAGATCTGACGTCCGGTTGAGGTGTAACCCAGCCGGACACCCCCAGTTCGGCTGCGGCTTCCAGTCCATTACCTGACGCTTAGCGTACGATTTTTTCCGTTTTCTGCGGGCTCCCCTAGTATGTCAAAAACGGTCGGGGGAAGGCCCAGCACGCATCGTCCCGCCCCAAGGGGCGGGGCTTGTCCGCTTTGGGTCGCCCTGTGCCGCTGGTGTCCGGCGCAGACCGGCCAGAAGCGGCTGGTCTACCACATAAGTAATCCGTGCCCTTTTACCGTCCCTTATTCCCCAATCCGCACGCGAGCCCCAGCCCGCGCGACCGCGACGAACTGGCACGGTTGAGGTGCCGATTTAGGCTCGTTGCCCGACGGGGATCGCTCGTCTAACAAACATGGCGCTGCCTAAAACGTTGGCATCAGCACCAGAGGCGCTCTCGGAGCAATCTGCAAGCTGCAATTTTGGCATCAAAGATCGCCTGAATCAGAGCGATTGGAAGATGCCCAGCGAAGCGCTATTTTAGCGGCACTATGACAGCGTGGTCGTCCTCTGCGGGATGACCTAGGGCGATACAGGGAGTTTGGATGGGCATCAGCGTACGCATCCTGCAAGCGAACCATGGCGATTGCATCCTGGTCACGCATGAGGCCCCGGATGGCGTGTTTAACCTGCTGATCGATGGCGGGAACGCGGCCACCTTCAAATACGGGTCACCGCCGAGAAACAAGGGCTCGCTCTGCATCATTCTCGATGAGCTGAAAGCAAAAGGACAGCACATCGACTTGGCGATTTTGACCCATATTGACGACGATCATATCGGTGGCCTCCTGAAAGCGTTCAAGGCACCTGATTATCTGAGCAATATGGTCAAGTCCATATGGTTCAACTCCTCTCGGCTGATCACCTATCATTTCAATGCGCCGGAAATACCTGAGAACAACGTTCATCTGAGCAGCGATTCGCCGGAGACGAGCGTAAGGCAGGGCAGATTATTCGAGGCGCTGCTGGATGAAATTGGCTGTGACCGTGCTCCTCTTGTGATGGCCGGCCAGACCATCCAAAACGGCCCCTTCACGTTTACGATTTTGTCGCCAGACGAAGAGAAGCTTCAAAAGCTTCTGTGTGTTTGGCCGGAGGAGAAGAGCCCAGCCGAGACTTCACTCGCCACGGATTATGGGTTGAGTTTTGAAGAGATCTGGGCAAAAGACTCATTTGAAACAGACACCTCCATCGCAAATGGCAGTTCGATCGCATTCATCCTGAGGGCGAATGAAAAGGCCATGCTGTTTCTAGGCGATGCGCATGATGGCGTCGTGGTATCAACGCTACGCTCATTGGGCTATAGCGCCGAGTCTAAGCTATCCGTCGACTTGGTAAAGGTTTCGCATCATGGAAGCGAGTACAACACGAGCCGGGAATTTCTTGAGTTGGTTGAGAGCGACCGTTTCATAATTTCTTCCAGTGGATCGATCCATGGGCTTCCAAATAAGAGGGCCATAGCCAGAATCTTAGCGGAGAGCGAAGCGACCATATTTTTTAATTATAAAAAAGTTATCGGGCAGATATTGTTGGATCATGAGCAAGATGTCTATTCCAAGCGCCTAGTAGAGCTTGCTGGAGAAATTGGTCTATAAGATGGCAGTTGATGAACTAATTATTTCGTACGCTGTTAAGGTGAATGCTGGTAGCGGCGTTCTGATAAGCGCGCTATCGCAAGAGTTTTCGTATGTTTTAACTGCACGTCATGTGATCGGAGATCATCCTGAGGTTAGCCGGGACGGGCGGGCAATAAACGTTATCGAACCCCCTTATCACCACCCAGATGTCGATTGCTCCATTATCAAGGTCGAGTATCAAGCTGACATCAAACAGCGTACTTGGATGGGAGTGCTGCCAGCAGGATCAAGAATTTCCTATGTGGGCTACCCGAGGTCAAATGTCGGGACGGGAAGGCCCTACAAGATTTACACAGGAAGCCCGAACGATCTAGCGCATCAGATTATTGTCTGCAATTTGGATAACAATCCTAGCCAGGAATCGATTGAGGGAATGTCCGGTGGTGGGGTCTACTACATCGATGGACATCTCCCATATTTGTGGGGCGTCGAGTCTAGAATGGACGATGAGGATCCAGAAGCGCGATATGGGCGCATCCGCTGTTTTCCCATCAGTCGTTTTGAGGAGATTATCGAGACCCATAAGCTTGTGCAAATAGCGCCTTTCTACATGGGGTGTTTCTCTAACTTCAAGGATGATATATTCTATTTCAACGCTGCAAATCCGGTAAATGTTCAAAAGCTACGGCAGAAGCTCATTGAGCAGGCCGAGTGGCTGATTGACCAGGGAATGCCTGCCCCTCATGACTTGATGGTGCGGTACCTAAGAGAGCTTCTGATAGGTGATGATGAACCTGACGTTACCGTGATGGGTAGGAAACTCTGGGTGGCTTACTTCGAGTTTGTGATTGTCTGCTCAATTCTCGATGATGTCGACATTATTGATGAAGCCTATCTGAAGACACTGGATCGTAAGCGTCGATTTATGTATTCGAGCAGTGCTGATAACTGGATACGAAAATTATCAGAGATATTTAAAGCCGCAAAGGACATGCTTGACGCTAATGGGGCCATGCTCGTTAACTCCCCTCAAGAAAATGCAATAGGTGTACCCGATCCGGAGGATCTTGAGGAAGTCATAGGCGATATTGCCTCCTCGCCAAGATTTAGAGAGCTGAGCCGAATTGATAATGCGCATGGCGAGATTTATAAGACTTACTCAATCGCGCACCTAAAAGGTCTGCGTAACGAGCATGTATTGAATAAACATCGTGAGTATGGAAGTTCCACAGTCGGGAAACAACTTAGTATATTCAAGGGTTATTATGGCAGTGCTATCAAAGAAGGCTCATGATCTGGATTTTTTAAGTTCGGAATTTGAGAGTGTAAGGTTTGAGCTATTTTCCTCTGATGAATTGCAGTTTATTAACTGCATAGTTTGCTGGTTTGACTCTCCTAGGGAAGTGATTGCGAGTTGGAAGGCGCTCCAAAGTATCATCTCGGTTAAGTTTAAACCTGAAGCTCGATTTTCAAGGTGGAACATTTACTTAGTCATGCTGTGCTCGGCCCCCTTGGATATACGCGAAAAATACGTGATTGAAAATGATCGCTATGCGGCGAGAAAAATCGTGCTAGATGGCCTAGGAAGCCTTCCGGCTATCGAAAAGGTTGAGGAGATGATCAATATCGAGTTGCTCGGCACCGATTTGAAACTGCAGGCGATGCCTCAACCCAACTCAGGGATAAAACTTCCCATTGCCCCTCTGATTAAGAATGCGCCTGTAGACTCAACAAGCAAGTCAAAAGAGAAGCGGGGGGAGATCGTAAACAAATTAATAGAGCATTATAGGCAAAATGAAAATAAAGAAGGTTGAGATCCAGGGGTTTCGTGCCTATAAACTCAAAGAGGATGGAATCTTCGATTTTACTCTTGATGGCGATACGCCCTCAAACTTTGTCGCCATATATGCTCCAAATGGGTTTGGGAAAAGCTCATTTTACGATGCTGTAGAGTGGGCGCTCACTAATAGTTTAGAAAGATATACGGGTGAGCATAACAAAAAAAACAATCAGATAGCAGCTCGTGGAACCAAACAAGATCAGATTCCGTTGAAGATCTTGCGCAACAAGGATGTCCCGGAGGAGGTTTCAACCCGAGTGGAGGTGGTTACTACTCGTGGGGTTTTTCCGAGAGAGCTACCAAAATTGAGGTCGAACTCGACGGATCTTTCGTTCGGAGTGGCTAAGAATAAGAAAGGGAAGGAGGTCAGAATATTTAGTAAGATCATACTCTCCCAAGATGCCATTGATCGCTTTCTACGCGAGGCGAAGCCGCAAGAACGGTATGAGTTGTTCATGCATTACTTTGGCGATGAGGCCGAGGCGCTACGCCAAAAAGTCACAGCCATTCTGAATGAAAACAGGCTAACGTTGGATAGCCTTCGGAAACAACGGACGGACGTCAAAAAGCAACTTAAGTTCCCGGTCGATTCGGCGATCTTTGATAATTTTAATTCCTTGGCTGCTGACTTAAATAAGGATGGTGAGTCGGTCTCGCTGATTTCTGCGAATTTTGACGACAAAACGGAACATCAATTACTTGCATCTATCATTGAGCGAAAGCACGCGCTAACGTCCTTCCTTGCCGCAGAGCGGCAACGTGAGTCAGCGTTGCTAGAGCAGTCCTCCCGGCTGGAGGAACTGCAGCTTAATCTTGATGTAATTGTCGAACAAAACCCTAGGTTGGCAAAGCTGGCGAAAGGTGTTAAGGACTCGCAACACTACCAATTTCTCTCCGCTGCTCACAGTAAACATCTTGCAGACTGGCAAACGTGCACTGGCGAACTTGCGGAGCTAGAGACGATTGAAAAGCTGATTCCAGCTTTTCTCTCTGACGAATCGGAGTGCAAAAGAGCGGCAAGTGAGCAAGCCGCGCTAGAGAAACAAAAGACTGGCGTCGCCGTAGAGCTTAAATCGGCCCAGACTAATGCCAAGTTGCATAGTGATGCTCTAAGTGCGGCTGATCAGCGAGCATTAGCCTTGCGGTCAATGTTGACAGGCAGCTCTGCTGTATATGCAGAGATTGCTGTTCATCAGGCGGGCCTAGTGGCGCAACGGTCTGACCTACAGAGCAAGATAGCAACGATCCAGGTCGACAAGGCTGATCACGAGCGTATCAGTGGGGAGCTCGCGAAGCTCTCCGCGATGACCCTAAACGTTGAAACCCTAATGGCGCAGGACACGGGCCATCCCGCACTTCCGGCTCACCGTCTCTCCGAAGTCTACTCCGCACATCAGGAACTAGATCTACTGCAGCGGCATGATGTTGCGATTAGGAGCACGCAAGTAGCGCTCACTCGGCAAAAGGAAGCTGTTGAGCGGATAGTCTCTCAAGGGCTAACTTATCTCGCCGAATGGCCCAGCGATAGGTGCCCTCTGTGCCGAGCAGTGCACTCCTCGCCCGGAGCCCTGACGTCTACGATAAAAGAAAACGATCTCCTGACCGAGACGGCAAGACAAAACGCGGTTCAGCTTGAGCAGATTGCCTTTCGGGTGACAGTGCTTAAGGGCGTAATTGAGTCAGCGGTTGCCGAGGCTAGGGATCGACACGGCAAGAAGGTGATCGAAACTAGAACCCAGCTTGACCAACTTACCTCACGAATCAGTACAGCAGAGCGAGAGAGCGATTCGCTGGCAGCCTCAATTAACGCGACTGAGGAGACAATCCAGGCACTGCAGCTCAGAGTTTGGAGTCTAAACTCCGAGGAGTTGTACGCTCAGGCGGGCGCTGAGTTCGACAAACTTTCTAGTACTCGAACCTCCCAGGTTGCACAGCTTGAGGCGGCCAATAACACTGTTGCCAGTCTACAGGCCCAGGTGCAAAAAATTGACGCAAGGCTGGAAGTGCTGCGCTTTCTTGTGGAGAGCATAACCTCAAAGGATCAATACAAAAAAGTAGTGGTGTTCGCGTTGGAGAAGGCGGTTCGTGATTTTAAGGGCCTCCCTACGCACTGTAGTCAAAAATGTGACCAACTTGCTCGCTCTATCAGCGAAATCGCTGGGCAACTAGAAGGGCTGTCTGCAGAGTGTCATAAGCTTCATCAGGAGATGCTCGCAGAAGGGAATTGGATCGACTTTCAGCTGTTGGCCTCCCAGAGAGATAGCGCTTCGAAATTGGTCAGCAACGCAACATTCGTCGTAGAATCATTCTTGGCAAACCTCGGCAGATTGCTTGGTAAGGATATCGATGCAAATCCGGAGTTGATGCGTTCTGAGATCGCGTCGGCGATGCAAACATCGGCTGAGCAATCCGCCTATTTGTTAGCGAAGATTGATAAGTTTGAGCTGCTTACTGAGCAGTTAAAGGCCTTCAAGCCCTACCTGGGCAGCCTAGTCTTGCGCGAGAGTCTTTCTGACATTGAACGAAAGATCTCTGAGCATCAGCTGGTCGATAAAAAGTTGTCGGAAGAGCGGGAGATAATTTTTGCAGAGCTTCGCGAGCGAATCGGGGCTTTCTTCTTCACGGATCTTATCAATGCGATCTACAGTAAAATTGATCCCCATCCATCATTTAAGAAAGTAGAGTTCATTCCTGATTTTGACGGCTCGAATCAGCCTGGTCTCAACATTGTGCTTAGAGATGATGCGGGTGGTTTGATTTCACCGATGCTCTACTTTAGTGCGGCCCAGCTTAACATTCTTAGTCTCAGTGTGTTTCTGGCTAACGCGCTGCATGCCAGAGACGAAAAGGGAAACCCGCTCGACGTCATACTAATTGATGACCCTATTCAGTCAATGGATTCAATCAACGTTCTTGCAACGATTGATCTCCTTAGGAACGTCTCGCTACGGTTTGATAAGCAAATCATCATATCGACACACGACGAAAATTTCTTCGATTTGCTCAAGCTGAAGATACCAACGGAGGTGTTTGGGTCTAAGTTCTTGCAATTAGAAAGCTTTGGTGTAGTCAGTCAGGAACAGGACGCTCACGATTTCGTCGCGGGATTGCCTAAAGTGGCTTCACACTCTAACCCTGATCGCCAGGGGTAGTCCAGAGCCTACTTAAAAGTGTCCGTGGTAACAGGGTAGAACCCGTACCCAGAGAGGGGCATAAGAAAAGGGGACGGATTTATTTATGTGGTAGACCGGCTGCTTCTGGCCGGTTTCTGCCTATTGCAGTGGCTCGGTTGGGGACGCGGCACCTCGTCAGTGCGCACGTCCTCTCGCTCGACTCAGGATGAAACTCTATTTGTAAGAATGATACTTTATTGTCTTCCCACACCATCTGCTAAGTACCCGAAGAAAAGTAATCCTATATTTTCCCTTCCATGCCCGTGCCAGCCCTTGAAATACGGGGTTTGCGCAGCTCAGGGCTCCGGAAAAGCCTGGAAAATTTTCTTTCGGGCACTTATCACCAGGCGCGGAGGTTTGAGGGAGGTAGCATCTATTGTATTTTCGAGCATATTTTATGCCGCTACATTATTGCTGTTTGGCTGTAATGGTGCGGGGTGTGTACGAGGTTTGCGCATGGCTGCGTGCGCGACTAGTAGTCGGTGCTTGTAGGCTGGCTTGAGTCTTTCCTTCTGCCGTTGAAACCGCTTTGCTTTCCTGGATCGCAGTGGCCTTGTTCTTATTCGTTACGGCCTCTTGCGAGACATTATAAGTATTAAATCTTTCATTCAGCCAGTCGGCCCATTTGATAGCCCGCTGCATGATCTTTTGCCGGTATATGGCATTATGTTGTGGTGTTCTAGAGTGATAATTAGCGACCCGCGTCCACAGGTCGCCTTTATCGTTCAAGACATGGCTGCGAATACGCCACGCGGCAAGCTCATATGAATAGCAGCCTGATTTTTCTACATCCTGAGCGGTAATGCCGTATTTAGAAAGATCGGCAAGATAACCCGTATTGAACTGCATAGGGCCAACATCGTAAGTTTCGTTCTTGTTCTTCATCCACTGACCAGGCTTGCCGCCCTCTTGGCCAGCTACGGCCAACACAATGTTGGCCGGCAGCTCATACTTTACTGCTGCGATGATTGAGCACACGACTCGCTCTTGTTCAGCAGGGGGAAGATCAGCAATCACGAACATAGTTCACCCACGAGATTTACCAAACTTGCTATTTATCTTATTAGTGATTCCCCTGTCTGCCGATGGGCAGCTATCCAAGAACTGTTGTCGAGCGGTGAAGGTCTTCCCCCACCGAATAGAACCATGTTTCTTTTTGAGAATGCTGAAATAGTCGCTGACTGCTGAACTACATTCGGAGGGATTTGCACCTTTAAGTTTGCCATACATGCAAAGTACCGTCTCGCATGGGTCTTTTGCATGAGCAGGGATAGAGGCGAAAAGTGTGAGGCTAGAAAAGACAAATGCAATTGTGATCTTAGATACGTTCATTTTGATGTTCCTTCATGAGTTTTGGTTACGATCACGGAATGCGGCAACTTCGTCTTCTACGTCCACGTCGTTATTTTCTGCACCACCGATGCTATTGCCTTCGAATAAAGACGCTGATTGTTGGGCCAGAAACTGGCGGGCCTCTGCGGCCTGCTCTGCGCGGGCTTGCTGGGACATGATCGTGTCGGCTTTGGCAATGTCCAAGTTATCGCTGCGCTCCTGCGCTCTGGCTCCTGGGTTACTGATTTCTTGCGCAAGCCGCCCACCAGCAGTTTCGGCTACGCTGGCCTTCGCTGAATCAACCATGTCGAGAGCTTTGTCCTTGGCCATCCGCCCGATGCCACCTGCCAGGTTGGCACTCATATCGGCAGCGATCCGGCCAGCAGTCCCGAGCTTGCTAGAACCCTTATCGGCTTGTTGGCTACCTGACTCGGAGGCATTCCCACCAGCGGTAGAGTCAAAAGATGGTGTGCCAAACGATATAATGCTTCCGGTACTGCCCAAGCCCATAGCGGAAGCAAGCGGACTGCTACCACTAGTGGCGGAATTGTCGCTGCTAAAGGCTCCTGCGACTTTAGAGGTAATGTCAGTGCTGGCTGCGACGTTGTTTTGCGCACGGTTGAAAGCTGTCATCAATGCTTGAGCACCACCGGAGATATTGGCAGCACCGGATGCGAGTGCTGCGCCGCCAGTCGCGGCGGCAGCGACCACCATGCCGGTCGTGCCAACTGCTGCGCCTGCTCCAAAGTTGCCGATCCCGGCGCCGCCAACGCTCGCGCCAGTAATAATCCCAGAAATGAGTTGAGGGATTTTATTCGTCAGAACCAACAGAATAACCGTGACGATCAACATTACACCCATTTCCTTGAGCTTTATACCTTCGCTCATCGCATTGTAATAGTCGTCAAGGAAGGTTTTGCCGATGCCTACCAAGAGCACCATGGACATAAGTTGGGCAGCGACGCCGAGGACTGTTTTGTAATAATTGACAGCCATATCCGAAGTCCAGCGCGAGCCGCCGAAACCCAAGAAGAAGACTCCTGCGTAAGCAAGAATCCACCCGGAGATTAAGAGTAGCAGCATGTTTACGCCGATCAACGCCAGGATGACTAAGATGATCCCGGCCAAGATAATCCCGCACGCGCTATCGACCGGCGCCCAAACCGAGGACTGATCGAGAACTTTGCCGAAAATCTCAAACCCAATATCAACGATCCCTGATGGAGATAGTGTCCCGCCAAGACCAGTTGCTTCACCGGCCAGTTGGCGAAGTGATCGCATAATTGCATCCGCAAAGGCTGGCCCGTTAGTAAGTAGCCACCAGAAGAAGCCAGTAAAAATAGTGAACCGAATAAACTCCGCGAAGAATTCGGCAATGTCCGCTTTGCGCAAAGCCATCATGCCGAATGTCCAGACCATCGAGATCACAACAAGCAGCCAGAACAAGCGGCTCGCCGCGTCTTTGATAAAGGTAGCCCATGTGCCGGCTGCCGCGCTGTATCTCTCTAAGACCGTATCAAGGAGCCCTGCGTTATCAATCGCGGCATGAACATCTACGGTAAAGGTAAAAAAGGCTAGCCCAACGAACAACGGTAGAGTGGCATTCTTCATGGCGGCTGACATCCTCATATCAGTTCCTCACCATTCCCGCTTTTCGCTGGGTTTGTAGTCGCCTCCGTGACGAAGGCACAGGCTAGAGAACTTCTGGCGAGTGCCAGAATCCTTAATTTTGGCGATGTTCTCTGGCTTGCAGTTCTCTGCGTCGATAGTGGGCATTGCCTCCTTCGGTTGATCTTGGAAGCACGCGCTTAGCAGGCCAGCCAGGCCGGTGACCACAAGCAAGCCTAGATAGGTATTACGGTACATATACTTCATTGGCTTCATTCCCCTTTACCAGTCCCGAGCAGGACTATTGCGATATGTGCCTGAGCGGATCTGTTCCGACGAAGCAGTTTCTTGAGCTTCGCGGTCTTGAACTGCCTGATTGCGCGCCACGATTGCATTCTGCTGGGCAACCATCAGGCCGCGAATCTGGAGTAACTGGTTAGCTTGCTGGCTGGCGATCTGGTTGGCGTACTGGATAGCTTTAACCTGTCCATCAGCGGTCGAAGCGGCATCTTGTATACGCTCCAACTGAACGGCATCTTCTTTCATATTCTCTTGCTGCTGGGCCAGCCCTTTGAAGAGAGCTGCATTTGCCTCCTTCTGCGACTCGTTGGCCAGACGGCGGTTTTCTGCCATCGCCTCTCGCGCCTCTGGCGTGCAGCCCCCCCCGCTGAAGCATGGGGAACTGCGGTAATAGGCAACGTCCTGATATTTGCCTAGGTAGGCGTCCAGACTTCCGGCCTTGTTCTGGTAATAGGTCAACATATCCTGCGCTGCGATAAGCTTGTTGATCGTATTGCTGGCCTGATCCCAGATGTAAGCCGCAGGCGCGGCCGTGTTCTGGATTTGGTTTTCGTATTGTTGAAGTTGAGTTTGATACTGCTCTACCTGCTTGGCGTATTGCTCAATTTGCTTGAGCGTCTGTGCCACGCTTTCAAACGCGGTCATATAGTTTTGCGTCAGGTTCGATCCGTCTATTACTGGAATACCGGCGTTCGCCACCTGGAGCGATCCAGCGCTAATAACCAGGAAGAGAATTCGAGCAGTTTTAGCAGCTAAAGATAACTTCATTTACGCGTCTTCCTAACGGCAGTTTAATAGTCAAAAGACTTATAGGGCTTCGAAAATGTCATATCTTTTGTCACCATTACGTTAAAGCGAAATCCGGGCCTAATATCCAGCGTCGGCGCAATGTTGGCATTCTTTGATATGAGCTGTGCTGTGGCTTGGCCGAGCTGCTGGCCAAGCGCCTCACTCATTGCACTACTGGCAGTTGTTTCATTTTCGAAGCCACTACTATTGTTGTCTTGGCTAAGTGAAATTCCGGCCGTCACTGCCGACATGAATAGGGCCGAGCCGAACAACCGTAAATAATGGTTTTTGACTCTATCCTTAAACCCCGAGTAGCCCGCACTATCGGCACCCGACATGGAACCGATATCCATTGCTTTCCCGTCAGGGAAAACAATGCGTTGCCAGGCGACGAGAACGCGAGACTGACCATAGGCCACGTCGCTTGAGTACTCGCCCACCAGGCGAGAACCTTGTGGAATCAGCAGATGCCGACCGGTAGGCGTGTCGTACACATCTTGGGCGATCTGAGCCATGATTTGGCCCGGTAAATCGGAATTGATGCCGGAAATGAGCGTTGCGGGCACTACGAAGCCAGCACGCAGCTCGAATGGTGAGCGGGGGGCCTCGGTCCTAGACTGGAGTTCCCAGCGGTCGCCACCCTGCCTGTTGCTGAACTGGTCATAGCTGTTGCGGCTGCTGTTGTTCACTTGCGTCAGGAAAGGCGAATCGTCCGAGCTGTCGGAGGTGCCGCCCATACTGTCGCTAGTGCCGCCAATACCTGCGCCCCTCAATTGCTCGAGACGTGCCTGATAGGCCGCTGTTGGGTCGGATTGGGCTTCGGTTTGAAGGCGCTGGCGAGCGGCTGCAATACGCGCCAAGGCTTCTTCCTGGGTGGTGGGCAGGGTAGCGTCGGAGTTGCTGGAGCCAGAGCTGCGAGGCGCCACGACTTGGACAGTAGTTTTCGCTTTCACTGCTTCCTGGAATTGCTGCATCTTCGCCATACGGATGCGCTCCAACTCGTCGTCTTCACGGGTGCGCTCACGGCTAGGTGGGACTGGTGGCTTATCGAGGTCATCCGGGCGAACAACCGCGAGGGCGCCGGGCGTGGGGGCAGCCGGGCTAGCGTCAGGGACAGTCAGCTCGGGAACTTCGGGCGGCTTGGTAGCCTCCGGGGGGATGATCCCGCTAGTGTGATTACCCGCAATTTCCTGGGCAAACATGCTGGTATTGCCGCCCTTCTCCGCAGGGGCTGGTGCGGGTTGCTTCTGCTGTGCTGCTCGATCCGCAGCTACAAGCATCATCACGATTAGGAACGTCAGGCCAGCACCGCCCAAGATATACATGGGCCAATTGTTGACACGGCGAACTCCAGTTTTCTTGGATAGCTCCCCAGGCGAGGCATCCGGAGACATTTGATCGTCAGTGGCAGTGCTCATCGACTGTTACTCCTTTCGAGTCCATGCACCGGCTGGGTAGACGGTATTGCTCTGTGCGATGTAGCCGCGTGTCAGCGACTGATAGCCGACCCGGACAGTCACGCGGTACAGGTTGTTTTCTGGCGTGATGTCGATGATGTAGTTCATCGCCAAGCCTGTGGTAGAGCCTGATTTCTGAACCTCTGCTACTTGCTTGGAGGCTTGCTTGGAGTCTTGAGGGTTGAACTCCTCAAGCGAATAACCCTTGGCCCGCAAAGAGGTGACGAGCGCCCGGCCGTAAGCGTCCGGGGTTTCGTGTATTAGCTTGAACCGCGTGTGTGCGGGCGGATACACCGCGACAAGCTGCTTCACCGTATCGGTAACCAGCGCTTGGTTGATAGAGGTGCTGGTGTTTTCCGCGAAGTTGCCGTAAGGGCTGGAAGCGCAGCCGGCTAGCGTGGCCAGCAGCGCGAGACTAGCGATCTTGCGCATGGCTTATTCTCCCCGCTGGATGGTCACGCGATCTTGAGACTTGCCGACGCCGGCGATAAGGATGGCTTTGTCGAAAATGGTATCCACGATGAAGCGGTTGCTTTGGACGCGGTAGTTGACCATCACCGTTTCGTCATCCTTAAACCAGCCGCCGTCCTTACGCACGACCAGCAGGGTCGGCGCTTCGGTTTGTGTCATGGTCTTGGGCATTTCGATGATGGTCTTGACACCATCGTTGTAGACGCGCACAGGCTTCCAGGAGGTGCTCCCACTAATTGAATAATTGAAGCTCAGATTGCCCAGGTACTCGCCCGTTTCTGGAATCGTCGCCTTCTGGCGTTCGACTGTCTCATGGCGCTTGATGGCCTCCCACTTGGCCAGGGCCTCTTCGGGGTAGGTGAAGGCGACTTGCGGCATGTATTGCGTCCGATGGGACCGCAGCTTGAAATGGTAGGTACGGCGATTGGTTGTAACGACCAAGCTGGTTTCTAGACCCACATCCATCGGTTTGATAATGAGGTGCTGGACCTCGGTTGCACCGAAGCCGGTAATGGCCGGCTCGACCGCCCAGCGGGCGGTATCACCCAGGTTGATCGAGTTCACTTGTTCGCCAGCTTGGAGTGCCACATCGCAGACCTGGAGCACTGCACAAACAATGCTTGGCTGCTGGGCACCGAAGATGAAGCGTACATAGCCGTCACCCGAATCAACTGGCTTGATGCCGGTCGCGCTGGCCTTCTGCCAGCGCTGGGAAATCTCGATAGCCGCCTTTTCTTGTGGGGTCAGGGTCGGGTTGTTGGTCGAAAAATACAGGTCGGCAGTATTGTCGCCGGGAGCAGCCAAAGCAGTTGCAGACGCCAGGCTGACAAGGATTGCAGGAAGAATCTTTTTCATGGAGTGGCGTCTCAGACTTGCTTGGACCAAGTGAAGTCGCGGACGAACAGCCGGATCGGGTTCATCCACATTTCTTCTTCTTTCGTGTTTATGTTCGGTTCGGCCTGGTACACCGTGACCAAGGCGCGATAAGTGCCTTCGGATTTCTTCACGCCCTGCCGGTCGCGAGTGGTTTCCACCCAATCAACCTGCCAGGTTTCGGCCGTTTGGGGCATCACCGACCTGATTTCGATGGACACGGTTTCCTTCGCGGCCCGCTTGAATGGGCTGGCCTCCGCGTCGCCATTCAGCCATTCGTTCATTTTTTTTGTGGACGGATCGTTCGGAGCAAGCACTGAGTAGGTGCGGAACACCGCGTCTCGTTGCAGCTTTACATCTGGCGTAACAACTCGGGCGTCAGCGATGAAGGAGGCGATTCGAGCTGCGATTACGCGCTGATCGGCCTCACCTGCACGATCAGCACGGCCGTAGGCGACCGATTGGCCCAGCTTGTCCACCTGGACGATATAAGGAATGAACTTAGACTGACTACCGATATGGATGATGCCGCCCACACCAGCCAGCGCGATCATCAAAGAGAGAATGCCAATGACCTGCCACGCCTGACGGGAGCTGACCAGACTGGAATCATGGTTATTCCAAGTACGCCGAGCTGCTAGATAGGGGTTTTCGGTTTCCCTGTTGCGGCGGCTGCCTGCCATTGGTCCGCTCAAGCGCTGAGGATTGGTGTCGGCAGGCTTTTTGAATACGAAGCGCTTTAGGGTATCTGCAAAGCTCATGCTGTCACTCCATAATCATTGAATCTCAGGCCACGTCCAGCCAGCCATTCATCGACCCAGGCATCGCCGAATTTGCGTTCTAAATTCTTGATGAGGGCAACGGATTCCTTGTCGGTGGAACCGACAAAGGCGAGCGCGAGAGGGCCTAGGGCGAGGTCATAGAGGCGGCGGCCTTGCTCGGAAACGTAGTAGTACTGCCGTTTCGCAACAGCGGTCGCCAGAATCTCGATTTGACGGGTATTGAGGCCCATACGGCGATACAGTGCGATGGTGTCTTGGTCGCGAGCAAAGACGTTGGGCAGGAAAATCTTGGTCGCGGTCGATTCAACGATCACGTCTAGAATGCCGGAGTTGGCCGCGTCGGAAAGGCTTTGCGTGGCCATCAGAACCAAGCAGTTGGCCTTACGCAACACCTTGAGCCATTCCTTGATTTTCTCTCGGAATACCGGGTGGCCGAGCATCAGCCAGGCTTCGTCCAAGATGATGACCGAGGGCTGGCCTTTTAAGGCACGCTCGATGCGTCGGAACAGGTAGAGCAGGACCGGAAGCGCATACTTATCGCCTAGGTTCATCAGCTCTTCGATTTCAAAGACAGTGAAGTCAGATAGCGACAGACCGTCTTCCTCGGCATCCAACAGGTGGCCCATCGAACCATCGACGGTGTATTGGCGCAGAGTTTCCCGGATCTGCTCGTCCTGGACCGTGACGCAAAAATCAGACAGGGTGCGCGAGCCGTCGCGGTGCATCGTCATGATGGCGTAGCCGACTTCGTTCCGCTGCGCGGCATTCGTCTCCAGACCATTCAACGCCAGGATGGTGTCGATCCACTCCATTGCCCAGGCTCGATCAGCCTTCGTCTCCAGGAATTGAAGCGGGCAGAACGCAAGCCTGTCGTCATCGGCTGCAACTGTGAAGTGCAGGCCCGACACACCTTTTGTTTTGGCACGGATGCCTGCGGCGAGGGGGTACATGGACATGCCCTTGTCAAAAGCGAAGATCGACATGCCCAGGTAACGGCGAAACTGCGCGGCCAGGATAGCGAGGTGGGTTGATTTACCAGCGCCGGTCGGTCCGAACATGAATGTATGGCCCAAATCGCGGACATGGAGGTTTAGACGGAACGGGGTCGCGCCTTGCGTGACGCAATGCATCAGGGCGGGCGAAAGTGGCGGATACAGTGGGCATGGAGCGTCGGCAGAGCCTGTCCAGATGCTGCTGGTCGGCAACAAATCGGCTAGGTTCATCGTATTGATGAGCGGGCGGCGCACGTTCTCTACTCCGTGGCCGGGGATACTGCCTAGGTAGGCATCCATCGTGTTGATGGTTTCGACGCGGGCCGCGAATGCCAAGCGCTCGATGGCCTTCTCCACCATGCGGGCCGATTCTTCGAGCCGACTACGGTCTTCGTCCATTAGAATGACAACGCTGGTGTAGTAACCCTGCGCGGCCAATCCGCTGTTGACCTCGGCAATCGCGTTAGCCGCGTCCTGAACCATATTCAGCGCGTCTTGGTCGATAGCTCCGGTGTTGGTGTTGAAAACCTGGTCAAAGAAGCCACGGACTTTCTGTTTCCACTTTTTGCGAAACTTCTCCAGGTGTCTTACGGCCTCATGGGTATCCATGAAGATGAAGCGGTTTGACCAACGATATTCGCAAGGCAGTTCGGCCAGTGCAGCGAGTAGGCCGGGCGACGACTCGAGCGGAAAGCCCTCGATAGCCACCGCTTGGATGAAGTTTCGGCCAACCTTGGGCACTACCCCGCCCCATAGCTCTTTTCCGCCAATGATCGCGTCCAGGTACATCGGATTGCTTGGCAGCATGACCGGCTGGGTAATGCCAGTGATGCAGAATTGCAGCCAGCTCAGGAAGTCATCGTGCGTGACCACTTGCCCATCTTCCAGCTCAATCTTGTTGCCCTTCAGGCGGGTCATCTTAAAAATTGACGACAGGCTGCTTTCCATGCCGGCGCAATCGCGCTTGAACTGTTCAAGGAGATTGTGCGTCCGGGCCTTGTGGTCAGGTACGTCCGCGTCGTCATCGAACATCATCTCCACAAACTTCTGCTGGGCGAGCATCGGCGGGAAATAGGTGACGGTCAGGACGAAATAACCTTCATACATCGTGTCCATACTTTCAAATAGGGCGCGACGTTCTTCATCTATCGCGGCCGTTAGTGGATCAAGGAAGTGCGAGACATTGCGAGGCGAGTAGTTCGGTGCTGGACGGCGAACGGCGTCCAGATGAACCATCCAGCCATTTCCCAGGCCGGCAAATGCTTGGTTAATTCTGAGAGATACCAGCTCGCGCTGTTCCTCGGTACTGCTGGCATTGTCGTCGCCTTGATAGAGCCATGCGGCCATTAGGGCGCCATTTTTACCGACGATCACGCCGTCATCGACAACAGCGGCATGGATCAACAGATCGGCTAGCCCTGCATCCTTGGAGCGATGCTTCTTGAGCTTCAAATCTGCGTCCATCTGGCGTAGACGTGAAACAAGGATCAGCAGAAGCAAGGCACCGAGGGCAGCAATTGCATACGCAATACCTTCGATCATTTGTATTGGTTTCCTTGGCTTGTAGTGTTGTCTCGGAAGGGCGTGCTACGAGCCGGATAGAACGACTTGTAGCGACGGTGACGGAGGTAGACGAACCGCAGCTTTGGGTCCGACTTGGCCATGATTCGGAGCACAAAGAGCGATCCGAACCACAACACAAAGCCCACCACCGTTGCCCTCAGTTCTTGCGCACTGAAGATCAGTGCGAAGGCCAGCAAGCCCGAGAACATCACCAGTTCACGGTCCCCACCCATGAACAGGTTGTCTCGATTGCCAGCCCGCCGAATGGGGATCGTGCGGAGAGCCATAATTAGGCAGTCCGGCTCAACAGCAGCGAATGGGTAATCACGTCCCAAGCGGCGGCAATTTCAGCGCCGCGACCGAAGAAAGTAGACATGACGTTTTGGGCACCGACGAGCAACGCCATCACCAAGACCAGAAAGATCAAGCTACGGAAGAAGCCGTTTAGGTCACCGCCGAAGATCAACACGCCACCAGCAACTACAATACCAATGATTGAGAGGGCGAAGGCGACAGGGCCAGTAACGGAGTTGCGCAAGTTAGTCAGCCAGGACTCATAGGGCAATGATCCCCCTGTTCCTTCGGTCGCGAAAGCGTGCTGCGGCATAACCATGAAAAAAGCCAGCAATAAGGTCAGGCCGATATAAAACATTGCCTGACGGTTAAGGCGCGGGGCTTGAACGAGTGCGTACATAGGGTAAAGCTCCTTTATTTAAAGGTTATGGAGTTGATAGCAGCCATCGGCGTACCCGGAAACTTCAAGAATTTCCTGTATGCGTCGGCCTTTTGGGGTTCTAGCGATGAAAACAACAACGTGAACCGCCTTGCCAATCAGCGGCTCAATTTCGGATGGAGCCGACCTGTTTCGTGAAACAAGTGACTTCAAGCGAGTCAATCCTTCCACCGCGCTGTCGGCGTGAAGGGTCGCGGCACCGCCTGGGTGCCCGGTATTCCATGCGTCAAGCAGATCAAGCGCTTCCTCGCCGCGCACTTCGCCAACCAGAATGCGGTCGGGACGCATACGCAGCGTGGTTCTCAGCAACTCGGTCATGGTCACACCGAGCGTGGTGTGGTATTGCACGAAATTTGCGGCAGCACATTGAATTTCCCCGATGTCCTCGATGATGAACACGCGTTCTGCCGGGAACTGGACGACTATTTCATTGATTACGGCGTTGACTAGGGTGGTCTTGCCAGATCCTGTACCGCCGATGATCAGAATGTTTCGGTGTTGCTGAACCGCCCTCTTGATCACACTGCATTGATCCGCAGTCATGATTTCCGCCTCGACGTACTCGTCGAGGGTATGGATGGCCACGGCCTTCTTACGGATAGCGAAAGTGGGGGCACGCACAACAGGCTGAAGCTGGCCGGCAAAACGTGACCCGTCTAATGGCCACTCCCCTTCCAGCAGCGGATTCTGGCGGGTTACTTCCTTGCCGTGGTAGCCAGCGACCGTCTTGATGATCGACTCAGCCTGAGCCGGGCGAAGCTGGCCAATCTCCTTCATGGGCTCGCCCAGGCGCTCAACCCAGAGTTTCCCGTCTGCATTGCACATGAGTTCAACAGTCTTCGGATCGTTGAGTGCGTCAATAATGAGCGCCCCCGCGTCCCGTTCGAGTTTCTTCCTTGCCCGCTCTTTGAGGCTGGAATGTTCTTCGTTGCTCTCGTGCATTTATTCCTCCGACTTGAAAAATAATTCGTCCTTGATTAACGATATAACGAAACATATTTTCGTGCAAGCGAATATGCCTACCGGAAAATCACGTAGTTAGAAATAGATAATGAAATATGGGGACGTACAGCGGGTACAGCGACACTTCCCTGTCCTGCCGAGGAGCGGCTAAAGGCTTTTCCTAGCGTCCTGCTGGATGGTGAATCAACGGACCATGACTTTAGCGGCTAAAGACATGGTCGCTTTAGGCGAAAGGACTAGCTTACGACCGGCCCTTCTCTTGCAGCTTCAGCTTCTTTTTGGCTTCTTCTTCCCATCGTCGTACCACAAAAGCCTTCGCTTCTGGGAGTACGGCACTGATACGGACGAAACCTTTCGGAAGGCTTTGCGGCATCCGACCACCGGCAATGGCATCTAGGGCTTCTCTGTCAAGATCGCTTGACTCAAGCAGCATCGGCAGCGGCGTTTCTAAAGCTGTTGCAAGGTTTTCCATGATCTTGAGGGAGGGGTTTGCTTTCCCGTTCGTCAGGTCAGACAAGAAGGAAACGGACATATCTGCCTTGCTGGCCAGCTCCGATTTGGTCATTCCTTTCTCGTCCAATATGCGCAGGACGTTGGTAAAGAAAATTATGTTGTACACGTTAGGCCCGCGCCTTTCAGTTGCGACAAATTTTAGCCGCTAAAGTATTGACCCTTGCCGACTGTTTAGCTAAACTCTTATTCCTGAGAGAGGGCTAACGAGAAAGCTTGTCAACAAGTTTCATTTTATCGGCATATTAACCGCGTTTCCGTGGTTCTATCCACACCGGACGGACAAATGATAACGGCGCTGCAAGCTAGTAGCCTATGAGCCTAGCCACGGGCCTGCTGTTATGAGGGGAAGTAATGGAACACTTTGACGAAGCCGCATACCGCGATTCGCTAATAGCGAGAGGCATGGAGCCTGGCTTGGCCACAGACGTTGCCGCAAACGTTGCCGCAAACCGTCCGCGTCTGCTCAACAAGAGCGTAACGAAGCTATTAGACACTCCCGAGGCTATGGCCAACGAGCCGGCGACAGCAATTAAAGCGCCCTCCAAGACGTCCTCTGCTCCATCGGCGCCGGCGCCGAAGAGTACTCGCAAACCCAAGCGTGCCCCTCAAGGAGAGGTGTCGCAGAAGGAAAGCCAAGCCAAGCGGGATGCCGTATTGCAGAAAACCATGGAGGAAGTGAAGAAAGAGCAGCTATCGCTATTCGACATCGCCCCGTGGGATGACGACATGCGGGCCATACCCAACGACATAGCTCGCACCGCGCTCTTCACCGTCAAGAACAAGCGGAAGCCACGCGAAGCGCTCCAAGGCCAGCCGATCTACTCCTATAACCAGGATGTTCGGATCACTTTTAGCGGTATTGAGCTCCGAGCCGAGGACGATGAGTTGGTTTGGCAGCAGATGCTGGAATACTCGAAGCGGTTTCCTATCGGCCTGCCTATCAGCTTCACATTCTACGAACTATGTACCGACCTCGGCTGGCCAATCAACGGCAAGTATTACAAGAAGGCGGAGGATTCCCTGACCAGGTTGCAGGCCTCTGCTCTACAATTCCAGTCGAGTCGCCTCGGTACTTTGGTTTCGCTCTCGCTGCTACGCCGTTTCGGCATTTTGGATCGTGGGAAGAGGAGTTCCCGCTGCCAGGTTGAGTTGGAAGAGGAAATGGTCTACCTATTTGCTGGCGACCACTACACGATATTCGTGTGGGAGAAGTATCGCAAGCTGACCCCGACCGCTCGCCGACTGTTCGATTATTTTGCGTCTCACAAGCAGCCCTTCCCTCTTGCATTGGACAAGTTCCAACAGATGTGCGGCTCGGACACGGCTCGTGCTGCGAAGTGGAAGGAGCAGTCGAAGGCAGCATGCAGCGAGTTGACCAACAGCGGCCTGGTAGCTGGCTCTTGGGTCAACGGCGACATGATCTACTGCAAGAGGTAAGGCTTCCTCGTGATTTGGCCGCGGATCTGGTGACACGTTAGAAACGAAAACGGGGGGCACAGCCCCCCGTTTTTCATTGATCTTTGAGGGATCGAATACCTTGACCTGCCTCTGTTCGGGGTCGCCTCAGAAAACGGAATTTAAAGCACGCTAAGGAGTGCATCACCCAGTAACGGCGCGGCTTTGCGTCGAATGGCTGCTGCTGGATGCCACATTGCAGTGTTTCTCGAAACTCGGCTTTGGCGGCACACCATTAGGAGAGCGATTTTCGAGAATCACTCGAGTAAGGCCAGCACTGGCGCGGGCTGCTTTCTCACGAAGCCCTCTCGAAAATGATCGTTTTTGAAGTCTGCATGGGGTCTTGGGACCTTAGCGTGCTTTATTTTCCGTTTTCTGAAGCGCCCCCTGTTCCATTGCTCCCCAAACCCCATGATTGACCCTTGAGGGATTCCTCTAAGAATCAGGCATAGCCAAGGTGCGTCTCAGAATTCGGAATTATCCACATGAGTTGTTGATAACTCTGTGTATAACTGCCCTAAGTTATTGACCCTTGAGGGACACACTATTGACCTTTAAGGGACCATTGATTGACCTATGAGGGACTAATTATTGACTCTTGAAGGATGCATTTATTGACCCTTGAGGGACAGGCCTGGCTAATTTTTACTTTTATTATCAATTGGTTATATGCGTTTTCTGAGGCCTCTAACCTGTTTTTAACCGCTTTTATAACCCTCTTTTAACCCTCTTTTTAACCTGTGCGCTTCACAGCGCACGCCGAAGGGGGGATACCCCCCTTCTCGATCCCTCCCGAGCCGCAAAGCGGCTCTCCCATCCCCCCAAGAGCACAACTCGCCATGTTGACCAGGCGCAAGCGCCTGGAAGAGCATGTCTCTCGGCCCACCAGTACGGGCCTTGCTTGGTTCATTCTCGAAAACCTATCTCGTATCAAGTCAATCGGAATATCGAGTTTCGAGAACCCTCATGACGAAGCTTCCAGCGGCCACAACCAAGCTCAAAGCCACGCCGCTGCTGGATCGAGCATGCTGCTACGCAGCAGGAGCCACCTGCCCACTGAAAGACCGCATGGTTTCACGCCAGAGGGGTGTCAGTGGCAGTACAGTAATGAAATCCCTCAAGGGTCAACGAACTAGGCCCACACGGGGTTTGGGGAGCAATGGAACAGAAAGTGCACTTAAGCACTGCGCCTGCCTTACAAGCCCTTGCTGTGTCTTGGGTTTTCGGGAAAGCCATCGTTTTGTCGGACTCTTACAGACCCTGACGCCAAGGCAGTCAAATGCATGAAAAGCAGTGCGGAAAAGCCGTTCGCCGAAACAAAGTCTGGATAACCGCCCATGTTTTCGGCAGCGATGAACTCTAATTTAGCCTTACGTTGGTTTTTGGTTCCGTTGCTTCCCAAACCCCACCCCTCCATTGCTGGCAATGCCTGCCTGGCATCCCTCAAGTGTCAATAAACGCAGAAAAAAGCTTGCGAATTAGGACATTTTGTCCTAATATTCTTTCCGAGGCCGGGCACTTCGTCCAGGTCATTACCGGAGAGCATCCGATGAGCAACACGCAACTTTCCTTTCGTCCGATCATCGCCACCCCTCTTCCTGAAAAAAGCCGTATGGGTTTCCTGCCTGCCTTCTTCGGCGAGAACCTGATGATGCTTGGCGAGCCGCTGGTGTACCACTGGATGACTACGCTGTCCCAGGACTACAACGGCGGTTTGTGGAACTACTACACGCTGTCGAATGGGGGCTTCTACATGGCCCCCGAGCAGGACAAACGCTACCGCGTCCAGGTCGAAGGTAACTACTTCGACGGCGAGCTTTCAGCCGATGCTGCCGGTATTGTGGCTACCCTGTTTGGCCTGTGCGAGTTGGCCAACCGTACCCAGGCGGATCGAATTATCGACCTGTACTACCTACTGCGGGACTATGCTGGCGAGCATCCCGAGGCGGGCCTGATCTTCGCAGCCATCGACTAACAGTCGGCCCAGGCCCTGGCCGAATGGCCGGGGTCTGTCTGGAGGATCACTGTATGGGTATGAAAGAAGACGCGGATGCGATCCGAGCCGGCGTAGGATTGGAAGCTATAGCGGGGTTGTTGGCAGAGTTTCCCCCCTCAGAACAAACCGGGAAACGTGAACCGGGGCAAATCATTTGGAATGACTTGTTTGTTCGCAAGAAGCCTCCGACCGACCCGAAAAAGCTACGGGCGAAGCTGGCGGCAGGATTGAAGGCGCAGCAGCGGACACTGGCCGAGCGGTGCCTACGCTATGACGAGATACGCACCCAAGGGCTTGAGGCGATCTCAGACTATGACCTCACGATTCAAGGCTTTCCAGGAAACACTGCAACAGAACGGGCTGTAAAGGCGCTGCGCTGTGCCCTATGGTTGGCTGATTCGCACGTCACTTACTCGCGCAGCCTCATTGAGAGCCTAGAAGAAAAGCTGGCCAGCCTGGATGCGGAGCTGGAATCCACGAAAAAGGCCGCGAAGGTAAGCAAGGCCGCAACTGAGATTCCGGCTGGTTATGAAATAGTGGACGTGACGCTGCCGGCTCACCAGGCGTTCATTGTCAGAAAGTGGGCCGAAGCGGCCCAAGCTAAGATCAACTCTAAGAGGAAGAAGTAGCCATGCCGGAAGACAATGCGGAGAGGCTTGCACCCCAAGCCTCTCTTCTTGTGCAACTTGTAGTTCCCGATCCAAAGTGCATACTCCAGCCTTTGAATGGGGAATAAGTGGTGGAAGTAAATATTCGGTTTGAGTGCCTGCGACCTGCTGATGATGGCTGGCAACAGCCGACCTCAGATGAGGTTCGGGAACTTCTGCGAATCATCGCCGCCCGAAAAGGGATATCACAATACAGCGGAAAGATGGCAGCACGCTTTCTCGGACTAGGTGAGCAGGGCGACCGAACTTTGCGGCGCTGGACGGGGGGGTACACGCCAATCCCTTATGCCGCCTGGGCGCTTCTGTGTCACGAAGCTGGCTTAGGGTGTATCTGGAGTCGGGCTAAAATTTAGCGGCTAAAATATTTTTTAGCTAAACAGTCCTTGTTCATTAGGGTATTTTGTCCCAATATTCTTTCCGAGGCCGGACACTTCGTCCAGGTCATTACCGGAGAGCATTCGATGAAAACGATGACGAATCTTTCGCTGGCTTGTAAAGCCTTTGGTTGGGCAGGCGGGACGATTCACCAAGTTGCGGATGAGCTAGGTATACCGGGCAAGGGCAACCACCTGGCACTAATGCCAGTAGACGAATTTTCCAAGCTGCTGCGCAAAGAGACGGATAGTAGGGTAGCAGCAGAACGAGCTTCGATCTTAGAGAAATCCCGGCACTGAGCCGGGTTAACCCCACACCCTGCGAGGGCTATGCTTTCGCAGGGTGTTTTCGTTAATGGCTATCTACGATATAGAGAAAAAGGTCATTACCGGAGAAGATCCGATGGAAAGCAAGACAGTTCCCGCTCATCAAGTTCAGAAAGGTATGGATTCGAGAGTAGCGTCATCGTAGAGGTGGAACCGGAGTAGGGAGAACGCCCCGGAGCGATCCGGGGCGCTTGGCCCCTGCGCTGTCACGCAAAGGCCCAGGCTTTGCGGAGCAGTCACCTGTAGCATTTTATTGAAATGCAACTGAGTAAAGGGGTCAAGCATGACACGTATCATCAATTTTCCGGGCGCGAAAGAACCCCCGAAGGTCGAGCCAGCGGCGAAGATGGTTATTCCAAAGGCTGAGGTAAAGCCTGGGTTGTTAAAGCGAGGCTTGGCTTCCCTATGGCGAGGTATCTGGATCTTCACCGTCCTACTGTGGCCAATCCTCAAGTGGGTTATCTCGATAGACGTTTTCATATGCCTCGTCTTAATGGCTTACCACTGGGATACACCAGGCGGTAATGCTGGCTGGATTTTTCTGACCCACTTTGCAGGTTTAACGGCTCTTACCTATTTCGTGTCAGCCTACAAGCCCAAAGGGCTTTGAAGGCCTTACATGAAGCAACATAATCTCATCAAAAGAATGCTCGGCGCATAACAATCAAGGCCCGCTGAAAGCGGGCTTTTGCTGCTTGGCGCAAAACTTTAGCGGCTAAAGTTCTTGACTAAAAATATTTTGTTTAGCTAAACTTCGCGTTATTGGTTGGCGGCTGTCACCGCCATTGTTCAATCCAGTCGCGGAGCAAGGGACATGGGTGCAATCAATGAAAAAACGGCTCACGGAGGCCCAGTTTCAAGCAGTCTTATCGGGGCTGGACGTTGGCCCTCAAACAGTGGAGATAGCGAGGGGTGTTTTAGTTCAGGGCAAGCCTCAAGCGGAGTTCGTGCAATCCCTGGGGTTGACCAAGGGTGCGGTGTCTCAGGCCGTCAGTCGGGTTTGGGCAGCGCACGAGGAGTCGGTGCCTCCGGGGTGCGAGCGGCTGACGGTGCTGCTGCCCAAACACCAGGCTTTCATCGTAAAGAAATGGGCGAGGGAGTTCGCCGAGAAGAGGGAATCGAAAGCATGAAGACAACGGTTGTTGCCCAGCAGAAGGGCGGGGTAGGGAAAACCTCTACGCTGGTTCACTTGGCGCTCGATGCGCTTGAGCGTGGTAAGAAGGTCGCGGTAATCGACCTAGATACGCAGGGCAACGCCTCATATTCCTTGCAAGCGTACCAGTCGAGCCTGACTGCTAGCGCCATGTTCAAGGACGTATCTTCGACGCCTTGGGCCGAGATTGCCGGTGAGGAGGGTCAAGAAGATGCCGCTCGGCTTGTTCTGATCGCTTCTGATGCTGGTCTGGCCGACATGGAGAAGACGAGCCTGGCCGAAGCTGGAACGCATTTCAAAGAGGCAATCCGGCTACTGGCCTTGCAGGGCTTTGATCTTTGCCTGATCGACACTCCGCCATCGCTCGGCAACTGCCTGGCGGCTGCGCTCTATGCAGCCGACTACGTTCTGTCTCCAATTGAGCTGGAAGTGTACAGCATCCAGGGCATCAAAAAAATGAACGCAGCCATAGCAAACATGCGCAAGGCCAACCCTGGCTTGATCTTCCTGGGCATGGTTCCCAGCAAAGTGGATGGCCGCAATCCCCGGCATAAAGAACACCTGGACAAACTGCAAGCCGCCTATCCGCAACTGATGATCCCCGCGACCATCGGTCTGCGCAGTAGCATCGCCGATGCCCTGGCGAATGGTGTGCCAGTGTGGCAGATCAAGAAAACCGCCGCCCGCAAGGCTGCGAAAGAGGTTCGGGCATTGGCCCAGTACGTTTACGAGAAAATGGAGATCGCATGATGACCGCCACCGATAAGGGCCAGGACAAGCAGAGGCCGGCCGGGATGGGGCTGGATAGCCTGGGCGACCTGTCGGGCCTGCTGAACGCTCCAGAGGCCTCTGTGAGCAATGGCGACCCGCTGATGCTCGACATGATGCTGATTGATGAGGACCCCAAACAGCCGCGAAAAGAAAATAATCCCGGTTTTAGGACAGAGATCCTGGAAGAGCTGGCAGCTACGATTCGCTTGCGAGGTGTGAAGACCCCTATTTCAGTACGGGAGAACCCTGATTCACCTGGCCGTTACCTCATTAACCACGGTGCCCGGCGCTTTCGGGCCTCCAAAATGGCCGGAAAGAGCACAATTCCAGGGTGGATTGACAATAACTACAAACGCTCTGACCAGGTTGTTGAAAACCTACATCGCGAGGGGAATACCGCTCGCGAGCTTGCAGACTTCATCGGCAGCGAACTGGCGGCGGGCAAGAAGAAGGCTGAAATTGCCAGGGAAATGGGCAAGTCAGCCGCTTTTGTTACGCAACACGCCACATTGCTGGACCTGCCCGATCCAATTGCCGAGGCTTTCAATTTTGGCCGAGTGAATGATGTTACGGTCATCAACGAGTTGGTGATGCTTTACAAGAAGTCTCCCGACGAGATTTCGGAATGGCTGGAAGACGAGAGCCAGGAAATCACCCGAGGTTCGGTAAAGCTGCTTCGTGAGTTCCTGGACGACAAAAGGCAACAGGAGGACGACGAGAGCCTGGCCGAGCAGACACTGAGAGAGGCTCGCGAGCGGACTGGCGTTGATGACCGCGATATAAATGCCGGCGAGGAAGAGGAAGAGGCACCACCTACCAAGCCCAAAGAGGAAAACCCGACCAAGCTCAAAAAGGCCATCGTCCAGGTCCAACACAACGGTCGGCCGGCGAGGCTTCTGTTGAACAAGCGCCCTTCTGCGACCGGATTCGCGTGGCTGAAATACGACGATGACGGTGAAGAGTTCGAGGACGACTTGGCCAAAGTCACGCTGGTGGCCTTGATCGAGGCGTAACCCACTCGGCAGCCGCTGATAGGCGGGCTTAATCGTTCAAAAGATGCCTGGTGCGCCGGGCATCTCAGAGGTTGGCAACCCCCCCGCTTGATTGCGGGCTTTTTTTGCCTACGAAATCAGAACTATCCACTAATTTCCCCACCGTTTTCGATATTTGTTTATTTGTTTATTTGTTTGTTAGTTAGTTTGTATAATGGAATCAACCTCAACAAAAGATTGGAGATTGATCCCGTGCGTCCCGCTGAATACACCCCCGAAGAGATCATCCAGGCCGGCGAAGCCCTGCAGGCCGCCGGCCGCAACGTCACCGGCTTCGCCCTGCGGCAGAAGGTCGGCGGCGGCAACCCCAACCGGCTGAAACAGGTCTGGGATGAGCACCTGGCCCGCTCGTCCGTCGCCGAGGCCGAGCCGGTGGCTGAACTGCCGGTGGAGGTGGCCGAGGAACTGGTGACCGTCTCCAAGGCGCTGACCGAGCGACTAGCGGCCCTGGCAGTCGAGTTGAACGACAAGGCCGTAAAGGCAGCCGAACGGCGCGTGGGTGAGGTGGTCAGAGCTGCCGGCGAGCAGCGCGAGCAAGCCGAACGGGAGCTGGCCGACGCGGCGCAAACGGTCGAGGACCTGGAACAGCAGCTGGACGACGTAAAGGCGGAACTGGCGGCGACCCAGGAGCGGCTGACAGAGGTTCTTGCGCAACGCCAGAGCCAGGCTGTCGAGCTGGCCCAGGTCCGGGAGCGCCTGGCCGCAACCGAGCAGGCCACCCGGACAGCCAGCGAGCAGCACACAGCCGAGCTGAAGCAGGTGCGGGCCGATGCCGCCGCTGCTGCCAAGAAACACCAGGAGGCCGCACAGCGGGCCGAACAGGAGCAGGCTGCCCTACGCTCCGAGCTGGCCCAGGCGAATGCTCGAGCCGAACGCGCCGAAGCTAAAGCCGGCGAGATCGAGCGCCGGGCCGTCGAGCTGCGCACAGAGCTTGACCGGGCACACCAGGACGCCGACCAGCTACGGGCCGAACTGGCGAAGGCTCAGGCCAGGAGCGAGGACGCAACCAGCGCCCGCGAGGAGGCCGCCCGGATGCGTGGCGAACGGGACACTCTCAGAGCGCAGAATGACGCCCTGCTGGCCGCGTTGAAGCCTGAGATCAAGCCGAGCACCGCCAGGAAGGGAGAGGAAAAGTAGGGGTTGTCCCAGAATTCGTTTTCGGCAGTAGTGAACTCTAATGGACGACGCAAAAAAGCCTGTAAAATCAGAGAAAAGAGTAGCAAAAGACAGTAATCAAGACTGATAAAACAAGGGTACTGCGCTAAAATTTAGCAGTGCTAGTTTTTTAGCATTCACCCGTTTTTTTACAATAATTTGGGGGGGGACAATGAAGCAGCGCCTTGTGGTCATGAATGGACAGCGGATCGTTCAGACGACCCCGCCTGGCTCTGTCTCTTTTGATGCGGCAAGTAATGAAGTAGCGGGGAAGGCGAATGGAATCAAGCCGGGAATTTATAATCTTCACTCTTCGTTATCTGCCGATAAAAACCAGAGCTATAGCGGACAATTGATTCATGCGGACAAGGATAAAGTATACCAAAAAGTTGGGATGAATATCGTCAAGCATAGCCGCTCAGATTTCGATAAAGTGCCTGAAATAGGGTCTGCAATAACGGTATCGTACAACCAGCAAGGCAAAGCTGAGACAGCCGCCACGTCTCTCCAGCAGGGAAGGGGGCTGAAACGATGACCTAATTTTAGCGGCTAAAAATGGAGGCTACCTTGAGCAAGCTGAGCCAAGCGGAGCGAGCGGCTTGGGGAGATTTCCCCAAGGTCATACGGAATGGTGACTTAGGCATTTTGGCGAAGGAGCCGGAATATCAAGCTGCAAAGCAGGGCGACATGGAAGCCGCCTTGAATCTGGTTGACCGCCTTGTGAGCGACGACACGATTAGCCAAATTAAGGAGCTGATCGGCAACGAGACGCCACGCATCCTTCCGGTTCTGGCGACGGAAGCATCTGGCAACAACAAGATTCCCCTAGCCTTCGCTGAGGTTCTGGCCGACCGTCTTGGCCTCGAAGTCGAGACTGGCATTGTCCAGAAAGAGAAGGTTAATCGTAC
The DNA here is from genome assembly GCF_900110885.1 of Azotobacter beijerinckii. Classification (GTDB taxonomy): domain Bacteria; phylum Pseudomonadota; class Gammaproteobacteria; order Pseudomonadales; family Pseudomonadaceae; genus Azotobacter; species Azotobacter beijerinckii. The sequence continues at coordinate 27,965 of NZ_FOFJ01000022.1, read as the reverse complement.
AGGCTCCGGTGCCGACCATCGCCTGGCGTTCAACCCCTCTTTCATCGGTGAGGTTGAGGCGGAACAGAAGTACCTTATTGTGGACGACACGTTGACTATGGGGGGCACGTTAGCCTCGCTCCGAGGCTATGTCGAGAATCGAGGCGGCAACGTCCTGGCAGCCTCCGTGATGACGGCCCACCAGGGAGCCGTCGATATGGCTGTGAAGCCGAAGATGCTGGCCGCGATTGAAGAGAAATACGGCCAGGCCATGAATATCTTTTGGAAGGAGAGTTTCGGTTATGGCATCGAAAGACTCACTCAAGGCGAAGCCGGACACCTCAAAGCTGCCGCGTCCGTTGACGCCATCCGAGATCGAATTGCTGCGGCAAGACATGCAGGCGTCGAGCACCTGGATGCGAGCCGAACTCAAGCGACGGCGAGAAGCACGCAACAAGGGGTAAGCGGTGTCGGAGAGAGCCTTTATCAAGGCGCCCTTGAGCTAGAGCAACAGCAGCAAACCATCCTAGAGGCGGCGCCTGTAGAGCAAACCTATCAAGAATCGCTCCAGGCATATGTCCAGGCCAAGCATGACCAGGTTGAGCGCATCGAGGACCGCTTAGAAGCGCTGATCGACCAGCAACAGGCACGATTACAGCAGACTCGCGCAAGCCAGCCCGGCTTTTTCTCTCTGCCAAGCACAAAGGCAGCCTGTCAGGCCCAGCAAATGCAGCAGCAGGCCCGCCTACAGACCTTGCAGGGTCGGCTTGAGGCCGTCCAGGAGATTCGGGACGGAATGGGCATCCATTCGTCTAAAATTGAAGAGTTGGCCACCAGGAAGCTGCGGGCCGATGAGCCTGGGCTTGCTTCGGAGTTCGATGAGACGCTGGAGGCGCGGCGTCGTCAGCAGGCCCAACTGCGCAAGCAGGAACAAGAGCGCAAGCAGAAGCAGGATCAACAGCAGCAGCTTGGACGAGGGCAGCGGTTGGGGCTTTCGCAGCAGCATTATTAACGCGGCAATCAAATTCACGATATAAAGGGGCATGAAAAAGATCGATGCCCGAAAGCTCTCTCGAGAAACTCAGGACCAGATGCGGCGCCTGGCCATGAATCTGCGTGAGCAGCGCGAACTGACTTGGCAAGAGGTTGCCGACGTATTGGGCGTACATCTGAGTACCGTACTGGCCTGGTCCAAACGCTATAGCGAGCAAGGCAGCGAGGGTTTGAAATCCAGGACACGCGGTCGGCGCCAGGCAAGCGGACGGACCTTGACGCTCGCTCAGGAGTGGCAGTTGCGCTCGATTCTGGTGGGCCAGACCCCGAACCAGTTGCAACTCGACTTTGCCCTGTGGAACCGCCGGGCCGTCATGCAGTTGATCAAGCACTTGTATGGCGTCGAGATGCCGATCCGGACGGTGGGTCAGTACCTTCAGCGCTGGGGGTATACCCCACAGCGGCCGACCCGGCAGGCGCTGGAACAGAACCCGGAGGCGATCGAGCACTGGCTCGAAGAGACCTATCCGGCCATCGTGGCACGCGCCAAGGCCGAAAACGCGACGATCTACTGGGGCGATGAAACGGCCGTAGCTGAAGATGGGCATTGGATTCGAGGCTATGCGCCGGCAGGCGTCACGCCGGTGCTGGTGGCGGACAGTGACAGGAAGATCTTTCTGATCCTGGACAACCTGCGTGTCCATCATGCGCGTCTGGTCAGGGAATGGCTCGAAGGGCACAAGGAAGAAATCGAAGCGTTCTACCTGCCACCCTATTCGCCTGAGTGTAATCCGGACGAGTATTTGAACCGCGACCTCAAGACACGCTTGCGCACCAGTGACCGGGCGCGAAACAAGTCGGAATTGCTGGAGAAGGCCGAGGCATTCATGAGCTGGTTGGCCAAAACCCCGGAGCGGGTAGTTGCCTACTTCCAGCATGCGTCGGTGCGTTATGCCACTTAGATTGGGTATTTGATTGCCGGGTTAATAGAAAGAAAAATCCCGGCAAGCCGGGATTTTTTATTGCTTCTCGATCACAGGGACAGGGACGCGAACAAGACGATCCCGGCAGCAGCGAAAGCCATCACCCCTGCCACGATGTTGAAGACGGCGATACGCTTCACATCCTGGAGCTGGCTCCTGACGCGACGAAGAGCGGTATCCACCTCGGCGGTAACGGCTTCTGCGGTGGCTTTGGCGCTCTCTTGCATTGCCTTGGCCATTGTCTCTCGGCTGGCTGTCAGAGCCGCATTCAGAATACGCTCTGCCTTCTCCTTGGCATCACCACCCCAGCGGTGCGTAATGCTTTCCAGCTCTTCCTTGAAGCTATCTAGCATGACCTGCTGTGCTCTCGCCGAGTCCTCGAGCAGCCGTGCATTGATAGTGTGAAGCACCAGGATCGGGTCATCCCGCGAGACGGCCATGCCATTCTTGGAGGCGATTTCCTGGATCAGCTCATCAATGGCATCAGACATTTAGATCTCCGGGAGGTTGTCCAACTGGTCGTAGAAGCCCTTTTTAACGAGCTTTAGGCGCTGCCTGGTCATGATCGAAAGGGATTCCATGCCCAGCGCTTCATCGAACGTAAGGTGCGATTGCAGCATTTCCCCGAAGTCGCGGCCTGCTGTGTCCTTCTTCAGGTTCTCCACGACCACGAAGCCAGCGATCCGTCCTTTTGCTTCCTTGAGGGTGGCCTTGTACTCGGGGCTTTTCTCGAACGGAACCCCTGCACTCGACTGAACAGGCCCCCAATAGGGGTTGAGCCAGATAACGAAGAGCGTGGTTTGTGGGTACTGGCTAACAATGGCCTCGAAACCGTTCACAGTGTCTTCATAGGCCTGGCCACCAGTTACTGCGATGTGGACGATGAGTTGGTGCCCCATTTCAGCCAGCATGTCAGGAACCTGGTTGCCGATCAGGTAGCTGGAGAGGGGGACGAATGAACTGGCGCCGTTATCAATAACGATGTCATCAGCTTCTTCCGTGGCGATCCACTCAATCAACAGGTCGAAGTTTCTGGAGTTGATTTCGTCGCCATCCATAATTTCCAGGCGGCGGACGTTAAGGGATTCGTAACCTTCAAAGGTGGCATTGACCGGATCGGTGTCTATGCACAGCACCGGGCGCCCCTTGCTTGCTTTGTATTGCGCGATGATGGCCGCCATCATCGACTTGCCGACACCGCCTTTCCCTTGAAGCGTCAGATGAACTTTAGCCATTGTCTTTCTCCCTTCTGTTTTTCGGTTTCGGACTGTATTGAAAGCCCGCTGTCGTGGTTGATTTCGGTATCGGCACGGGGCTGGACACCTGGTCATCTTTAGCGGCTAAAGGCTTGTTTGGGGGCGGAAGCGGAGCCTGGCGCGAGGGTAGGGGGCTAGGCTTGTCAGCTTTGCCCGGCTTTATCAGTCGGCGCACATAACCTATGAATGCGTCGTAGCTAAAACTAATCGACCCTTCTTCCCGCAGCGTTGCCCAAATCTCCTTAACCGGCCACTGGTCATCCAGGGCCTTCGCCACATCCTCTTTCACGGCTAGAAACTGAGCGCGGTTGGCTCCCCCCCTGGCCTGTTTCTGCTTCTTCTTCGCCCTCTCAGCTATGCGCTCAGAAAGGCTTAATCCTGCTTTCGCCATCTCGAATTAGCATCCGTTGGAATGTCGTTTAAGCCGCGATTCTAGCCCTTCTAAAAGCCTCTCAGCCCCCATTCTATCGCGTTTTCCCGGAATTTCATTATATCCATTGATATTTGCGTTAAAAACGTTGCTCAAAAGGCTTCGTATGCGATACTTATCTGGCGTTAAACGGCTCGAAGAGCCGGGCAAGACAGGTGAAGTTAGCTAACCAGCAAGCCGGTTATCTATCTTCACTTCCCCTTATTCGCGCTTCGCGCTCAACGGGTGTCTTGCTCTGCGAGGCTGGACGGCTACCGCCGTCAGAAGCTGCGGTGGAACCGCAAGGAAAAGAGATGAGCGAGAAGAAGACGACTAGAAAGGACATTCACCTGCGGGTGCCTGTCCTCCCAGAAGAGAAAGCTGCGATTGAAGACAAAGCGCGAGCGGCGGGTAAGTCGGTCGCGGCATACATGCGTGCGGTTGGGCTGGGCTACGAGGTGGGCAGTGTTATCGACGCCGGGCTGGTCGGCGAGCTGTCCAAGATCAATGCCGACCAGGGGCGGTTAGGGGGGCTGCTCAAGCTGTGGCTGACCAATGACGAGCGGTTTGCCGGCTTCGATGAGGCCACCATGCGAGCAACGATCAAGGCTGTTCTCGGGAAGATTGATGCGACCCAGGATGCCTTGCTGGAGTTGGCAGACCGTGGCCTGAATTTTAGCGGCTAAAGGTCGGACGCCAGATGATTAGCAAGCGGATACCCATGAACTCAGCGAAGAAGAGCAGCTTCGCGGGTCTGGTGAACTACATCACCAACAGCCAGGGGATAAGCGAGCGCGTAGGTGAGGTGCGGATAACAAACTGCCAGAGCGAAAGCGTCACATGGGCTGTGCGTGACATTCTTAGCGCTCAGCAGAAAAACACTCGGGCCGAGGGCGACAAGACCTATCACCTGCTGATTAGCTTCGCGCCCGGCGAGAAGCCGAGTGCAGAAGTCCTGCGCGACGTTGAAGACCGCATATGCGCGGCGATGGGGTATGGCGAGCATCAGCGGATCAGCGCCGTACACAACGACACGGACGTTCTGCACATTCACGTTGCGATCAACAAGATTCATCCCCAGCGGCTCACCATGCACGAGCCCTATCGGGACTTCAAAACTCGCGCCGAGATTTGCGCGAAGCTCGAAATCGAACATGGTTTGGAGCGGGTCAACCACACCGGCAGGAAGTCGTTGGGCGAGAGCAAGGCAAACGACATGGAGCGTCATGCCGGCGTTGAGAGCTTGCTTAGCTGGGTGCGTCGGGAGTGCCTGGAGCAAATCCAAAACGCCACGTCATGGAAGGAAATGCACCAGGTTCTGCACGAGCATGGCCTGGAGTTGCGCGAGCGCGGCAATGGCCTGGTCATTGCTGACCATGAAGGCACGATGGTTAAAGCCAGCACCGTCGCCCGCGACCTTTCCAAGAACAAGCTCGAAGATAGGCTAGGAGAGTTCGAGGGTAGGCAGCATGGCAGGCCCATGCCGTCGCCAGGTGCGCCGCTGCCTAAACCTGGTATTGGCAAGGTAGGCCGCCGCCCACCGCCAGCCAGTCGGAACCGACTGCGCAGCATGTCCAGCTTGCAGTCCCTCAAGATCGACAGCGGTAAGCGGTACGAAAAACGGCCTGTAGGCCATCGCACCGACACAACCGAACTGTATGCCCGATACAAGGACGAGCAGAGCGCCGTCAGGCACACGCGGGCCAAGGAGCTGGCCGCCGAGCGTGATCGGCGCGACAGAGCGTTGGAGAACGCTAGGCGGGCGGCTGACCTCAAGCGGGCTTCGATCAAGCTCATGGTCGCTCCGGGCCTGAATAAGAGGCTGCTATACGCGAGCACGCACAAGACGCTCAAGGAGCAGATTGCCAAGATTCAGACCGAGCACCGGAAGGCGGTCGAGAAGATCAACACCACGCGGAAGGCTAGGCAGTGGGCGGACTGGCTCCAGGTTAAAGCCAAGGATGGCGATCAGGAGGCCCTGAAAGCGCTACGCGCACGCGCTGGGGTGAAGGGCCTTCGGGGGGATGCTATAGCCGCAAAAGGCCCGCAGAAGCCTTCCCAAACGGCCCTGGATGGCCAAGACCACATCACCAAAGAGGGCACCGTCATCTACCGGGCCGGCGCAGCGGCCATTCGGGATGACGGCAGTAAGCTCCAGGTGTCCCGAGGCACCACCTTTGACGGTATTGAGACAGCCTTGCGCATGGCTGTTGCTCGCTATGGCGAGCAGATCACCCTCACCGGCTCCCCGCAGTTCAAGGAGCTGGTAGCGCAAACGGCGGCAGTACGAAACTTGCCGATCAAGTTCGATGACCCTGCCCTGGAGCAGCGGCGTCAGGCCCTGCAACAAGCAATCGAGAAGGAGAAAAACAATGTCCGAGCTGACCGAGGACGAGCTGCTGGCACAAGCGCTGGCGGCAATGGATTCGACCCCGCCAGGGGAGGTCGAAGCGACACCGGAAGAGCCACCGGAGCCGCCGATGGACGAGGGGCTGGAGTTCGCGGAAGCGCCACCGGAACCGGAGTTCCTGAACGACTCGGCGCCGTCGATGGTGGACGAATCCCCGTTCGCGCCCTTGGTGGAACCGCAAAGCCTGGTGTTGCAAGAGTTGGACGCAAACCGCCGCCCGAAAGCCAGAACCGTCTGCGAGCGCTGTCCCAACTCGGTGTGGTTCAGCTCACCCACGGAGCTGAAGTGCTATTGCCGCGTCATGTTCCTGGTGACGTGGAGCACCAAGGAGCCAAACCAACTGACGGGCTGCGACGGGATGTTTCTAGGCCAGGAGTAGCGGCCCCCACCTCCCCAATTTCTGGTCAACAGGCTGCACGGGTATATATCGAAGAGCGCGAAGAAAAGCGGGCTAAAGGATTCGATATACCGAAGCATAGGCTATATAATCAGGCTGACGATGGAGCTGCATCGTTTGAGGGCGTTCGCCAAGTAAAGGGGCAGTTTATGGCCCTACTGAAACGTGGCGATGACGTTCTAGTGTTGCCCATCAACGAAGCGACTGCACGGCGCATGAAGCGCATGAAACTCGGTGATCCCGTTAGAGCGACTGCTAAGGGTGCGATTAAAAGCAAAGGAAAAAGCAGATGATTTCAAAAGACAAATTCAACAATGCCGTTGGCCCGCAAGTGCGGGCCAAAAAGAGCGGGGTAGGGAAAGCGGTGCCTGCTCTGGCCCTATTGTCTATCGGTGTCGGCCTGGCTGCGTCCACTCAGTTCTTTGCCTACGATCTCAACTACCAAGAGGTATTAGGCCCGCACTTCAATCATGTCTATGCGCCCTGGTCAATTCTGACTTGGGCAAACAAATGGTATGGCATTTATCCCGATGCGTTCATGCGGGCAGGAAGCATCGGGGTGCTGGCTACAGGCGTTGGCCTGCTTGGTTTGGTCGTGACCAAGATGATTTCGGCCAACAGTTCCAAAGCGAACGAATACCTGCATGGCTCGGCCCGGTGGGCCGGCAAGAAGGACATTCAGGCAGCTGGTTTGCTGGCTCGGCCTCGACGCTTCCTGGAAGTTCTGACCGGCAAAAGCGCACCCAGCCACTCCGGGGTCTATGTAGGCGCATGGCTGGACAATAAAGGGGTCCAGCATTACCTGCGCCACAACGGCCCGGAGCACGTCCTGACCTATGCCCCAACGCGCTCGGGTAAAGGCGTTGGCCTTGTAGTACCAACCCTGTTGTCCTGGTCAGACAGCACCGTAATTACCGACCTCAAGGGCGAGTTATGGGCTTTGACGGCCGGGTGGCGACAGAAGCACGCTCGCAACAAGGTTTTGCGGTTCGATCCTGCCAGCAGCAACGGTGGAGTCCGCTGGAATCCGCTCGATGAAATCCGTATTGGCACCGAAAACGAAGTTGGTGACGTGCAGAACCTGGCAACTCTGATCGTGGACCCGGACGGCAAAGGCTTGGATAGCCACTGGCAGAAGACCAGTCAGGCGCTGCTGGTCGGCCTCATCATGCATGTTCTTTATAAAAGCAAGAACGAGGGGACGCCCGCGACCCTGCCAGAAGTGGACCGTAACTTGGCCGATCCAGACCGCGATATTGGCGACTTGTGGATGGAAATGGTCACCTACAGCCATGTCAACGGTCGCAATCACCCACTTGTAGGCTCAGCAGCCCGCGACATGATGGACCGTCCCGAGGAAGAAGCTGGTTCGGTCCTGTCCACGGCCAAGACTTACCTGGCCCTTTACCGCGACCCGGTTGTTGCTCAGAACGTCAGCGCGTCGGAGTTCAAGGTGAAAGACCTCATGAACCACGACAACCCGGTCAGCCTTTACATCTTCTCAAAGCCGAACGATAAGGCTCGGCTGCGGCCTCTGGTGCGCGTGCTCATCAACATGATCGTGCGGCTGCTGGCCGACAAGATGGACTTCGAGAACGGGCGTCCGGTGGCGCACTACAAACACCGATTGCTGATGATGCTTGATGAGTTTCCAAGCCTCGGCAAGCTGGAAATCCTGCAAGAGTCGCTGGCGTTCGTCGCCGGCTACGGTATCAAGTGCTACCTGATTTGTCAGGACATTAACCAGCTCAAGAGCCGTGAAATCGGTTACGGCCACGACGAGACGATCACCTCGAACTGCCACGTCCAGAACGCTTACCCGCCGAACCGGGTTGAAACCGCTGAACACCTATCAAAGCTCACTGGGCAAACCACCGTGGTCAAAGAGCAGATCACGACCAGCGGCCGGCGAACCAGCGCCCTGTTGGGTCAGGTGTCCAGGACGATACAGGAAGTGCAGCGCCCACTACTGACCCCGGACGAGTGTCTGCGGATGCCCGGCCCGCTCAAGATCGCCTCTGGCGACATATCCGAGGCTGGCGACATGGTTGTTTACGTCGCGGGCTACCCAGCCATCTACGGCAAGCAGCCTCTGTACTTCAAAGACCCTGTTTTTCAGACCAGGGCCGCAATACCGGCGCCGAAGAACAGCGACAAGCTGCGCATAGTCCAGGAAGTGACAGCAGCTGAGGCGATCACGATATGAGCCGTTTCCTCAAGAAATTGTCCATCCGTACTGCCATTGCCGGCACCGCTGTCCTGCTGCTAGGCATCGGATGCTATTCCGCCGGTGCCCGCGTGAATACCACCAAGAGCATCCCGGTTGGCCTCTACTGGCTTACCGACGAGCCGGTAGAGAAGGGGGCCTATGTCGTTTTCTGTCCCCCGCCTGTCGGCGTGTTCGATGACGCCAAGGAACGGGGCTATATCGGGGCAGGCTTCTGCCCTGGTGGCTATAGCCTGATGATGAAGCGGGTTTTAGCCGCTAAAGACGACCAGATTGTCGTCACCGCCGAAGGCGTGACCGTCAACGGTCAACTACTCCCGCTTAGCGCCCTGCTGACTACCGATAAAGCCGGCCGGGCTTTGCCGCGCTACCAGTCCGACCGCTACACCCTCGGTAATGTCGAGCTGCTGCTTATGTCGGACGTAAGTGGCACCTCATTCGACAGTCGTTATTTCGGGCCGATCAACCGCAACCAAATTGAGGGCGTTATCCGTCCCGTTTTTATATGGTGATAGCCAATGCGACTCTTTATTGCAGAAAAACCATCGGTAGCTAAAGCCATTGCCGGCGAGTTGGGCCAGACTGGACGCGGCGACGGCTTCATTGAATGCAATAGCGACGTGGTTACCTGGTGCTTTGGTCACATGCTGGAGCAGGCCGAGCCAGACGTTTATCTGCCCGAAGACGTACCGAGAAATCAAAGTGGCAAAAAAATCTGGCGGGCGGAAGATTTGCCAATCATTCCGGACACGTGGATTACCGAGCCGAAATCAGACGCCAAGCAGCAGCTCGCGGCTATTGGCCGGCTACTCAAAAAAGCCACTCTGATCGTCAATGCCGGCGACCCGGACAGGGAAGGGCAGCTACTTGTAGATGCTGTCCTAGAGTACTTCCGCAACACCAAGCCCGTTAAACGGTTTTGGGTATCGGCACAAGACTCGGTATCCGTGCAGCGCGGCCTGGCGGCGCTCAAGGATAACGAAGGGTATGCCGGTTGCGGAGCGGCTGCGCTCGCTCGCGGCCGTGCAGACTGGCTGATCGGCATGAACCTCAGCCGGGCCTACACACTGCGCTCGCAGCGCGGAGGTGGCCAGGCCGTCCTGTCCATCGGCCGGGTGCAAACCCCTACCTTGGCCCTGGTAGTAGCCCGTGACCGTGAAATTGAAGGCTTTAAGCCGGTGGATTACTTCAACATCGCCGGCACTTTCCAGCACGCAAACGGAATTTTTACGGCGAAGTGGATGCCGAAGGAAGACCAAGCCGGCATGGACTCCGAAAGCCGCTTGATCGACAAGCAGGTTGCCGAAGGGATCGTCCAGGCTGCTACTGGTCAGACGGGCCATGTCATCGAGCACACCGACACGCCGAAGAAAGACCAGCATCCGCGAGCCTTCGCACTTTCCGACATCACCCTTCTGGCGTCCAAGAAGTTCGGCTCTTCGGCCGAAGAGGTGTTGAAGGTCTGCCAATCACTGTACGAGACGCACAAGCTCACCAGTTACCCCCGCACAGACTGCGACTACCTGCCAGAGTCGCAGCATGAGGATGCGCCCCAAGTGCTGGCTGCGCTTAAAAAGGTAAACCCTGACTTGGCGCGGATCATCGACGCTTGCGATCCCACGATCAAGTCAAAGTCCTGGAACGACGCGAAGATCACCGCGCATCACGGGATCATCCCCACAATGCATGCAGGCGATGCCTCGGCGCTGTCAGTAAGCGAGCGCAACGTCTACAACCTGATCGTGCGGGCCTACTTGGCGCAATTTTTCCCGGTGCATGAGTACATGAGCACCAGGATTATCGTGGAAGTGGCCGGCGAGGCGTTTGGAGTAACCGGCAAGAGCGTCACCCGCAAAGGCTGGCGTGCCGTCTACAACGAGCAGTCGGAAGAAGAGGGAGCTGAGGAAGAGGGCGAAAACCGGGCGTTGCCGGCAGTGAAAAAGGGCGACTCGGCCGCTTGCCAGAAAGCGACCCTGGAGCCTACCAAGAGCACCCCGCCCGCCCGCCTCACGGAGGGCACCTTGGGCAAGGCGATGGAGAGCATCCATAAGTTCGTCACTGATCCCGAGCACAAGAAAATCCTCAAGGAAGGCGACGGTATCGGAACCTCGGCGACTCGCGCCTCAATCATCACTGAACTGAAAAACAAGAAATTTCTGGAGACGAAGGGCAAGGCCATCGTCAGCACTCAGCTCGGCCGGGGATTGATCGACGTCTTGCCAGAAGTCATCAGGAGTCCGGTGCTCACCGCGCTCTATGAGCGAATGCTGAAAAAAATCGAGCAAGGGGAAGGCAGCCTGGCCGACTTCATGGCCAAGCAAGAGCAATTTATACGGGATCAAGTGGCCAAGGCGAATGATGGCTCCATTACGGTCGCTGGATCGGCCGCGCCGGCGTGCCCGAAGTGCAAGGCCGGCTTCCTGCGCCGGTTTCCCCGTAAGAACAGCAATGGCTTTTTCTGGAGCTGCACGCGCTACCAGGAAGGTTGCGATGCGAGTTTCGACGACAAGGCCGGAAAGCCCGTTCCCAAAGTGCCTGTCACCGTTTCCCAAATCCACAAGTGCGGTGCTTGTGGTTGCGGCCTAATCCGTCGCCAAGGCACCAAGCGACCAGGCAAGCCGGCATTGCCGTGGTGGAGTTGCAGCGGTTATCCCGAGTGCAAGCAGTCATACCCCGACCTCAAGGGCAAGCCTGATTTCAATTTCAGCAGGCGATAAGGAGTTCACCATGACCACAAATAACGATCAGAACAACGGCCTCTTCCACGACGATCAGGTGGAGATTCCTTTTGACGATACGGACCACGTAGCCGAGTTGCTGCGCGAGAAGATGACTGACGCGATGTTGCCAGGCTACCAGGTCGAGTTCGATGCCGACGAGGCCCAGCAGGTGGGAGCATTCGAGGAAGATGCCTTGAGTGAGGAAGACGCCGTAGCTAGCGTCGATGACTTGGCTCGCTGATCTGTCATGGCGTTAACAGAAGACCAAGAGGGACAAGAGGGACACAGAAATGGACAACCATAAAAAAGCATTCCATGAAGAGGTTGCCGAGAAGCTCATCGAGCAGCTCAAGGAGGGGACCGCTCCTTGGCAAAAGCCTTGGTCGCCGGGAGAGCCAGGTTCTTCTCTACCCATGAACCCAACCACCGAGAAGCGCTACAAGGGTATCAACGCGATCAGGCTCATGATGGAAGGTCGCAGCGACCAGCGCTGGATGACCTACAAGCAGGCTCAGGCCGAAGGTGCTCAGGTACGCAAGGGCGAAAAGGGTACCTCGATCCAATATTGGAAGTTTTCTGAGGAGCGGACAAAGAAGGACGATAATGGCAAGCCCGTCATTGACACGAACGGCGAGCCGGTAAAGGAAAACATACCGCTTGAGCGGCCTCGAGTTTTCTTCGCCACTGTTTTCAACGCCGAGCAGATCGACGGTCTTCCGCCGATGCAGCGCAAGGAACAGACGTGGAACCCAATCGAGCGGGCCGAACACATCCTTGCTGCCTCGGATGCCCGAATCATCCACTCCGCAGGGGATCGTGCCTTTTACCGGCCTTCGACCGATAGCATCACAATGCCGGAGCGTGGGCAGTTCGAGACGGCTGACCGTTACTACGCGACCGCTTTGCATGAGCTGGGCCACTGGACAGGGCACCCATCCCGCCTTGATCGTGACCTGTCGAATCCGTTCGGCTCGGAAGCGTATGCCAAAGAAGAGCTTCGAGCCGAGATTGCGAGCATGATCCTCGGCGACGAGCTGGGGATTGGCCACGATCCGAAACAGCACACCGCCTATGTCGGATCATGGATCAAATCCTTGCAAGACGATCCTCTTGAGATTTTCCGAGCGGCTGCGGATGCCGAGAAAATTCAGAATTTTGTTCTGGCATTCGAGCAGAAACAGGTTCAAGACCAGCAGATCAGCGTCACTCAGGCAGTGGAGCAAGACCAGGAGCAAGCCGAAGTGCTCGCCCATATCCAGGAAACCCACCAGAACGCGAACCCTGGCTATAGCGCGTTGGAGTCTTGGCAAACGCTCCAGAAGACCGCCGCAGATAACGGTTATGAGGCCGTGCTGCGATGGTCGAACGCGGGAGAGCATGACCCTGACGTCAGGATTGAATATCGCGACAGCAGCGGCCAGGTGCTGCCAATTCATACAGAGTTGAACAGCGGTGACGGCAAGGCCGTTACCTGCCTTGATGGCCAGCGCGTTCCGGGCACTAGCATGACCTCGGACGATGAATGGCAGAGCGCCGCATTCAACTCGGCTATCGCCACCATGCAAAGCCGGAACCAGACTGAGGAGGCCGACATGGAGCAGGGCCAGCAGCTACTGAGAGAAGAACCCAGCTCGCAGCAGCTTGTCGCCGAACAGTGGGTGCTCAAGCAACTGGAAGGGGACATGCAGCCCGTTATCGGCCGTATGAATGAGCGGCAACTTGATACGGCTTATAACGTGCTGGACGCAATGCACCCAATGGCCAGCGATAATCCGTTCTGGCAACGGCATGAAACAATGGCTGAAGCGATGCTCAACGCCCCGGATGATTTCGAGCAGAAAATTTTTGACGCCAAGGAGGCAGTGGAACGGCGGAGGGAAATGCTCCATGAGCAGGTCAACCGTCCCGCGCTGCCAGCTGAAGACAGCCGGATCGCTGAAGTCCTCAAAGCGCATCGCAACAATGCTGACGCACCGCGAGAGGGAGTCACGGAACTGGTTCTGACGCACGCAGACGTCCCTCTCACACTACCCATGCCGAACGATTGGACCGGAGACATTCAGGTACGCGGCTGCAAGCCTGATGGAGACGGAGGCGTAGAAGAGGCACCACCGGGTAAAGCCGAGTTCTTCGGCCTCTATGCCCAGGACAGCCGAGGGCTGCACTTTTGGGTCGCGGACGCTGATGCTGAGCAGCAGGCCCTAGAGCTGGCCGACCGTTTGAAGACCATCGACGCATACGCTCAAACCGATGAGCACGAGCAAGCAGCACGGCTTGCCCGTCTCCATGAAGAGCAAGTGCGGCGCGATCCGAGCAGCACCGACGAGGATATTTCAGCGGCTAAAGAATCGCGCAAGAATGCTGAAATGGGCTTAATGCTCAACGACAGTGATTTGCAGCGTCGTATCGCCGAGCTGGAACGGAGCGAGAAGCAGGCCCAGCAATCCCAGGCTGGCGAAAAGCCGGCGAATACCGCAAAGGAAAAGACCTGGCTGGCGATTCCTTACGAGCAAAAAGATGAAGCCAAGCAGGCGGCAGGCAAGCTACCGAACGGGCAATCTGCCCTCGGCTTCGACAAGCCCGCCAAGTGCTGGTATGCGAAGCCCGGTGCGAACTTGGACAATGTTAAGCAATGGCTCCCTGAAAACCAGCAGCGCCAAGAGCCGGCTATGAAGCCACGCAATGAGTTTGCACAGGCGATGAAAGAGGCCGGGCTTGTGGTGGAGGGCGATCACCCAATCATGGATGGCAAGTGGCACCGCGTCCCCGTTGAGGGCGGTAGCAAGGGCAATACTTCGGGAGCTTATCGGGGATTTGAGCTGGCACCGGGTGAGAAGGGGATTCCGGCAGGGAGCATCCAGAATCACCGCACGGGTGTTAAGGCGACTTGGAAGGCCAAAGGGTACGCGATCAGCGAGAGTGAGAAGGCGACGTTTCAGGCCGATGCGGCGAAGAGGCTGGAGCAGCGTAGTATTGAGCGCGAGGCCAATCAGACCAGGGCTGTAAAGGCAATTAACGAATTGCTGGCGATTGCCCCTCAAGCGACGGCCAATCATACATATCTCAAGAACAAGCAAGCCCGGCCGGGCGACCTCAAGGTTGTGCCGGCGGACACCAGCGGGCTACCTGCCGACTCGATTATTCTCATCGGGAAAACCGCTAAGGACTCGAAAGCGCTACGCGAGGCGAACCCCGACAACCTGGTATTCACGGCTGGCGACCTGCTGCTGACGGCCCAAGACACCAAAGGCGACCTCAAGGCAGTGCAGTCGATCCGCCCGAATGGCACAAAGATGTTCGCGAAGGGAACAGAGAAGCACCAGAACTTTCATGTCGTCGGGGGGGACCTTGAGGCCCTGACCAAAGCACCGGCCATCGTAGTCGGAGAGGGTTATGCCACAGCCGACACGCTCTCTCAGAGCCTCGGCTATGCCACCGTTGCCGCGTTCGACTCGGGGAATCTCCCCCACGTCGCCAAGCAGCTTCGCGAGCAGTTCCCGGACAAGCCTTTCATCATTGCCGGCGACAACGATGTTCATCAGGAAATGATTGACGGAAAAAACCCCGGCCGAACGAAAGCGTTGGAGGCCGCGAAGGCGGTAGACGGCAAGGCCATCTTCCCCATCTTCGCCCCTAGAGAACAGAGCTATCCAGCAAACTTGGAGCCAATTGACCAGGAGAAGGCTCGGACCAACAAACTTACCCCTGAGCAGCAGGAGGCCATCAACCAGATGAAGCGCTTCACTGACTTCAACGACCTTGCTACAAAGAGCGTCCTTGGTCGCGAAGGACTGGATCGTCAGGTACGAGCGGAAGTGTCCCTTGCTATCAAGAAGCATCAGGAGCGCACCGAGCAGCAGCGTCTGGAGCAATTACAAACGCAGCAAGAGCAACGACAACCTCGCCGGGCAATGTCCCACTGATCCTAGGGGGGAATCGCCGAAGCGGTGTTTGGATAATTCTACGAAAAAAGGCGCGGCGCCTTTTTTCGTTTCTAAATGGGGAGCCCGCAGAATTCGGAAAAAATCGTAATCGCTAAGAACATCGTTTGGTCGCGGTAGGAATGGCAGTTACCTGCTACCCCCCGCACACCGACCGCGATCTCGCTCGCCACATACCGCCTCGGTCTGCAGGCGCTGATCATCCACGGCGCAGTCATGCCACCGGCATTGGCATCTCCACTGCTGCCGCTGGTGAACGGCTCTTCGGGGTCGGCCAGTTCTGGTTGCCGAGCGCATCGTCGCGGGGCGAGCCTCGACCAGCGACTGACTCCGCAGCTCGGGATTAGCAACTTGTTTTTGGTTATACGGTGTCTCCCCGCGATAATCCCCCAAGCTCGCATTCTGGGATGACGTCTCATGGACCTGATCGATAACATCAACGCGCTGCTCGGCGACGACCTCAAGGGCCAGCTCAAGCCCGGGGCCAAGCTGAAGATTGCGGCGTCCTGCTTCTCCATCTACGCCTATGTGGCGCTGAAGAAGGAGCTGGAGAGCATCGACTCCCTGGAGTTCATCTTCACCTCGCCGACCTTCGTGCCCAGCGAGGCGACGGACAAGCTGAAGAAGGAGCAGCGCGAGTTCCACATTCCCAAGGCCGAGCGCGAGCGCAGCCTCACCGGCAGTGAGTTCGAGATCCAGCTGAAGAACAAGCTCACCCAGAAGGCCATCGCCCGGGAATGTGCCGACTGGATTCGCCGCAAGGCCACCTTCCGTTCCAACCGGGGCATGGCTCCCATGCAGCCGTTCATCGGTGTGCGGGGGTCAGCGAACGAGGCTGTCTACATGCCGGTGCAGGGCTTCACCGCAGTGGATCTGGGCTACCAGAAGGGCAACGCGCTCTCCAACATCGTCACCCGCTTCGACGAGCCGGCCCATACCGGAATGTTCCTCAACCTGTTCGAGCAGATTTGGAACGACCAGGACAAGCTGGAAGGCGTCACCGCCCGGCTGTGCGACCACATCGCCTCGGTCTATCAGGAGAATGCCCCCGAGCGCATCTACTTCCTGATGCTCTACAACATCTTTCGCGAGTTCCTGGAGGACGTGAATGAGGACGTCCTGCCCAACGACCGTACCGGCTACCAGGACACCCTGATCTGGCAGGAGCTGTTCAACTTCCAGCACGACGCCGCCACCGGTCTGATCAACAAGCTGGAGACCTACAACGGCTGCATCCTGGCCGACAGCGTGGGCTTGGGCAAAACCTTCACCGCGCTGGCCGTGATCAAGTACTACGAGCTGCGTAACAAGTCCGTACTGGTGCTCTGTCCGAAGAAGCTGGCCGATAACTGGCTGACCTACAACCAGAACCTCAAGACCAACATCTTCGCCAAGGATCGCTTCGGCTATGACGTGCTCTGCCACACCGATCTCAGCCGCACCCGAGGCACTTCGCTGGGCATGCCGCTGGATCGCGTCAACTGGGGCAACTATGACCTGGTGGTGATCGACGAGTCGCACAACTTCCGCAACAACGACGTCTACAAGGACAAGGAAACCCGCTACCAGCGCCTGATGAATCAGGTCATCCGCCAAGGGGTGAAGACCAAGGTGCTGATGCTCTCGGCGACCCCGGTCAACAACCGCTTCAACGACCTGAAGAATCAGCTGGCTTTGGCCTACGAGGGCGACAGCGAGGCGCTGAGTAGCCGGCTGCGTGGCGGCAAGGACATTGACCTCATCTTCCGGCGCGCTCAGGCAGCCTTCAACGCCTGGTCCAACCTGCCGCCGGAGAAGCGTACCGCCACGGCGATCCTCAATACCCTGGACTTCGATTTCTTCGAGCTGCTGGACAGCGTGACCATCGCCCGCTCGCGCCGGCACATCGAAACCTTCTACAACACTGCCGACATCGGCCGCTTCCCCGAGCGCCGCAAGCCGTTGTCCTTCCACTGTCCGCTGACCCAGCGAGGCGACGTGATCGGCTTCAACGAGATCTTCAACCAGCTGTCGCAACTCAAGCTCGCCGTGTACGCGCCGGTCAGCTACATCCTGCCCAGCCGGCTGAAGAAGTACGAGGAGCTGTACGACACCCAGGTCGAAGGGGGCCGGGGCAAGCTCAGGCAGGCCGACCGCGAGAAGAGCCTGCAGGCGCTGATGACCACTAACCTGCTCAAGCGCCTGGAAAGCTCGGTGGAGGCCTTCCGCCTGACCCTGCAAAGCCTGCAGGCCAGCCACAGAAGCGCCCTGGAGAAAATCGCCACGTTCCGCAAGACCGGCGAGGCGAGCGACTTTGCCGATGTCACGGCAGCCTTCGAGGACGCCGACTTCGACGAGGACAGCCTGCCGATGCCGGGCGACTTCAGTATCGGCAAGAAGATCAAGATCAACCTGGAGGACATGGACCTGCCCTCCTGGGAGCAGGATCTGCAGGTCGACCTGCTGTTCATCGACGAGCTGCTTGGCGAGATGAGCAAGGTCACGCCCGCCGACGACGCCAAGCTGCAGCACCTGAAGACCCAGATCGCCAGCAAGATCACCTCGCCGATCAACCCCGGCAACAAGAAGGTGCTGGTTTTCACCGCCTTCGCCGACACCGCCAACTACCTGTACGCCAACCTGGCCGACTCCCTGCAGCGCAATTACCAGGTCCACACCGCCAAAGTCACCGGTAGCGACGCCCCCAAGTCCACCCTCGGTACCATGCCTGGCAGCCGCCAGAGCTACGACTTTCAGGGCCTGTTGACCCTGTTCTCGCCGCGCTCCAAGGAGAAGGCCGCGATCTACCCGGACGAGCCGCGCGAGATCGACATCCTGATCGGCACCGACTGCATTTCCGAAGGCCAGAACCTGCAGGACTGTGACTATCTGATCAACTACGACATCCACTGGAACCCGGTGCGGATCATCCAGCGCTTCGGCCGGGTGGACCGCATCGGCTCGCAGAACGCCAGTATCCAACTGGTCAACTACTGGCCGGACATCAGCCTGGACGAGTACATCAACCTCAAGGAGCGGGTGGAAAACCGCATGGTGATCGCCGACGTCACCGCGACCGGTGACGACAACGTGCTCAACGCCCAAGCCAACGACGTGGCCTACCGCAAGGAGCAACTGCGCCGCCTGCAGGATGAAGTGATCGAGATGGAAGACCTCAAGACCGGTGTCTCCATCACCGACCTCGGGCTCAACGACTTCCGTATGGACCTGCTCAACTACATCAAGAGCCACGGCGAGCTGAGCCATGTGCCCAACGGCATGCATGCTGTGGTGTCGTCCCGGCCTGAACTGGGCCTGCTGCCGGGCGTGATCTTCACCCTGCGCAACCGCAACCATGGCGTGGACATCAATCAGCAGAACCGCCTCTATCCCTACTACCTGATCTACATCGGCAACGACGGCCAGGTCATCAGCGACTACACCGAGGCTAAGCGCCTGCTGGATCTGGCCCGTACCGCCTGCAAGGGCCATGGTCAACCAATCCCGGAGGCCTACCAGCGCTTCAACCAGGCCACCGACGATGGCCGTGACATGCAGACCTACTCCAACCTGCTCGACCAAACCATTCACTCGATGATCGAGGTGAAGGAGGAGAAGGACATCGACAGTCTGTTCAGTGGCGGCAAGACCACGGCCTTGGTGGATACCATCGCCGGGTTGGACGACTTCGAGCTGATCGCCTTCATCGTCATTCAGGATGTGGCATGACCCAGACTACTCAGGTTCTGTTTGCGTTTCCCAGCCAGGCGAAGCTGGGCCGCGTGGTGCCCAAGAGCAAAATTTACGAACACGGCCAGCTTGCCAGCGCCCAGCGCGATAGGTTCGTCGCCCAGGTCGAGCAGATCCGCTGGGCCTACAAGCTGGCCCCGGAAACCATCAACCTGCCGGCGCGGACGGAGGCGCCCGAGATTCAAGTCTTCGACATCGCTCTGAAGGGCGCCGAGCTGGACGACGAGGTGCTGCGTGCCATCGATCAGGCCATCCCCTTTCCGATCATCTTCCAGTTGCACCGTGACCGACAGATCCGCATGGTGGCGGCCTTCAAGCGGCCTAGCCAGGCAGAAGCCGGCCAATGGGTGCTCGGCGATTACCTGAGCAGTCGCTGGCTGCCGGACGACGCCGAGCGACAGCCCCTGCCTATGGCTCTGGACCTGCAGGTGCTCTACGAACAACTGCTGCGCAACCTGCTGCCGCACCCTGCCCGCACCGGCGAGAGCCTGGCCGAGCAGCTGGAGCGGCTAGCCCGACTGCGTAGTAAGCAGAGCGAGTACCAGAAGCTGGAGGCTCGCCTGCACAGGGAAAAACAGTTCAACCGCAAGGTAGTGCTCAATGCCCAGTTGCGCGAGCTGAAGAATGAAATCGACCGGCTGAGCGCCTGACTCTCACCGGATAAGCAAGAACTCAAGAAGTACAGGAAGTCTGATGGACAAGCTGAAAATGCACTCGCCGAACCTGACCGAGACGAATATTGAGAAGCTGGTACAGCTTTTCCCAAATTGTGTGACCGAAGCCGCTGATGGTAAAGGTGGACTGAAAAAAGCCATCGACTTTGATCTGCTGCGGCAGGAGCTTTCGAACCATATTGTCGAGGGGCCGCAGGAGCGCTATCAGCTGAACTGGCCGGGCAAGCGCGAAGCCTTGCTCGTGGCCAATGCACCGATTGCCAAGACTTTGCGTCCCTGTCGGGATGAGAGTGTAGATTTTGATTCCACTAAGAATTTATTTATTGAAGGAGACAACCTGGAAGCGCTGAAGCTGCTGCAGGAAACCTATATTGGAAAAGTCAAGATGATCTACATAGATCCACCGTACAATACGGGCAATGACTTTATTTATGAGGATGACTTTTCAGAAAATATTGATGATTTTCTCAAACGGTCTTATCAAAAAGATGAGAGCGGTAGTCGTCTTGTAGCAAACGCCGAGTCTAATGGAAGGTTCCATTCGGATTGGTTGACTATGATTTACTCACGCCTGCGCTTAGCGAGAAACCTCTTAACAGATGATGGCGTGATTTTTATCAGTATTGGTGATGAGGAATGTCAGAACCTTCGCAAGATCTGCGATGAGATTTTTGGCGAAAAGAATTTCGTCTCACAGCTTGTTTGGGAAAAGAAAAAAAAGGGTGCCTTTCTTTCTGGAGCAGCGACAAATGTTAAGGAATACATTGTTACATACACTAAAAACATATCTTTGTTTTGTGGTCTGATTGGGCAAATTGCGAGAGGCGAAGAAACATATCCAGTTATTAAAACAACAAATTCTCGAGGTGAGAGAGTTATTAGAAAGGGGATTCCAAGTAAGTTTAGAGAGAAAGATTATATAATGCCTGCGGGTGGCAGAATAAGTTCTGGAAATATGGAGATGATCCTTCTTTCCGACCTTGTGATTGAAAATGGTATTTTGGCTGAAGATGTTAGTGTTGATAGTAATTGGATTTACTCTCAAAGCTTGCTTGATAAGTATGCTGAAGATAAAAGTTTATATGTAACACAGGATCTATATTTTAGGCGGGTTGTATCTGAGCCTAGGCATAAAATGCTTAAAGACCTTCTTCCAATGAAAGGGGAGTCTTCAACAGGTTTTGAGTTTGTCTATTCGGATGATTTGTTTGTTGATGGCTGGGGAACAAACGAGGATGCGTTTGATGAGCTGCATAGCCTATTTGGTGCACAAAGCCTTATGAGCTTTCCAAAACCATCGAAGCTAATTGCAAAGCTATGCCTCTCAGCATGTAGATTTGATCCAGAATGTATCGTAATGGATTTTTTTGCTGGTTCAGCTACAACGGCCCATTCAGTTCTCACCTTGAACTCGAAGGATGGTGGCAATCGTAAGTTCATTATAGTTCAGCTTCCTGAAGGCTGCGACACTCAATCTGAGGCCTTCAAGGCGGGGTACAAAAGCATCGCGGAAATTAGCAAAGAGCGTATCCGTCGTGCAGGGAAGAATGTTCTTCAAGGAAATTTGCACCAAAACTGGAGCAAAGATATCGGCTTCCGCGTCCTGAAAATTGACGCCTCCAATATGAAAGAGGTGTACTACATCCCCGATGCTGTCACTCAGGATCTGCTCTCCAGCCAGGTCGACAATATCCGCGAAGACCGTACCCCAGAAGACCTGCTGTTCCAGGTGCTGCTGGACTGGGGCGTAGACCTGGCCCTGCCGATCAGTCAGCAAACCATCGCCGGCAAGAACGTGTTCTTCGTGGATGGCAACGCCCTGCTGGCCTGCTTCGACAAGGGCATCGACGAGGCCTTCGTCAAACAGATCGCCGAGCACAAACCACTGCGCGTGGTTTTCCGCGACAACGGCTTCGCCAGCGATAGCGTGAAGATCAACGTCGAGCAGCTGTTCAAGCTGCTGTCGCCGATGACCGAGATCAAGACGCTCTGAGGGGGAAGCCGCAATGGACCGTCAGGCTTTGCAGGCGCTGCTGGGCTCGCTGATCGAGCGCTGGGAAGGCGAGGTGGTGGAGTTCAAGCGTGCCGGTAACGATTACTCGACCGACAAGATCGGCATGTATTTCTCTGCCCTGGCCAACGAGGCGAATCTGCGCAATCAGGACCGCGCCTGGCTGGTATTCGGCGTGGACAATCACAGTCGCAAGCCTGTTGGAACCGATTACCGCCAGAAGCCTGAACACCTGCACAGCCTGAAGATGCAGATCTCCGACTCTACGGAGCCCAGCATCACCCTGCGCAATATCCACGAGCTGCTGCTGGAGGAGGGACGGATGCTGCTCTTCGAGATCCCGGCCGCTCCGTTGGGGATGCCGATTGCCTGGAAGGGGCATTACTACGCTCGTTCCGGGGAAAGCCTGACACACCTGGGGCTGGACAAGCTCGACGACATTCGTCGTCAGGTGGGGGCAGCAGACTGGTCCGCGCAGCTGGTACCGGGGGCGGCGCTCGCTCACCTGGATGGTGCCGCCCTGGCTCGGGCTCGGGAGTCGTTTGCCAAGAAGTACGCCAACCGTTTTGATGTCGAGACGGTCATGGGCTGGACGGACGCAACCTTTCTCGACCGCGCCAAACTGACCCGCGATGGCCAGATTACCCGTGCCACGCTGCTGTTGCTGGGCAAGCAGGAATCGGCGCACTTGCTGTCTCCCCATCCGGCGCAGCTGACCTGGAAGCTGGAGGGGCCGGAGCGAGCCTATGAGCATTTCGGACCACCCTTCCTGCTCAGCAGCAGTGGCCTCTATCAGAAGATCCGCAACATCCAGATCCGCATCCTGCCGGAGGATCAGCTCCTGGCCGTGGAGCTGGCCAAGTACGACCAGAAGATCGTCCTGGAAGCCTTGCACAACTGCATCGCTCACCAGGACTACAGCCGCAATGGTCGAATCATCGTGACCGAGTTTCCGGATCGGCTGATCCTGGAGAACGAAGGCAGTTTCTTCGAAGGCCAGCCCAGCGACTATATCGCCGGCACCAAGACCCCTCGGCGTTACCGTAACCCCTTCCTGGCCCAGGCCATGGCCGAGTTGAACATGATCGACACCATGGGCTACGGCATTCATGAGATCCATCTGGGCCAAGCCCGGCGTTTCTTCCCCATGCCGGATTACGACCTGAGCGAGCCGCAGACAGTACGGATGACCATCCATGGGCGTGTGGTGGACCCTGCCTACAGTCGCATGCTGATCCAGAAGACCGATCTTGCTCTGGAGGACATCCTTGCGCTCGACCGTGTGCAGAAAAAACTCCCGCTTGATCCCGCTGCAGTAAAGCGGCTGCGCAAGGCGGGGCTGATCGAAGGACGAAAGCCGAATCTGCATGTCTCCGCCGCCGTGGCCAAGGCTACGGCCAGCAAGGCCGAATACATCCGCACGCGCGGCTTCGACGATGCGCACTACAAGCAGTTGATCATCGAGCTTTTGACGAAATTCGGTACGGCAAGTCGCCAGGATGTCGACCATCTGCTGCTCGGCAAGCTGAGCGACGCGCTGGACGATCAGCAGAAGCAGACCAAGATCGGCCACCTGCTGACCAGTCTGAGGCGGGCGGAGCGCATCAGAAACATCGGCTCCCGCAAGGCCCCGGTGTGGGTGCTTGCAGAATAAATGCAGAATAAATCGGCCGCCCTGCAGGATAAGTGCAGAATAAATCTGCCATAACCATTTGTTTTTAAATAGATTCTGTCTTGCGGCATCTGCCGGGGACGCCCAGATTCGCAGGAATCGAATATGAAATTGAAGTTCAAGGAACAGGCCTACCAGCTCCACGCCGTGGAGTCCCTGGCCGACTGCTTTGCCGGCCAGCCCAAGTCGTCGGGCGTGAACTATCGCATTGACCCAGGCGTCAAGCCGGCTGTACCAACCACACCGCAGCAGGTTTCTCTGGCCGGGATGGAGCTACAGCAGGCTCTCGCACCTGTAGATGCCGGTTTCCGCAATGCCGACCTGGCTCTGAGCCTATCCCAGCTGCTGGCCAACGTGCAGGCCGTGCAGCGCCGGCAGAACCTGCCGCAGTCTGCGGCTCTGGTACATGACAAGAAGACCGGCTGCTCGATCAACCTCGACATCGAGATGGAAACCGGCACCGGCAAGACCTACTGCTACATCCGTAGCATGTTCGAGCTGAACAAGCGCTACGGCTGGAGCAAGTTCATCGTCGTGGTGCCAAGCATTGCCATCCGCGAGGGGGTCTACAAGTCGCTGCAGATCACCGCCGAGCACTTCCTGGAGCGCTATGGCAAGAAGGCGCGCTTTTTCATTTATAGCTCCAAGCAGCTGCATAACCTGGAGAGCTTCTCCTCGGACGCCGGCATCAACGTCATGGTGATCAACGTCCAGGCATTCAACGCCAAGGGCAAGGACAACCGACGGATCTACGAGGAGCTGGACGACTTCCAGTCCCGTCGCCCCATCGACGTGATCAAGGCCAACCGGCCGATTCTGTTTCTCGACGAGCCGCAGAAGATGGAAGGAGCCAAGACGCTCGACTCGCTCAGCGAGTTCGACCCGCTGTTCATCGCGCGTTACTCGGCTACTCACAAGACCGACTACAACAAGATCCATCGCCTCGACGCTCTGGATGCCTATAACCAGAAGCTGGTGAAGAAGATCAAGGTGAACGGTATCACGGTGAAAGGCCTGACCGGCACCAATGCCTATCTGTATCTGGAAAGCATCGAGGTTTCCGCCAACAAGCCGCCCATGGCGCGCGTGGAGATGGAGATCAAGCAAAACAGTGGCATCAAGCGGGTCGTGCGCAAGCTTGGCCGCGGTGACAACCTGTACGAGCGGTCCGACGGACTGGACCAGTACAAGGAGGGTTATGTCGTCGCCGAGATCGATGCGCGCATCGACACCCTAAGCTTCACCAACGGCGTGGAGCTGATGGCCGGCGAGGCTATGGGCAACCTGGACGAGCCGGCCATGCGCCGCATCCAGATTCGCGAGGCGGTGAAGGCCCACTTCGACAAGGAAATGATGCTGTTCAGCAAGGATATCAAGGTGCTGACGCTGTTCTTCATCGACGAGGTGGCCAAGTACCGTCAGTATGACGAGAGCGGCGAGCAGCCCGGCGAGTATGCGCAAGTCTTCGAGGAGGAGTACAACGCCTACCTCAACGAGGTGCTGAGCCTGGAGGACACGCCCTACAACCGCTATCTGAAGGGCATTCAGGTCGGCAAGACCCACAACGGCTACTTCTCCATCGACAAGAAGAGCAAGCGCCTGGTTGATCCGGAAACCGGCAAGAAGTCCACCGAAACCGACGATGTGGATGCCTACGACCTGATCCTCAAGGACAAGGAACGCCTGCTGTCCTTTGACGAGCCGGTGCGCTTCATCTTCTCCCACTCGGCCCTGCGCGAAGGTTGGGACAACCCCAACGTCTTCGTGATCTGCACCCTCAAGCACAGCGACAACACCATCTCCCGTCGTCAGGAGGTTGGACGTGGCCTGCGCCTGTCGGTCAACCAGAATGGCGAGCGTATGGACTACCCGGCCACAGTCCATGACATCAACGAGCTGACCGTGGTGGCTAGCGAGAGCTACCGGACGTTCGTGGATGGACTCCAGAAGGACATCAGCGAGTCCTTGTTGGCCAGACCGCGTGAGGCCAATGAGAAATACTTCACCGGCAAGATCCTGCAGACGCCGACCGGCGAAGTGGAGGTCACGCCGCAGCTGGCCAAGCAGATCTACAAGTACCTGCTGAAGAACGACTACACCGACGACAACGACCAGATCACCCCGGCCTATCACGAGGCCAAGCGGGAAGAGCAATTGGCCGAATTGCCTGCAGAGCTGCAGCCCTATGCCCAGCAGGTATTCCAGCTGATCGACAGCGTATTCAGCGCAGGGCAGATACCTGTTCCCAGCGATGGCCGCAAGGCCAAGGTCAATCCGCTGAACATGGCTAATTTCGAAAAGAAAGAGTTCCAGGCGCTGTGGAGCAAGATCAATCGCAAAGCCGCCTACACGGTGGATTTCGATGCAGGAGAACTGGTTGAAAAATGCATCACCGCACTCAACGACAAGGATGAGGGGCTGCGCGTAAAGCCCATGCAGTACATTATCGAGCGTGGCATCCAGAAAGAGCATGCCAGCTTCGACGAACTGAAGCAGGGCGAGGCTTTCAAGCTCGCACAGACGGCGACCGAAACGTACACCCACTCGGTTCATTCTGCGGTGAAGTACGATCTGCTCGGCAATCTGGCTGAGGCCACCCATCTGACGCGCCGAACCATCGCTCGCATTTTGCAGGGCCTCAATGCTGCCGTTTTCAGCCAGTACAAGACCAACCCTGAAGACTTCATCGCCAAGGCTGGCTCCCTGATCAACGAGCAGAAGGCTACCGCCATCATCGAGCACATCGCCTACGATCCGGTGGAAGACAGCCACAGCTCGGATATCTTCACCGCCGAGAAGCCCAAGGACGACTTCAGCAACGCCTTTGAAGCCAAGCGTCACATCTACGACTACGTGTTCACCGACTCGACCAACGAGCGCAAATTCGTCGAGAACCTGGACGCCAGCACCGAGGTGGTGGTCTACGCCAAGCTGCCGAAGAGCTTCTTCATCCCGACGCCGGTCGGCAACTATAACCCCGACTGGGCCATCGCTTTCCAGGAAGGAAAGGTGAAGCACATCTACTTCATCGCCGAGACCAAGGGCTCCATGTCCAGCCTGGATCTGCGCGCCATTGAAGCCTCCAAGATTGCCTGCGCCCGTAAGTTCTTCAAGAAGATCACGTCGGACCAAGTGAAGTACGACGTAGTGGATGGATATGGGAAGTTGATGGAACTGGTGAAATGACTGAGCGGAGCTTCTCTTCGTAGAAGCTGGACTTCAGCAGGGCGGAGCCTCCTTTGAGGCTCCGCCCCTCTTGGGCTATTACGGCACGTTTTTGACCATGAATAGCCGCATTTGCCAGATGCTGTCTGGCAAATCGCGCTGAAGTGACCGCCCAACAAGGTACGAGTCGCCGAATATCACACGGTATTGCCCGATGAACGGCTTCTGCCCGGTTATACTCGCGGGCCGAATTCCAACCTGGATTGAATAATGAACAAAGCTGACTTGATCGCCGCCGTTGCTGCCTCTGCGGACCTGCCGAAAACGACCGCCACCACAGTAGTGGACGCCTTCACCGCTGCCATCACCAGCACCTTGCAGAAGGGCGAGCCCGTCACCCTGGTCGGCTTCGGCACCTTCGAGGTGAAGGAGCGCGCCGCCCGTGAAGGTCGCAACCCGCAGACCGGGGCCGCGATCCAGATTGCTGCCGCCAAGCTGCCGGGCTTCAAGCCGGGCAAGGGCCTGAAAGACGCCCTGAATCAGGAAGTGTCCGAGGCAGCAGTCTGAGAGACCTGCAGCACGATCTGCCGGGATGAGGTGTGGTTAGGTGTAACGACCTGCAAACGAAAACGGCCCGACCTGCAATCAGGGCGATTTTCGACCGGGATTAACTGCGACTGACCGATCTGGCCAACCAGCATTAATTGCGAATGAACCTGCAATCGATCAGGTGAGCCTGCAATGGAAAGAGTTCCGGCCAGGATTAACTGCGACTATTCACTGGGTTCGCTAGCGTCCAACAAACGATGGTTTTCCAGACGCTAGCGTCGATGAAATTCGGTAAGCCACCTTACTCTGCCTGATCGCTCTACGAATCCTGTTCAGAAATCAAAGTCCAGTTTCACGGACTCTTGAAGAGATTCTGGACGTTCGATCAGATGCAGCTAGTTCTGGCTGGCTCCGATGGAATGCAGGTCGGCGCGGATCAATGCAGGTTCATTCGCAGTTAATGCTGGTTGGCCAGATCGGTCAGTCGCAGTTAATCCCGGTCGAAAATCGCCCTGATTGGTAACCGCTCCATAAACCCTACCTTCGAAACCACGCCCTGAGATCTGATGCTGAGCTCCCGATTCCTTCTGGAACTTGCCCCGCATGATGCGTCCCGCCCCCAACGTCAAAGCTGTTTACCTCTACCCCAAGCCGGTCGATTTCCGTAAATCCATCAATGGCTTGGCAGCCCTGGTCGAGTTGGATATCAAGGTCGCGGTGTTCGACCCTGTGTTGTTCGTCTTCCTCAATCGCACACGCAACCAAGTGAAAATTCTGTACTGGCATCGCAACGGCTTCTGTCTGTGGCTCAAGCGCCTGGAGGCCGAGCGGTTCAAGACCAAGCCGGATG
>NZ_FOFJ01000017.1 GCF_900110885.1 Azotobacter beijerinckii | reverse complement strand
AGCGTTTCATGTTGAATGTCCTAACTGTGCAAACTTTACAAGTCTTCAGTCGGAACAACCGAGATGAGGCTGAAGGCACGGCGAAACATGTCGGGGCGTTTGCTTGAACCCTGTGGTTCGAATGTTTCGCGGCTTTTTTCGGAAGCTGGATACAGGTTATTACGGTAACTGTCCGCAATAAATCGACTGTTTGCGCAATGTCTGTGTACCGTAATGAAACAATCGCCCAGGACGAGGCGGGGCGGGATGCCCAGGCCCTTCTGCCGCGGGAGGCGGGTGGTGGCCGGGCCGATCGGCACGGCGGCCGGCTCCAGCGCCGGGTGGGTTTCACCCGCGCGATCGTTCGATTCGTCCGTCCCGGTCGTCGCGTGCAGGCGCACGCGCCGGCGCCGAGGGGGCGGTTTTCAGGTGGTGCGCTCGCGCAGTCGGGGGGCGGGCGGGGCGAGGCGCTGCAGATGGGCCATGGCCAGGCCGCTGGCGCAGATCAGCGCCATGCCGAGCTGGGCGAAGGCGTCGGGGAGATTGCCGAACAGCAGGTAGCCGACCAGTCCGGCGAAGACGATCTGCGCATAGCTGAACGGCGCCAGCAGGGTCGGCGCGGCATGCCGGTAGGCATGGGTGAGCAGCAGGTGGCCGAGCATCGCGAAGCTGCCCATGCCCAGCGCCAGCAGTGCGTGTTCGAGCCGGGGCGTGGTCCAGAAAAACGGCAGCAGGGCGCTCAGGGCCAGGCAGTTGAGCAGGCCGGTGAGGCAGTTGCTGGTGCGCGCGTCGTCGATGCCGCTGAGCTTGCGGGTGATCAGGTGGTAGCCGGCGAAGCAGCAGGCCGACCCCATCGTCAGCAGGATCGCCGGGTCGAACAGTTCGCTGCCGGGGCGGACGATGCACAGGATGCCGACGAAGCTGACCCCGACCGCCAGCCACTGGGCCGGGGTGACCCGTTCGCCGAGCAGCGGCGCGGAGAGCGCGGCGACCAGCAGCGGGGCGAGGAAGTTGACCGCGGTGGCTTCCGCCAGCGGGATGAAGCGCAGCCCGGCGGTGAACAGCAGGCTGCTGCCGAGCAGGCACAGCGCCCGCGCCAGTTGCAGGCCCGGACGCCGGCTGCGCAGCAGTGCCCGGCCGTGGCGCGGGGCGAACAGGCCGAGCATCAGCAGGCTGTGCACCGCGTAGCGGGCCCAGACCACCATCACCACCGGGTAGATCCCGCCGAGGTGCTTGGACAGCGTGTCGTGCCCGGCGAACAGGGCCGTGGCCAGGACGATCTGGCCGATCCCCAGCAGGGGGCGTTCGCTGTTGTGCTCTGCGTTGTGCATGCTGTTCTCGGGCCGGTGCGGGTCAGGAATGAACGTGAGGATCTGCTCGACTTCCGTACCCGGCTCGCCGCGCGGGTCGGGGATCTCGACCTTGGCGGGTCTGCGGCGCTCTGCCTCGCTGCGTGCGAGGGTCGTCGGTGCGGCGTGGGAACCTTACGGCTTGTGGCTGGCTATCGTCCATGCAAGGATCGGAATCATCTCCATTGCATACGGCAATAATGCTCATGATCGAGCCGAGCCTGCCGATCGATACCAAGCAGCTGCTGCTGTTCGAGGAGGTCTACCGCACCCGCAGCGTCAGCCGCGCCGCCGAGCGCCTCGGGCTGGCGCAGCCGACGGTCAGCATCTGGCTGCGGGAGCTGCGCCGGTGCTGTTCGTGCGCACCGCCCAGGGCATGCTGCCGACCCCCAAGGCCGACGCGCTGATCGGCATCGTCCGCCAGGCGCTGGACAGCCTGCGTCGCCTCGACGAGCCGGGCGTGCAGTTCGACCCGGCCACGGTGCGCCGCACCTTCCGCATCGCCATGACCGACGCCAGCCACATCTCCATCCTGCCGCGCCTCCTCGCGCGGCTGCGCCGGGAGGCGCCGCTGGCGCAGGTCGAGGCGGTCCCGATCGGCCGGGACATCGCCCAGCGCCTGGAGATGGCCGAGGTCGACCTGGCGATCAGCTACACGCCGGAGCTGAACACCGGCATCTACCAGCAGGCCCTGTACAGCCAGGGCTTCATCTGCCTGGTGAGCGCCCGGCATCCGCGCATCGGCGAGCGCCTGAGCCTGGCGGACTTCGAGGGCGAGGCGCACATCGGCATCGTCCAGCCCGGTTCGATCATCGCCGAGCTGGACAACGCGCTGGCTCGGCAGGACGTGCGGCGCAACGTGGTGCTGCGGGTGCCGAGTTGTCTCGGCCTGAACGCGCTGGTCGCCGCCTCCGACCTGATCGCCATCGTGCCGTGGCAGATCGGCCAGACGCTCGCTTGGTCCGGCCTGAGCAAGGCCCTGGAATGCCCGGTGGCGCTGCCGGCGGTGATGGTCCGGCAGCACTGGCATGCGCGCTTCCACGAGGACGGCGCCAACCGCTGGCTGCGCCGGATCGCCGCGCAGCTCTTCGAGAAGGAATGACGGCTGCCGCCGCGGGCGGCGCTTCTCCGTCAATCGAGTCGGGGGATATAGCCGAACAGTTGGTAGTCGCGCCGGTAGACCTCGTGGATTCTTTCCCGGGTCGCCCGGGCGATGGTGCCGCGGGTCTCTGCGATGCCGCCGGACGACCGGTTGATATGGGCCAGGTCGACCTTGATCTTCAGCCTGTCGCAGATCCGGGCGAAGTCGCCGGCGAGGTTTTCGTAGCGGCCGACGAAATCGACGCCGAGTCGGCCGAGATCGTCGGCGAGGAATTGCCACTGGGGGGCGAAATGGATCTGCCGCTGCAGGTTTTCCGGGCAGAGCCAGGCTTCGACGAAGCTATCGAAACTGCCATAACGCTCGAGCATTCGGCGGGCCGCCTGATCCTGTCGGAGCTGGCGGTTGCCGAGCAGATAGCGGTATGCCGAATACGCCCTGTCCAGCGGGTCGCGCACGATGGCGAACTTGAAGGCGCGGGCGTAGAACTCCGGAAAGAGTTGCGCATACCAGCGCAAGGGAAGATGGCCGGGTTCCCAGTCGCCGAACAGCGAGGCGCACAGGCTCTTGCCGGCGCACTTGGGGACATGGATGAAGAGGCACTGGTGTTGTTCGAACGGTTGGGGAACTTCGAGAACTTTCTTGAACAGGGTTTTCTTGAACGCCTCGCGCTCGACGACCGGCAACTGCCCCAATAAATAATCCTGCTGTCGCCGGTCCATACTGCGCCAGAAGAATCTTCTCAGGAAATCCATGGGGTGCCTCGCGATTGATTGACGGGTTGCCGGGAGACGGGAGCGAAGGGGCGCCGTCGCGCGGCGAACAAGAGCGCCCGGCCCGTGTTCATGCGGTTTTCGGGAGCTTTCTTCCCGCTCTGCGCCGGGCTTTCATGACCGCTCCGCCCGGACGGCATATTGCGCAAGTGTGCGCCAGGTGTTTGTAAAGTTTTGTAAGGCTTCGGCCGGCTTTGGGTAAACGCGGGTGAACTTTTCAGACGGCAGGCGTAACAAATAAGTTCATTCGAGATAATTCAGGCGGTTCGTGTGTCGATGATGGAAAACCTGGCCTGGCAGACTTCGCGTGTCGACAAGAGGCAGCGTGCCGGCATCAAACGGCAAAAGCCCTGCATTCTCTGGTTCACCGGCCTGAGTGCGGCGGGCAAGTCGACAATCGCCAACGCCCTGGAGGAGGCCTTGTTCCGGCGGGGGGCGCACACCTATCTGCTCGACGGCGACAACGTCCGTCATGGATTGAACCAAGACCTTGGTTTCAGGGACCTCGATCGCGAGGAAAACATTCGCCGGGTGGCGGAGGTGGCACGGCTGTTCGTCGATGCCGGAACGATCGTGGTGGCGGCCTTCATTTCCCCGTTCCGGCGCGACCGGGAAATGGCGAGAAGCCTGGTCGCTGCCGGGGAGTTCATCGAGATCTTCGTCGACACGGCCCTGGAGGAGTGCGAGCGGCGCGATCCGAAAGGCTTGTACGCAAAGGCGCGGCGCGGGCTGATCGACAACTTCACCGGCCTCGACTCGCCCTACGAGGCCCCGGACCGTCCGGAAATCCATGTCCTCACGGACCGCCAAGGGCCTGCGCAGATCGCGCTGGGGATCGTCGAGTATCTGCAGGCGCGGGATTACCTCGGCTGAGGTGCGGCGGGGGCATGCGGCGACGGGCTGTCCGCCTCGCCCGAAAAAAGCCCGGCGCGAGGCCGGGCAAAGGGATGCGTGCGTGCGGGAGCGAGCGCCGTCTCAGCTCAGTCCCAGCCACTCGGGCAGGGCCAGGGAGATCGCCGGGACGTAGGTGATGACCAGCAGGAAGCCGAGCAGCAGCAGCAGCCAGGGCATCGCGGCGTGGATCACCTGGCCGACGCTCATCCCGGTCACCGCCGAGGTGACGAACAGGTTCAGCCCCACCGGCGGGGTGATCAGGCCGATCTCCATGTTCACCACCATGACGATGCCCAGGTGGATCGGGTCGATGCCCAGCTGCACGGCGATGGGAAAGAGGATCGGCGCGAGGATCAGGATGATCGCCGAAGGCTCCATGAAGGCCCCGGCGACCAGCAGCACCAGATTCACCACCAGCAGGAAGGCCCAGGGCGACAGGCCCATGTCCATCACCCAGGCGGTGATGGTCTGCGGGATCTGCTCGGTGGTCAGCACATGGGCGAAGAGCATGGCGTTGGCGATGATGAACATCAGCATGATCGACAGCTTGCCCGACTCCAGCAGCACCTTGGGCGCCTCGCGCAGGCGCATGTCCTTGTAGACGAACAGCGCGACGAAGGCCGCGTAGACCGCCGCCACCGCCGCCGCCTCGGTGGGGGTGAACATCCCCGAGTAGATGCCGCCGAGGATGATCACCATCAGCAGCAGGCCCCAGATCGCCTTGCGCGCGGCGGCAAGCCACTCGGCGAAGGTCGCCCGCGGCAGCGCCGGCAGGTGCTTCTTCGCCGCGACGATATAGATCGCCACCATCAGCACCACGCCGAGCAGGATGCCCGGCAGCACGCCGGCCATGAACAGCTTGCCCACCGAGCTTTCGGTGGCGGCGGCGTAGACCACCATCACCACCGAGGGCGGGATCAGGATGCCCAGGGTGCCGGCGTTGCAGACGATCCCGGCGCCGAACGCCTGCGGATAGCCCGAGCGGACCATGCCGGCGATGGCGATCGAGCCGACCGCCGCCACCGTGGCCGGCGAGGAGCCGGACAGCGCGGCGAACAGCATGCAGGCGAGCACCGCGCCGATCGCCAGGCCGCCGCGGATGTGCCCGACGCAGGCGTTGGCGAAGTCGATCAGCCGGCGCGCCACGCCGCCGGTGGTCATGAAGGCGCCGGCGAGCAGGAAGAAGGGAATCGCCAGCAGGGTGTAGTGCTCGGAGGTCTCGAACAGCTTGATCGCCAGCGAGCGTACCGAGTCCGGGCTGAACAGCATGATGGTCAGCGAGCCGGACAGGCCCAGGGCGATGGCGATCGGCACGCCGATGAACATCAGCACGAACAGGGCGAGGAACAGGAACAGGATGGTCATTTGCGCAGTTCCTCGTGGTCGGTCAGCTTGGCCACCTCGGCGGCCTCGTCGGCCAGGCCCAGGCCGGTCTGCTCATTGCGCAGGATGCGCACGAAGATCTCGGCGAAGCGGACGAACACCAGCGCGAAGCCGAGCGGCACGATCAGGCCGATATGCCATTGCTGGACGCCGAAGTGGCCGAGGTCCTCGGCGCCGATGGCGGCGTCGAACAGGGTCTTGACCCACTCGAAGCTGGCCACGCCGAGCAGGCCGGCATAGGCCAGGCAGGCGACGCAGCCGATCAGGCCGAGGAGGCGCTGCACCGGCCGGCTGGCCAGCTTGACCAGCGCGTCGACGCCGATGTGGCCGGCGGTGCGCACGCCGTAGGACAGGCCGAAGAAGATCAGCCAGGCGAACAGCGCCTTGGTCAGGGCGTTGCTCCAGGTCATCGCCTGGGCCCACTCGAGGATCGGGTCGCCGAGGGCGTAGAAGAAGTCGCTGGCGAAGGCGAAGCGGTCGCCCAGCGCGTAGAAGAAGGCGTAGAGGTTGTTGAGCATGACGTAGACGAACGTCACCAGGGTCATGGCCGCCAGCAGGAAGGCGATGAAGCCTTCCTCGAAGCGGTCCCAGACCCGACGCAGGGCATGCATGGCAGGTGTCTCCGGTAGGCGAAGGGGCGAACCCCGCGCTGGGGCAGCGGCGCTGCGGCCGGCCCGCCCGGCGGGGCTGTCCGCGGCAGGTCAGGGCTGGTTGGCGGCCTGGGCGGCCTTGATCAGGTCGGCGCCGATCTCGCCTTCGAACTTCTTCCACACCGGCTGCATGGCCTCGCGCCACTTGGCGCGCTGCTCGGGGGTCAGCTGGATGATCTCGGTGGTGCCGGCGGCGAGGATGCGCTGCTTGTCGCCCTGGTTGAGGGCGTCGGCCTGCTTGTTCACCTCGGTGCTGACCTCGTCCACGATCTTGCGCAGCTCGCCGCGCACATCCTCCGGCAGGCCGTTCCAGAACTTGGTGTTGGTGATCACCATGTAGTCCAGGAGGCCGTGGTTGGACTCGGTGATGTACTTCTGCACCTCGTGCATCTTCTGGCTGTAGATGTTCGAGTAGGGGTTCTCGGCGCCGTTGACCACGCCGGTCTGCAGGCCCTGGTAGACCTCGGCGAAGCTCATCTTGCGCGGATTGGCGCGCACCGCCTTGAACTGCTCCTCGAGCACCGCCGAAGCCTGCACGCGGAACTTCAGGCCGCGGGCGTCCTTGGGCTCGTACAGCGGCTTGTTCGCCGACAGCTGCTTCATGCCGTTGTGCCAGTAGCCGAGGCCGGTGATGCCCTTGTCCTCCATCGAATGCAGCAGGCCCTGGCCGGCCGGGCTGGCCTGGAAGCGGTCGACCGCGGCCATGTCGTCGAACAGGAACGGCAGGTCGAAGATCTGGATCGGCTTGGCGTACTGCTCGAACTTGGCCAGCGAGGGGGCGATGATCTGCACGTCGCCGAGCAGCAGCGCCTCCATTTCCTTGCCGTCGCCGAACAGCGAGGAGTTGGGGTAGACCTCGACCCGCACCTTGCCGGGCAGGCGCTCCTCGGCGAGCTTCTTGAACAGCAGCGCGCCCTGGCCCTTGGGGGTGTGTTCGGCGACCACGTGGGAGAACTTGATGACCACGGGATCGGCGGCCCGGGCCAGGCCGGCGAGGCCGATGGAGAGGGCGCAGACGAGTGCCTTGGCAGTCAACCTGAGCATGGGAGCTTCCTTTTCGCTTGTTGTGGTTATGGGCGGCGCCAGGAGCTGGGCTTTGGCGGAGCGATCAGGGAAAGTCTAGGCGCCATTTGCCGGCGGGGCGGTTCGGCGGCAGGCGAGGGGCTCCGTGATCGGCACGGGGCGCGGAAGGCGCGGAGGGGGCGGCAGAGCGGGGGGGAGAGGGCCATATCGTCGCCGATGGCACGCTGCGTGCCCGCAACCCGACGATCTGGGGCAGCGGCACGACCGCCTGCGCCTCCGATTCCAAGCACTTCGGCGCATGGGACCAGAACCTCACCACCCAGTGACTTGTCCGCTACGGCGGGCGCGGCGTCGTGATCTACTGGCACGTTGAGCGCAACTCGCTATGTATCCATTCCCAGCTCAAGTCACCGTCGTCGTCGGAAGTGGCGTGCAGGGCGTGCCGCTTGTTGCGGGTTTCGCGCCGCGGGTCGACGAGCTTGGCGAAGTAGGGCTGGGGATTGGGCAGCATGATGAGGCTCGGAAAAGTCTTATCCGCTACCGGCAATCCTCGTCCAACGCAAAAGGGGTGTAGCGCGATTGCCCTGTCTCTACCTGGCAGGGCGCCCACAGTGCCCCCTTGCGGCTACTGTATCCGTTTCGCCGTTCTCCAGAACAGCGCGCTGTGGACTTGGAGCTGGCGGTGCCCGGGCTGCCCTGCTGCCTTGGCCTCCCTTGCAGTTTGTAAGCATTCGGAAATGTGCTGACGTGGGGTCTTGTTGTCCATGTCCTTCTCCTGTTAGTTCCCGGAGGGCCTGGCGGTGTGCTTCCCTTCGCACACCATCTAAGAATTGCTGCCGCAAAGCTTGTTCTTGCAGAAGAATAGCAAGGTTATCCTCGATAACCCGCTTACGGCAGCTAACGTTGCACGAGTGCCATGACACAGATAAATCTGCGTCATACATAATGTTGGCATGGAGCATTACAGAATCATCCGGCTCGAT
Organism: Azotobacter beijerinckii; assembly: GCF_900110885.1. GTDB lineage: Bacteria > Pseudomonadota > Gammaproteobacteria > Pseudomonadales > Pseudomonadaceae > Azotobacter > Azotobacter beijerinckii. The sequence continues at coordinate 80,437 of NZ_FOFJ01000017.1, read as the reverse complement.
ACCAAGATCAACTGGCAGTTCACCACCCGGGATGCAAGGGGCAAGCTACGCAGCCTTTATCCGCATATTTAGGTGTGTTCAGACACTAGGTGTTCAGTGCGAAAACAACGCGATCAGGATGATGAGCGGGATCGGAACACCGAGGAGCCACAGCAGTATCGAACGCATCGTTGTTCTCCTAATTACGAATGGGTGGAGTGGTGGAAGCGACATAGGTCGTTTCAGAGGGACGCGTCAGGTCATCGTGGTAAACCACGGCATCCCGTTGGCGCCCGCCGAAGGTTGCGGCGAAGCTGGCGAAGAAGGCGCCGCATAGCAGCGCAACGAACATCCAGAGCGAGGTCCAGGCGGCAATGGTAGTCGCGGTGTCGACGGCTTTTTTCGCGGCGACTTTGGCGTCCTCCACCGCTTGGCGGGTTTGTGCATAGACCTGGTCGACCCGTTGCTCGGCTTCTGCCTGGCTGAGGCCGGTGCGTTGGGAAATCAGTTGTGCCAGATAGGCGCGGTCCTGGCCGGTCATTTGCCCGCCGCTGCTCAAGCTTTTGGCAAAAATGCGCACCACCACGGTATGAGCGGCGGCGTCATCGCTGACAGGGCGATCGCCGCGGAACAGGCTATCGACGAAATAGCCATAATCCTGGCTGCTAGTGTCACGCGCGATGCTACCGGCCGCCTGGGTCGCCGCAGTGGCGGCGCCCGACGCAACAGTGGCGCCGGCTTGTACGCCGCTACTCACAATGTGGCTCACCGTGCTGACCAGCAGGGCGGCCGTCACCAGTGTGGCCACTGCCCAGGCAAGGAAGCCATGCGCCGTATCGCGAAAATACACCTCGTCGCCGTGCATGTTCGCCCATCTCACCCGTAGACGACCGGCGATGTAGCCGCCCAACCCAGAAGCAAGAATCTGAGTAAGCGCGAGCCAGATAATGGTCGAGACGCTTATTCCTTCAGCACTCATGCCCCGGCCTGCCCATGGCGACGCGACCGAAAATCCGAGGCCCGCGCCCAGCAACGTCAGGATCAGTGACAGTGCGGCTGCCCCCGCTGCGCCAGCCAGTATGGCGCCCCAGGAAACGCCGGAGGCCGAGGTGGACTGCTGTAAGGCTGCGGGGTAATCGACAGGCAAGTTGGCCATAAGGAATATTCCTTCGTGACAATGCTGCTCTACGTCGCATGAAGCGACCAGCGAAGAGGCTCCCGCTGCAGGCATGATCCCCATAGCTACGGGCCTGCCACGCCTCTCGATGCAACTGGCCCGCACTCCCCGAGCATCGACACCGACGATTCGACCCGATACGGCGTCATCCTCGACACGCCATAGCGTTTAGTCGCGACATCGCCGACCGAGGTCTGGGGATCGCGCACCTGCCGCTCGTTCAGGGCCGGCTTTCGGCCGCCTTTGCGATCCTGGCCGCGGGCGGCGGCGAACCCCGCGTGGGGTCGCACGCGAATCACGGTGCGCTCGAACTCGGCGTCGTGCCGTAGTAATCATGGATTTCATTACTCCAGGTCGGGTCCTGCATATCAGGCCACTTGTCCTTGTCGAATCCAGGCGCATCGGCGAGACGCTCCTTGTCGACGCTCAGCACGAAGCGTTTATTCACCGTATCGAGCGTCAATGCATTCCATGGCACGGCAAACAGCTTCTCGCCCATACCGAGAAAGCCACCGAAGGACAGCACGGCATAGGCCACCCGACCGCTGTGCACGTCCAGCATGATCTCCTTGATGTCACCCAGATCTTCGTCCTTCTGGTTGTAGACGTCATTTCCAATGAGAGTGTCTGCACCCATCAACCGGGGTCCGGGTCCCGAACTCAAGTTTGACTCGGTCGCAGTGCCGGCGGTGACCTTGTACATGCCATAGGTGTCGCGTTCTTCATAGTTCATGTTCAGCTCCTGGCAATAACCGCGGGGTCAATCGAGCGCAGCGTCAAACCAAGCCAAGGTTTCGGCTCTGCGTTCATTCATGCTGTACGCAAAGTCGGAGGCGGTCTGTACGCTAGGGCACGTTGCGAATGGGGGGCGGGGGAAAGTCGGACGGGCCGAGGGGTTGCCCCCTCGGCCCGTCCGATTCCGGCCGCTCCGGTGCGGCCGGGAAGTTGCCGTGCCGTCAGGCGAGTTCGGCCACCTCGCGGGCGGTGGAGCGCAGATCGAACAGGCCGGCCTTCGAGGTGCTCAGGTGGAACAGACCGTATCCCACGACCGCCACGAAGCAGACGCCCGGCACCACAAAGGAGACTGCCGCGCCGAAGGCGTCGATCGCCGCGCCCTGGACCATCGGCATCAGGGCGCCGCCCAAGAGCGTCATGACCAGTCCGCCCGCGGCGAACTTCGCATCCTCGCCCAGGCCCATCAGGGCAATGCCGTAGATCGTCGGGAACATCAGCGAGAGGCAGGCGGAGACCGCCACCAGCGCCCAGACGCCGGAAAGGCCGGGGTTGAGGGCGGCATAGAAGCACAGGCCGGTGGCCGCCAGGCCGAGCAGCACCAGCAGCACCGAGGGACGGATATAGCCCATCGCCCAGGTCGCCACGAAGCGCGCGACGAGGAAGACGATCATGCTGTATTGCAGGTAGTAGCCGGCCTGGGTGTGGTCGGCGCCGGTGGCCTGCTGCGCGTACTGGATGGTGAAGGTCCAGGTGCAGGTCTGGGCCGCGATGTAGAAGAACAGCGCCACGACCCCCCAGCGGTAATGCGTGTTGCGCATCAGCCGCTCGAAGGTGGCGGCGAACCCGCCGTTGATCGACTCCGCTTCCTTCGCCTGGGCTTTCTCCGTGGCCGGCATGCGGGTCAGGGCGATGCCGATCCAGATCGCCAGCAGGACGAAGGCGAAGCCGACGTAGGGCAGCATCACCGCCTGCAGTTCCGCCGAACGGATGGCGAGCAGGTCCACCTGGCTCATCGCGGCCCGCTCGGCGGAGCCGGCGGAATGCAGGTTCGGCAGGATCAGGGTGGCCGCCAGCAGGACGCCGATGTTGGTGCCCACCGGGTTGAAGGCCTGCGCGAGGTTCAGCCGGCGGGTCGCGTTGCCTTCGGGTCCCATCGAGATGACGAAGGGATTCGCCGAGGTTTCCAGGATCGCCAGTCCGCCGGCCAGGGTGAACAGCGCGAGCAGGAAGAGGCCGTAGGTCATCGCCAGGCTGGCGGGATAGAAGAGCAGCGCCCCGACGATGGCCAGCCCCAGGCCGACCAGTACGCCGGTCTTGTAGGAGTAGCGCTGGTTGATGAAGGCGGCCGGCAGGGCCAGCAGGAAATAGGCCCCGTAGTAGGCGAACTGGACCAGGGAGGCCTGCAGGGTGCTCATGCTGAAGACGGTGCTGAAGACCTGTACGAGCGGGTCGGTCATGGTCCCGACCACGCCCCAGGCGGCGAAGCAGCAGACCAGCAGGATGAAGGGCAGGAGCTTGTCCCGGTGTACGAATTCTCTCGGCATGTCCGCGTCTCCAGAAATTCAATTCTTGTGAATTATTTTGTTGAAGTGCCGTTTTCCGACCCTTCCTCGAACGAGAAGGAGCTGACGCTTTGTGGTCGGATTGCGAGGAAAAATGCTTGCTGAAACGATTCATGTCAATGATTTTTTCAGGTTTGGTGAGGATGGCGGATCGGCGGTCCACGGGCTTCCGTCCGAAAGTGCCTGAAAAAGGTTTCCCGATCTGCTGAAATACCGCCGTTTTGTCGGGGATGCGGCCCCGCGATGCATTGCGCGAATCGATGGGGAGGACGCGTCTTGAGCGATCATGGGATGACTGCCGGTTCGAGCGGTCGAGGAACCGGTCGGGAAACGGCGAGGCTGATTCGAAGCCTCCCCCGACGTTGGAGGAAAGGCGCAGATTGAACGGCATGACGATCGTTCCCGAAGGCGTCGGGCAGGACGGCCCGGGCGGTCTGCGCGGCTCGAACCTGCGCGGCGTGCGGGCGCACAACGAACGCCTGGTGCTGTCGCTGCTGCGCCGCCAGGGCGAGATGAGCAAGGCCGAACTCACCCGGATGACCGGGCTTTCGGCGCAGACGGTTTCCGTGATCATGCGCGCGCTGGAGGACGACGGGCTGATCTGTCGCGGCCAGCCGCTGCGCGGCCGGATCGGCCAGCCGTCGGTGCCGCTCGGGCTGGCGCGGGACGGGGCGTTCAGCCTCGGCCTGAAGGTCGGGCATCGCAGCCTCGACCTGGTGCTGGTGGATTTTCTCGGCGGCATCCGCACCCGGATGACCGAACGCCATCGCTACCCGACCCCCGATGCGGTGGTGCGTTTCGCGGACTCGGCGGTCACCGACATGCTCAGCCAGATCGGCGCCGAAGAGCGTGCCCGGATCGCCGGCCTGGGGATCGCCATGCCGTTCCAGATCTGGGAGTGGTGGCGCACCCTGGGCGTTCCGGCGGAGGCGCTGATCGGCTGGCGCGAGCGCAATATCGGGGCCGAGATCGGCGCGGCGACCGGCTTGCCGGTCTACGTGCAGAACGACGCCACGGCCGCCTGCGGCGCCGAGCTGCTCTTCGGGCACGGGCGCAAGCCGCGGGATTTCCTGTATTTCTATGTCGGCTATTTCATCGGCGGCGGGATCGTCCTGAACGGCAGTCTGGTGCCCGGGCGAACCGGCAATGCCGGGGCGATCGGCTCCCTGCAGGTGCCGGACGGGCGGGGCGGCCAGGCCACCCTGCTCGACATCGCCTCGCTGTCGGTGCTCGAGCGGATGCTCGGCGCCGCGGGCGAGGCGTCCGACCGTCTGTGGGACACGCCGTCGGAGTGGCATTTTCCGCCGGCGCTGGTCGAGGCCTGGGCCGACGCCGCGGCGCGGGCGATCGCCGCCGCGTCCGCCGCGGCAGCGACGGTCTACGACTTCGAGGCCTGTCTCGTCGATGGCTGGATGCCTGCCCGGGTCAGGGCCTTGCTGGTGGAAAAGGTCCGGGCCTATCTGGTGGACATTCCGGCCAACGGCATCAGCCTGCCGCTGATCGAGGCGGGCACCATCGGTGCCCATGCCCGCTCGCTCGGCGCGGCGAGCCTGCCGCTGTCGGCCCGCTTCCTGCTCGATCTGCAGGCCTTCGCGTCCGCCGGGGCCGGCTGACGCGCGAAGCGTCCCGCCCCCCCGGTAGCCTGTTCCGACCCCCTTCCCGCGCTGTTCGCACGCCCTGGCGCATGCGCGTCGAAGGCTTGCCTTCGATTAATAATTCATTCATCGTGAATTAGTGCGGAGCGCTTGAGGTCGGGCCGGATCGCCCGCCGGGCCGCGACACCGCCGGTTTGCCAACACAATCCATGAATCACCGACTGTTGTGGGGACGCATCATGATGGAGCCAAACTTCCTGAGCACGCTGACCGGATCGTTCGCGATGCCGGCCGCCGAGAACCCGACCGTGGCGATGGTCGAGGCCGCCTATCGCCACCATGGGCTCGACTGGCGCTATATCAACTGCGAGGTGGCGCCGCCGTTTCTCGGCGATGCCGTGCGGGGCGCGAAAGCCATGGGCTGGGCCGGCTTCAACTGCTCGATTCCCCACAAGGTCGCGGTCATCGAACACCTCGACGGGCTCGGCCAGTCGGCCGAGATCATCGGCGCGGTCAACACCATCGTCCGGCGCGGCGAGGCGTTCATCGGCGAGAACACCGACGGCAAGGGGTTTGTCCAGGCGCTGCGCGAGGTCGTCGATCCGCGCGGCAAGTCGGTCATGATCTTCGGTGCGGGCGGCGCGGCGCGGGCGGTGAGCGTGGAACTCGCGCTGGCCGGCGCGGGCAGCATCACCGTGGTCAACCGCAGCCGCGACAGCGGCCGGACGCTGGTCGACCTGCTGAACGCGAAGACCCCGACCTGCGCCGAGCTGCGCCTGTGGAACGGCACCGTGGCGGTACCGCGCGATACCGACATCGTGATCAACGCCACCTCCATCGGCCTCTATCCGAACGTCGACCAGCGCCTCGACCTGGACGTGGAGTCGCTGCATCCCGACATGGTGATCGCCGACGGCATCCACAATCCGCCGCGAACCCATCTGATCCGCAGCGCCGAGACGCGCGGCTGCCGGGTGCTCGACGGGCTGGGCATGCTGGTCAATCAGGGGGTCATCGGCATCAAGTACTGGACGGGCATCGATGTCGACGCCGCGGTGATGCGCCGGACCCTGGAGGGAATCTTCTACGTCTAGCGGCAGCCGGCCGGCGCGTAGGGGCCGCCGCCGGAAGGCCCGCGGTGCGCGGGCCCCCGTGGTGCGTCTGCGGCGATCAGTCGTCGTGGTGCTTGTGCTTGTGCTTCTTGCCGTTGCCCATGTCGTTGGCGATGGCACCGCCGGCCGCGCCGCCCAGGCCGGCGCCGATGGCCGCGCCGGCGCTGCCGCCGAGCGTGTTGCCGAGCAGCGAGCCGCCCGCGGCGCCGAGGCCGCCGCCGATGGCCGCCTTGGTCTTTTTACCGTCCTTGGCGGCGACGGCACCGCCGGCCGCGCCGCCGAGGCCGGCACCGACCGCCGCCGCACCGGCGCTGCCGCCCATGCTCTGGCCGAGGACGTTGCCCAGGGCACCGCCGACACCGCCGCCGACGGCGCTCTGGGTGGTGCCGTCGGCGGCCATGGCGCCGTGGGCGCAGAAGAGACCGAGGGTCAGGATGGAAAGCGTCTTACGCATGTTGCTCACCTCAAAGCAGGAAAAAGGCCCTGCATTGTGGGGGGACGGCTCGGTGTTGGGCAAATGTTAAACATGCCGTTCGGCTGTCGACCGGCAGGGTGTTCGGGCGCGCCGGCGGCGTCCCGTGTTTCCGGGGCGCGCCGGCCGACGGCGCCGCCCCGTTCTGGCCGGGTCTTGCGGCACGGAGCATGGCGGAAAGCCGCCGTTCAGGCGGCATCGTCCGGCGGATTTGCGCCGTCGGCGAAACTCAGCCCGTGCTTGCGCAGCTTGTCGTGGAGGGTCTTGCGCGGCACGCCGAGGGCCTCGGCGAGGCTGCGCAGGGAACCGTGGGGGCGGCCCAGTTCGGCGGCGATCAGCGCGCGCTCGAAGGCTTCCACCTGCTCGGTGAGCCGGCCGCCGGCGAGCGGCTGTTCCACCGTCGCCGCGGCTTCGCCCGGCGACGGCCCGAGGCCCAGTTCCAGGCCGAGGGCGAAGCGCTCGGCGGCGTTTTGCAGCTCGCGCACGTTGCCCGGCCAGGGGTGCAGCATCAGCTGGGCGCGCTGCTCCGGCTGCAGGCCGCGCGGCGCCAGGCCGTGGCGGGCGGCGGCGGCGTCGGCGTAGTGCTGGAACAGCAGCAGGACGTCCTCGCCGCGCTCGCGCAGCGGCGGGATGCGCAACGGCGCGACGTTCAGCCGGTAGTAGAGGTCGGCGCGGAAGCGGCCCTGGTCGGCGGCCTGGCGCAGGTCCTCCTTGGTCGCCGCGACGACCCGGATGTCCAGCGGGATCAGCTGGTTCGAGCCGACCCGCTCGACCGCCCGCTCCTGCAACAGGCGCAGCAGCTTGACCTGCACGTCGAGGCTCATGCTCTCGATCTCGTCGAGGAACAGGGTGCCGCCGTTGGCGAACTCGAACTTGCCGATGCGGCGCTTCTGCGCGCCGGTGAAGGCACCGGCCTCGTGGCCGAACAGCTCGCTCTCGACCACCGACTCGGCGAGGGCGCCGGCGTTGATCGCCACGAAGGGGCCGTCGCGGCGGCTCGACAGGTCGTGCAGGGCGCGCGCCACCACCTCCTTGCCGCTGCCGGTCTCGCCGAGGATCAGCACGTCGGCGCTGGTCGCCGCCAGGGCGCCGATCTGCTCGCGCAGGCGGGCGATGGCCGGCGACTGGCCGAGCAGGCGGGTGGCCAGTGCTTGGCGGTCGGCCAGCGCCAGGCGCAGGCTGCGGTTGTCCAGCACCAGGCGGCGCAGGTCGAGGGCGCGGCGCACGCTGTCGAGCAGGTCCTCGCTGGCGAAGGGCTTTTCCAGGAAGTCGTAGGCGCCGGCGCGCATCGCCTGCACCGCCAGCGGCACGTCGCCGTGGCCGGTGATCAGCAGCACCGGCAGCTCGGCATCCAGCGCCTTGAGCTGCTTGAGCAGTTCGAGGCCGTCGATGCCGGGCATGCGGATATCGCTGACCACCACCCCCGGCCAGTCGCGGTCGAGGCGCTCGGCCAGGCCGCGGGCGTCGGCCAGGGCGCAGACCTTGAGGCCGGCGAGGTCGAGGGTCTGGCTGAGCGCCTGGCGCAGGTGCGGATCGTCGTCGACCAGCAGCACCTGGGGGGCGGCATCGACGGTCATGGGTAGTCCTCCACGGTCTGGGCGCTGACGGCGCTGGTGGCCGGCAGCAGGTTGAGGGTGACCAGCGCGCCGCCGCCCGGCTGGTTGGCGAGCAGCAGCTCGCCGCCCAGGGCGTTGACCAGGCTGTCGCAGATGGCGAGGCCCAGGCCCAGGCCGCGGGCGGTGGTCTTGGTGGTGTAGAAGGGTTCGCGGGCGCGCTCCAGGGCCTCGGCGGAAAAGCCCGGGCCGTTGTCGCGCAGGGTCAGGGCGATCCGCCGGTCGTCCAGGGTCTGTGCGCTCAGCCACAGGCGGCGCGGCGGCGCCCGGTCGGCCAGCGAGTCGAGGGCGTTGGCCAGCAGGTTGCCGAGTACCTGGCGCAGGCGCGTCTCGCCGGCCTGCACCCAGAGAGTGGCGTCCGGCAGGTCGCGGATCAGTTCTACCTCCAGGCTGCGCCGGCGGTTGGCGAGCAGGGCCAGGGCGTCCTCCAGCGCCGGTTGCAGGGCGACGCTTTCCGGGGCCTGGCGGTCGCGGCGGGCGAAGGCCTTGAGGTGGGCGATGATCGAGGCCATGCGCTTGGTCAGCTGGCTGATCAGCTGCAGGTTGTCGCGGGCCTCGGGGTAGCGCTGGTGGTCGAGCAGCACGCCGGCGTTGTCGGCGTAGCTGCGAATCGCCGCCAGCGGCTGGCTGAGTTCGTGGCTGATGCTCGCCGACATGGTGCCGAGGGCCGAGAGCTTGCCGGCCTGGACCAGGTCGTCCTGGGCGTGGACCAGCTCCTGCTGGGCCTGCTCGCGCTCCAGCACCTCCTGTTTGAGGCGCTGGTTGAGGTCTTCGAGGTCCTGGGTGCGCTCCTGCACGCGGCGCTCCAGCTCCTGGCGGGTGCGGCTGTCCAGGGCGATGCGTTCCAGGTAGTGGCGACGGCGCTGCAGCAGCAGGCCGAGCAGCAGCATCAGCACCAGCAGCACCGCGCCGCCGCTGATCAGCACGGCGCGCACCGGGCGCTCGAGCAGGCTGCGCGGGGCGAGGATCTGCACCGTCCAGCCGGTTTCCTCGATGCGGTGCTGCTGGATCAGCCAGTCCTTGGGATTCAGTTGCAGGGGCTGCGGGTTGCGGGTGGGGTAGGGCAGTTTGGCGGCGATCTCGGCGAGTTCGTTGGCGTCCAGCGGCCGGGTGGCGCGAAAGCGCCAGTCGGACTGGGAGGTGAGGATCACCACGCCGTGCCGGTCGGTGGTCAGGAGGCGCTCCGGGGTGTTGCCCCAGAGCTGCTCGGTGTGGTCCAGGTCGACCTTGATGACCAGCACGCCGAGGTTCTCTCCGCCGTCGCGGACCGCCGCGGCGAAGTAGTAGCCGCGTTTGCCGGAGGTGGTGCCGAGGCCGAAGAACTGCCCCTGGCGGCCGGCCATGGCCTCGCTGAAGTAGGGCCGGAAGGCGAAGTTGCGACCGATGAAGCTGTCCGGCTGGTCCCAGTTGGAGGCGGCCAGGGCGAGGCCGCTGGCATCCATCAGGTACAGGGAGTCGGCGCCGGTGCGCTCGCGGATCTTCTGCAGCAGCCGGTTGGCCTCGGCCACCGCCTCGGCCTGCTGGGGCTGGCGCAGGACGTTGTGCAGCGCCGGCAGGTCGCCGAGGATCTGCGGCAGCACCTCGTAGCGGCGCAGGGTGCCGAGCAGGTTGGCGACGTAGAGGTCGAGGGTCTGGCGGTTCTGCTGCAAGAGTTCGCTCAGGTAATAGCGCTCGGCGAGCTGGTGCAGCGGCCAGAGCAGCGGCGCCAGCGCGAGGGCGAGCAGCGCCAGGTTGCGCCAGCGCGGGCGGCGGAGGAAGGACGGCAGTTGCATGGCGATGCGCTCGACGGATGGGGAGGGGCCTGTCATCCATTATTTCCCAAGGCGGCGGGAATGGATAATCGGCCCGCGGCTGGCGGCTTTCGGGCAGGAATCCCTGCAGGAATCGTGCAAGCCCCCGGCCCTCCGTGCTTTTCTCCCGGGACGATTGCCGGCAAGCTGGCGCTTAGTTTCTCTGGCACAGGCCGCCGCGTGGACATCAAGCAGCTCAAATTCCTCGTCGCCCTCGAACGGACCCGGCACTTCGGCCAGGCCGCCGTGCGCTGCCACGTGACCCAGCCGACCCTGTCGATGCGCATCCGCGACCTCGAGGAGGAGCTGGGACTGGAGCTGATCCGCCGCAGCCACCGCTTCGAGGGGTTCACCGAAGCCGGCCTGCGCGTGCTGGCCTGGGCGCGCACCCTGCTGGCGGCGGAGGAGGGGCTGCACGCCGAGGCCGCCGCCTGCCGCGGCCAGCTGGTCGGCACCCTGCGCCTGGGCGTGGTGCCGTTGGCCGGCTTCGACCCGATGAACCTGGTCGGGCTGTTCGCCGAGCTGCACCCGAGCCTGCGCTTCATGGTTTCGGTACTGAGCAGCGAGCAGATCTTCGAACAGCTCGGGCGCAACCAGCTCGACCTGGGGATTTCCTACCTCGAACGCCTCGACCGCGTGCTGTTCGACGCCTATCCGCTGACCGAGGTCCACATGGGCCTGCTGCACGACCCGCGGCGCTTCGGCTTCGCCGCGCCGGTGCTGGGCTGGGCGGCGCTGGCCGAGCTGCCGCTGGGGCTCTTGTCGACCGGCATGCACTTTCGCCAGTCGATCGACCACGGCTTTCGCCGCCACGGCCTGACTCCCAACCTGCGCCTGGAGACCGACGCCGTCTACCTGCTGGTGCGCGCGGTCGGCGCCGGCCTGTGTTGCGGCATCGTCCCGCTGGAGGGCGGTTTCGAGGGGGAGTCCGAGCACCTGCGGCTGATCCCCATCGAGGACGCCCGCACCCTCGCCCCGCTGGGCCTGATCATCCGCCGTGCCGCCCCGCGCTCGCCGCTGGCGGAGGCCTGCTTCCGCGAGGCGAAGGCGTTCTTCCGCCCGCCGCGCTGAGGGGCGCGCCGCCGCCTACTATAAAGCCAGCGAGGGGGCCGGCCGCCGGGTCAGCGCGGCTCTTCCTCCTCCCAGTGGAAGCGGTGAAGCACCCGGTGCACCACCGGCGCCAGCATGATGCTCATCACCGCGATGAAGACCAGTCCGGCATACAGCGCATACAGTCCCGCGAAGAGCTTCCCCGGCTCGCTCAGGTCGGCGGTCTTGACCGGCCCCATGCCGCCGAGCAGCATCGCCGAGTTCACGAACGCATCGGTCCACGACATCTGCTCGTAGTGCCGGTAACCGAGCATGCCGAGCAGCAGCGAGATCGCGATCACCACCAGCGCCACGCACATGTGCGCAACCATGCGCAGAACGAACCGGCCGACGGGGATGGGGGGCGTGTGGTGGGGCTCGTAAATGGGGCTCATGGGGCGCGTGCCTATCGGTGGAGGGACTGAGGGACGCCATGCCGGCGGCCGCGACGGCGATGCCTGCGGGCGCCGGCCTCCACTCAGCGTAGAAAAATACCGCGCCGGGTCGCGCTGGCCAAAAGGGCCTGAGCGGGATCTTAGAACTCACGGATCTTTATAACCATATGAATAATGGGTTTTGGATATTAAAGAGCCGGCTCGGTAGGCTCCCTTCCGGAACCCCGACCGACCATCCAGCCTCCGGAGCCGCAGCATGTTCAGCGCCAGCCGCGTCGAATTCATCGGCGTCCTCCCCGCGTGGGAGACCCGCGAACCCCTGCCGCCCGGCGCCGTGCCGCTGGACAAGGCCTATCTCGGCGCCTGCGCCCGCGCCCTGGAGCATGGCGGCTTCGACCGGGCGCTGATCGGCTGGCACGGCGCGGCCCCGGACGGCCTGCAGGTGGCCGCCCACGTCGCCCAGCAGACCCGCCGGCTCGGCCTGCTGGTGGCGCACCGGCCGGGACTGCTCGCACCGACCGAGGCGGCGCGCCAGTTCGCCACCCTCGATCACTTCTGCGACGGCCGCCTGGCGCTGCGCCTGGTCGACGACGGCGAGCCGCAGCGCGACGGCGATTTTCTCGAGCGCGGCGAGTGGCATGCGCGCAGCGACGAGTATCTGGAGGTCCTCGCGCGTGCCTGGAGCAGTGCCAGGCCCTTCGATTTCGACGGCCGCCACTACCGGGTGAAGGGCCACCTCGCCCCGCTGCGGCCCCTGCAGGGACGTCTGCCGATCCATTGCGGCGGCGCCTCGCCGGCCGCGGCGCGGCTGGCCGCCCGGCATGCCGACTGCTACCTGATGGCCGGCGAGCCGCTCGCCAGCGTCGCCGTGCGGATCGGTACGGTGCGTGCCGCGGCCGCGCGTGCGGGGCGCGCTGGCGCGGTGCGCTTCGGCCTCTCGCTGCGGGTGATCCTCGGCGCCAGCGAGGCCGAGGCCTGGACGCGTGCCGAGCGGCTCCTGGCCTTCGCCTCGCGCGGCCAGGTGTTCGACGACTGCCTGTGGAGCGGCCTGGACGGCGACTCCGCGACCCTGGTGGGAACCCCGGAGCAGGTTGGCGAAGCCTTCGCCGCCTACCACCGGCTGGGCGTCGAGAGCTTTCTGGTGCGCGGTTTCGATCCCCTCGGCGACGCCCTGGAGTTCGGCCGCACGCTGTTGCCGCGGTTGCGCGAGCAGATTCCCCTGCGCATTCCGGTCGAAGCCTTCGCCCCCTTCTGAGCCTGGCGGCGGCTCTCTCCCCAGGGGGTTCGCGGCCGGCAGACGAACCTTCCCGGCCTTCGCCGGCCGGTTCATTCCCAAGGAGAACATCTATGTCGACTGGACAACCCATCGCCGTCATCGGCGGCGGCAGTCTTGGCCTCTACCTCGCCGGCCGCCTGAGCCTGGCGGGGTGGGCGGTGACGGTGGCGCAGCGCAGCGGCGCACGCGCCCAGGAGGCCGGGGTCGCGGCCGAGGGCGACGAGGCCTGGCAGGCACCCGCGGTGCGCTATGTGCCGCTCGACGAACTGCGCGGACCTTTCGCCCAGGTCATCGTCGCGGTGAAGTCGCACGATCTGGGCGAGCTGCTGCCCCGCCTGGCGGCGCTCGGCGACGGTGCCACCGAATACCTCTTCCTGCAGAACGGCATCCCCTGGTGGTGGTCGCACCGCGACGGCGAGATCGCCGGCGCGCCGCCGCTGGCGCGCAGCGTGGCGGTGGTCGTCCAGCATGCGGTGGAGCGCACCGCGCCCGGCCGCATCCGGGTACGCCGCACCGGCAGCGACCGCTACATCTGCGCGCGGGTGAACGGAGCCCCGGATGCGCCGCTGGAGGCCCTGGTGGCGGCCTGGCAGGCGGCCGGGATTCCGGCGGAAAGCTCGGCGCAGATCCGCCGCGAGGTGTGGACCAAGCTGATGAACAACGCCACCCTCAACCCGCTGAGCGCGATCACCGGGGCGACGGTCGGCGAATTGGCCAGCACCCCGCGCACCCGCGAGGTGCTGCTCGCCGGCATGGCGGAAATCGTCCGCCTCGCCGAGCGCGACGGCCACCCCCTGAGCATGACCCCCGAGGCCCGCGTGCGGCGCGCCGAGCTGGTCGGGGGCACGCGCACCTCGATGCTCCAGGACCGCCTCGCCGGGCGCCGCCTGGAGACCGAGGCCCTGCTCGCCGCGCCGATCGCCATCGCCGAGCGCTACGGCGAGCCGGTGCCGGTGCTGCGCACCCTGCTCGGCTGCCTGTCGATCCCCCAGGCCTGACCCCGCCACCGGCGCACGGCGGGGCCGGGCGCCGGCTCAACCCGCTAGCGCGGCCGCAAAGCTTCCATCCCACAGCGGCCGCACGTCCACCGGCCGCTCGATCACCCCGGCCTTGAGGAAGGTGTCGGCCACGTCCTGCTGGCTGCGGATCGCCGCGTCGTCCACCGGTACCAGGCGGCGCACCTGGCTTTCGTTGCGCAGCAGAGCGAGCACCGCCTCGAGCGGCACGCCGATTTCCGCGGCGAGCGCCGCGGCGTAGCGTTCGGGGTTGGCCTGGCGCCAGGCGAAGGCCTTCTGCAGGCGCACGAAGAAGTCGGCGATCGCCGCGTGGCGCGGCGCATCGGCGATGGCCTCGGGGGAGGCGAAGAACAGATAGTTGCCCGACAGGTAGCCGTTGGCGCGCTTCAGCACCCGGGCGCCGGCGTTGCTCTGCGCCAGCGGCACCGAGTAGCCGTAGATCGCCCAGGCGTCGAGCTGGCCGGTACGAAAGGCGGCGGCGCCGTCGGGCACCGTGAGGTTGATCGCCTCGATGTCGGCGAAGCTCAGGCCGACCTCGGCGAGCATCTTGGTCAGGTAGTACTGGGTGGTGGTGGCGCGCACGTAGCCGACGCGCTTGCCCTTGAGGTCGGCGATCGACCGGATCGGCGAGTCCTTGGGCACCAGCACCGTCTGCTCGTTGACGTCGCCCTTGATCACTCCGACCACGCGGATGCGCGCGCCCTTGATGAAGCCGAACAGCGGCGGGATCTCGCTGCCGTAGGCGAGGTCGAGCGAGCCGCCGTTCATCGCCTCGACCATCAGGTTGCCCGAGGCGAATTCCGCCCAGTCGATGGGGTAGGGCGTGTCGGCGAGGCCGGCGGCCTCCAGCAGCAGCTTGTCGCCGCCCTTGTACTGGGCGACGCGCAGCCGGCCCGGTGCGGCCGCCTCGGCGCGCAGGCCGTGGCCGAGGAGGGGCGCCAGGGCCAGGGCACCGGCGCAGCCGGCGAGAAAGCGGCGGCGCGACAGGCCGCCCGAGTGTTGCGACATCGGTGTTCCCTCTCAGTGAGTGTCCATGCTGGGGAGGGATGCTAGCGCTCCGCTTTTAATTCATTAAGTGAATAATAATTCTATGTTTATATGAGTTTTATGCATTTAACGGCGCGAGCAGGGCTAGACCAAAGGCTAAGGCGCGTGCGGCGGCTCGGAGGCGGCGGTCGCTAGCGCCGGGGGAGGGAACAGCGGAGCGGCGCGGCCTGCGCGGCAGGATGCCGCATGTGGCGGTCGGGTTGATAGATGCTGTCGATCAATGAATCGGCAATAGCGATTGGTCGGGCCCGCGGGGCCGAGAATAAACTTGACTTGTGTCAATTCATCGCCGAGCGCGCCGCCATGCCGCATCACGCCAGTCCCCCTGCCCAGGAGCCTCCCCCGGCCGTCACGGGTGTCTACCACTATGCCGAGATCGGCCTTCCGGCACAGGTTTCCGAGGTGCCTCTGGCGGCGGAGTGCGCGCTGGCGATCAGCTACAACGGCCTCAACCATGCGGTGATGATGGTCACGCCGGAGGGGCTGGAGGACTTCGTCCGGGGTTTCACGCTGACCGCCGGCATCATCGATAGTGCCGATGAAGTCTACGACCTGCGGCTCGTCGAAGGCGCCGAGGCCTGGCGGGCCGAAGTGGAGATCGCCAGCCGCGCCTTCTGGCAGCTCAAGCGGCAGCGCCGCCAGCTGGCCGGCAGCAGCGGCTGCGGCATTTGCGGGGTGGAGGCGCTGGAACAGGCGCTGCCGCAGCTGGCGGCGCTCGAGCCGGTGCCGCTGCCGCCGGCCGAACACCTTGAGGATCTGCGCGAGCGCATCGCCGCCGAGCAGCGCCTGGCCCGCCAGAGCGGCGCCCTGCATGCCGCGCTGTTCGTCGACGGGGACGGCGGGATCCGCCTGTGCCGCGAGGACATCGGCCGCCACAACGCCCTCGACAAGCTGATCGGCGCCCTCGCGCACGAACGCCTGGAGCCCGGCCGCGGCTTCGCCGTGGTCACCAGCCGCTGCAGCGTCGAGTTGCTGCACAAGGCGGTGCGCGCCGGCATCGGCACCCTGGTCGGGCTGTCGGCGCCCACCGCGCTGACCGTGGACTGGGCGCGCCGCCACCGCCTCAACCTGATCCACCTGCCGCACCACAGCGCGGCGCGGGTCTACAGCCCGGTACCGCGCGCCCCGTAAGGCCCGTCCCGCCGCCGGCGGACCCGGCAGTCCCCCATCGAAAGCCCGAGCGTTTCCCGCCGCGAAGCGCGGGCCGCACTCGTCCCTCTTTTCAGGAGATCGTCATGGAACTCGGCAGAAGACAGTTCTTCAAGCTCTGTACCGTCGGGGTGGCCGGCGCCACCGCCGCCACCCTCGGCTTCGCCCCCGCTGTGGCCCTCGCCAGCCAGACGCGCCAGTACAAGCTGCTGCGCGCCAAGGAGACCCGCAACAACTGCACCTACTGCTCGGTGGGCTGCGGGGTGCTGATGTACAGCCTCGGCGACGGCGCGAAGAACGCCAAGCCGCGGATCTTCCACATCGAGGGCGACCCGGACCATCCGGTCAGCCGCGGCTCGCTGTGCCCGAAGGGCGCCGGTCTGGTCGACTTCATCCACAGCGAGCAGCGCCTGCAGTACCCCGAATACCGCGCGCCGGGTTCGGATAAGTGGCAGCGGATCAGCTGGGAGGAGGCCATCGCGCGCATCGCCCGGCGGATGAAGGACGACCGCGACGCCAACTTCGTCGAGAAGAACGCCGCCGGGCTCACCGTGAACCGCTGGCTGACCACCGGCATGCTCTGCTCCTCGGCGGCCAGCAACGAGACCGGCGCCCTCGACTGGCGCTTCACCCGCGCCCTCGGCATCCTCGGCATGGACTGCCAGGCGCGGCTCTGCCACGGCCCGACCGTGGCCGCCCTGGCGCCCAGCTTCGGGCGCGGCGCGATGACCAACAACTGGGTGGACATCAAGAACGCCAACGTCGTGCTGGTGATGGGCGGCAACCCCGCCGAGGCCCACCCGGTGGGCTTCAAGTGGGCCATCGAGGCGAAGATCCGCAACGGCGCCAAGCTGATCGTGGTCGACCCACGCTTCAACCGCAGCGCCGCGGTCGCCGACCTCTACGCGCCGATCCGCGCCGGCTCCGACGTGACCTTCCTGATGGGGGTGGTCAACTACCTGATCGCCCACGACAGGATCCAGCACGAGTACGTGCGCGCCTATACCAACGCGAGCCTGCTGGTGCGCGACGACTTCGCCTTCGACGAGGGCCTGTTCAGCGGCTACGACGAGGCGAAGAAGCAGTACGACCGCAGCTCCTGGGCCTACCAGCTCGACGAGAACGGCCACGCCAAGCGCGACCTCACGCTCAGCCATCCGCGCTGCGTGTGGAACCTGCTGAAGCAGCACGTCAGCCGCTACACCCCGGAGATGGTCACGCGCCTGTGCGGCACGCCGAAGGAGGACTTCCTGGAGATCTGCCGGCTGCTCGGCGACACCAGCGCGCCGGACAAGACCGCGACCTTCCTCTACGCCCTCGGCTGGACCCACCACACCAGCGGCGTGCAGATCATCCGCGGCGCGGCGATGATCCAGCTGTTGCTCGGCAACATCGGCATGCCCGGCGGCGGCATCAACGCCCTGCGCGGCCACTCGAACATCCAGGGCTACACCGACCTCGGCCTGCTCTCGGTGCGCATGCCGGGCTACCTGAACCTGCCCTCGGAACGCCAGCCCGACCTGGCCACCTACCTCGCGCAGAGCACGCCCAAGGCGCTGCTGCCCGGCCAGGTGAACTACTGGCAGAACACCGAGAAGTTCTTCGTCAGCCTGATGAAGAGCGTCTGGGGCGACAAGGCGACCAGGGACAACGACTGGGGCTTCGACTGGCTGCCCAAGTGGGACGTCGAGTACGACGTGCTGCGCTATATGGAGCTGATGTACGAGGGCAAGGTCAACGGCTACATCGCCCAGGGCTTCAACCCGATCGCCGCCTTCCCGGACAAGAACAAGGCGGTCGCCGCCCTGTCCAGGCTCAAGTACCTGGTGGTGATCGACCCGCTGGTCACCGAAAGCTCGAACTTCTGGCAGAACCACGGCGAAGCCAACGACGTGAACCCGGCCGAGATCCAGACCGAGGTGTTCCGCCTGCCGTCGTCCTGCTTCGCCGAGGAGAACGGCTCGATCACCAACTCCGGGCGCTGGCTGCAGTGGCACTGGGCGGGTGCGGCGCCGCCGGCCGAGGCCTGGCACGACGGCAAGATCCTCGGCCACCTGTTCCTCAGGCTGCGCGAGCTGTACGCGCAGGAGGGCGGCGCCAACCCCGCGCCGCTGCTCAACATGGCCTGGAACTACAGCGATCCGGAGGACCCTGCGCCCGAGGAGGTCGCCCGGGAGGCCAACGGCTACGCCCTGGCCGACCTCTACGACCCGCAGGGCAACCTGCTGGCGAAAAAGGGTGAGCTGTTGCGCGACTTCTCCCTGCTGCGCGCCGACGGCAGCACCGCCAGCTTCTGCTGGGTCTTCGCCGGCTCCTGGACCGAGGCCGGCAACCAGATGGCGCGGCGCGACAACGCCAGCGACGGCCAGGGCCTCGGCAGCACGCCGGGCTGGGCCTGGTGCTGGCCGCAGAACCGCCGCATCCTCTACAACCGCGCCTCGGTCGACCCGCAGGGCAAGCCCTGGGACCCGAAACGCAAGCTGATCGAGTGGAACGGCCAGCGCTGGAGCGGCATCGACGTCGCCGACTTCGCCGCCACCGTCGCGCCGGGCAGCGAGGCCAACCCGTTCATCATGCTGCCCGAGGGCCTCGGCCGGCTGTTCGCGGCCGGCGCGCTGGGCGACGGGCCCTTCCCCGAACACTACGAGCCGATCGAGTCGCCGCTGGCGGAAAACCCGCTGCACCCGAAGGTCACCTTCAACCCGACCACCCGGCTGTTCGACAACGACCGCCAGCGCATGGGCACCGCGGCGGACTTCCCCTACGTCGCCACCACCTACTCGATCACCGAGATGTTCCGCCACTGGACCAAGGCCTCGCGGCTCAACGCCATCGTCCAGCCCGAGCAGTTCGTCGAGATCGGCGAGCAGCTGGCGGCGCAGAAGGGCATTCGCGCCGGCGACACCGTCAAGGTCACCTCGATGCGCGGCTTCATCAAGGCCAAGGCGGTGGTGACCAAGCGCATCGCCACCCTGGAGATCGACGGCCAGCCGGTCGACACCGTCGGCATCCCCTGTCACTGGGGCTTTACGGGCACCACCCGCAAGGGCTTTCTGGCCAACACCCTGACGCCCGCGGTTGGCGACGCCAACTCGCAGACGCCGGAGTACAAGGCCTTCCTCGTGAACATTGAAAAGGTCTGATGGAGGGCTTTCCATGTCCATGCAATCCCAAGACATCCTCAAGCGCTCGGCGACCAGCGCCCTGACCCCGCCGACCCAGGTCCGCGACCACCAGGCGGAAGTCGCCAAGCTGATCGACGTGAGCATCTGCATCGGCTGCAAGGCCTGCCAGGTCGCCTGCTCGGAGTGGAACGACCTGCGCGACGAGGTCGGCCAGAATGTCGGCGTCTACGACAACCCCATCGACCTCAGCGCCAAGAGCTGGACGGTGATGCGCTTCGACGAGGTGCAGCAGGAGAACGGCCGGCTGGAATGGCTGATCCGCAAGGACGGCTGCATGCACTGCAGCGATCCCGGCTGCCTCAAGGCCTGCCCGAGCCCGGGCGCCATCGTCCAGTACGCCAACGGCATCGTCGACTTCCAGTCCGAGCACTGCATCGGCTGCGGCTACTGCGTCGCCGGCTGCCCGTTCAACGTGCCGCGGATCAGTCAGGAGGACAACAAGGCCTACAAGTGCACCCTGTGTTCCGACCGCGTGGCGGTGGGCCAGGAGCCGGCCTGCGCCAAGACCTGCCCGACCGGGGCGATCAGCTTCGGCAGCAAGGCCGACATGCAGCACCTGGCCGGCCAGCGCGTCGAGGAGCTGCACGGCCGCGGCTACGCCAACGCCGGCCTCTACGACCCGCAGGGCGTCGGCGGCACCCACGTGATGTACGTGCTGCACCACGCCGACCGGCCCGAGCTGTACCACAACCTGCCCAAAGACCCGCGCATCAGCAGCGCGATCCACGGCTGGAAGGGCTGGATGAAGCCGGTCGCCGCCGTGGCCTTCTTCGCCACCCTGGCCGGTACCCTGTTCCACTACGTCGGCGTCGGCCCGAACCAGGTCGACGAGCATGAGGAGACCGAGACATGAACAAGCGCGACATGATCCTGCGCACCCGCTTCCCCGAGCGCGCCTGTCACTGGGTGATGGTGATCTGCTTCTTCCTCGCCGCGCTCTCCGGGCTGTCGTGGTTCTTCCCGACCCTCGGCGGGCTCGGCGCGGTGCTCGGCACGCCGCAGATGGCGCGCATCCTGCACCCTTTCCTCGGCGTCGCGGTGTTTCTCGCCCTGGTCTACCTGTTCATCCGCTTCGTCAAGTACAACCTGCCGGAGCGCGAGGACCTCGCCTGGTTCGCCAACCTCAAGGACGTGCTGCTCGGCAACCACGACAAGCCCCTGCAGATCGGCAAGTACAACGCCGGCCAGAAGATCCTGTTCTGGGGGATCATGAGCCTGATCGGCGTGCTGCTGCTCAGCGGCCTGGCGATCTGGCGGCCGTACTTCGCCCCGGCCGTCCCCATCCCGCTGATCCGCCTCGGCCTGTTCCTGCACGCCGCCGCCGGCATCGCGCTGATCCTGCTGATCCTCGGCCACGCCTACCTGGCCTTCTGGGTCAAGGGTTCGATTTCCGGGATGGTCACCGGCTACGTCTCGCGCCGCTGGGCCAAAAGCCACCACGACCGCTGGTACCGGCAGATCTCCAGCAAGCCGGCCAGGGGCGAGGGCGGCGAATGAACAGCATCCGCCTGGTTTCCGACGAGCAGCCGAGCGGTGGCGTCGGCGCCATCGTGCCGCTGATCCTGCCCGACCTGAAAAACCGCTACGGGCGCCGCGCCGCGCGCCTGCGCCAGCTCGCCGAGGGCCACCCGATGGCCGACTACCTGCGCTTCGCCGCCGGCATCGCCGAGGCGCAGCAGCAGGTTGCCGAGGCGCTGCCGCTGCCCGCAGCGCTGGCCGCCACGCTGCCCGCCCGTCTCGGCGGGTCGCTGCCGCCGCTGGAGGCCACCCGCCTGCCGCGCGAGCGGCACTGGCGCGAACTGCTGCAGGCACTGTTCGAGCGCCTGCCGGCCGCGGCGAATCCGGCCGTGGCACAGACCCTCGCCGGGCTGCGCAGCTGCGACGGGATCGCCCTGGAGAAGCTGGCCGACGCCCTGCTGGCCGGCGACTACCTGGTGGTCGGCAGCGACCGCGCGCCCTTCCTCTGGGCCGCGCTGTCGCTGTACTGGACGCAACTGGCCGCGCAGTTGCCGGCCAGCGGCGAGGCCCGGGTCGGCGAGGGTCGCCAGTGTTGCCCGGTGTGCGGTGGCGCGCCGGTGGCCAGCGTGATCCGCGGCGGCGCCCAGAGCGGCCTGCGCTACCTGCAGTGCGGGCTGTGCGAGAGCCGCTGGCACATGGTGCGCACCAAGTGCAGCCACTGCGAGGAGGGCGGCCGGCTCGACTACTGGTCGCTGGACAGCGAGCAGGCGGCGATCCGCGCGGAAAGCTGCGGCGACTGCAACAGCTACCTCAAGGTCCTCCACGAGGACCGCGACCCGCAGCTGGAGGTGATCGCCGACGACCTGGCCTCCCTGGCGCTGGACGCCGAGGTGGAGCGCCAGGGCTTCTTCCGCAGCAGCCTCAATCCGTTCCTCTTTCCGGGCTGAGCAGGGGGCGAGGCGTAGGGTGAATAAGGCTACGCCGTTATCCACCCTGCGAGTTCACCGCATACTTTTGACGAGAATCCCCATGGCCAATGCATTGCAGGACGGCTTCGGACGCACCATCGACTACCTGCGGCTGTCGGTGACCGACCGCTGCGACTTCCGCTGCGTCTACTGCATGGCCGAGGACATGCGCTTTCTGCCGCGCCAGCAGATCCTCGGCCTCGAGGAGCTGTACCGCGCGGCCCGGCTGTTCGTCGGCCGCGGGGTGAAGAAGATCCGCCTCACCGGCGGCGAGCCGCTGGTGCGCCGCGACATCCTCGGCCTGTGCGAGCGTATCGCCGCGTTGCCCGGCCTGCGCGAGCTGGTGATGACCACCAACGGCGCGCAGCTGGCCAGGCTGGCCCGGCCGCTGGCCGAGGCTGGGGTGAAGCGCCTTAACATCAGCCTGGACAGCCTGGACCCGGCGCGCTTTCGCGCCATCACCCGCACCGGCGAGCTGGCGCGGGTGCTCGACGGCATCGAGGCGGCCCGCGCCGCCGGCTTCGAGCGGATCAAGCTGAATACCGTGGTGATGCAGGGGCGCAACGCCGACGAGGTGCTCGCGCTGGTCGACTACGCCGTGGCGCGCGGGCTGGACATCAGCTTCATCGAGGAAATGCCGCTGGGCGAGGTCGGCCGCTCGCGCGGCGAGGCCTTCTGCTCCAGCGACGAGGTGAGAGCGCGGATCGCCAGCCGCTACGCGCTGCTCGACTGCGCCGAGCAGAGCGGCGGGCCGGCGCGCTACGTGCGCCTGCCGGCGCATCCGGCCAGCCGCATCGGCTTCATCTCGCCGCACAGCCACACCTTCTGCGCCAGCTGCAACCGCCTGCGGCTGACCGTCGAGGGCCGCCTGCTGCTCTGCCTCGGCCACGAGCAGTCGCTGGACCTGCGCGCCCTGCTGCGCCGCCACCCGACCGACGACCGGCCGCTGGTGGACGCCATCGACCGCGCCCTGCTGCACAAGCCGCAGCAGCACGACTTCTCCGCGAGCGGCGAAGTTCAGGTGCTGCGCTTCATGAATGCCAGCGGGGGGTAGCGAGACGCGGTAGGTGCCAGCGAGCTGGCCCTACCGGATGGGGGCGTTACTTGCTGGTGGGCTTGCGCGGCCGGCCGGGCTGGCGCGGTTTGGCGGGCGTCCTGGTCGCCTTCGTCGCCGGGCTGGCGGCTTTTGCCGACGGGGCGGCTTTGCTCGGAACAGTCGGCGTTTCCGCGGTAGCCGGGATGGCTTCGGCGGGGGCGGGCGGCGCTTCCGCGCTGACCGGGGCGGCTTCGGCAGAGGCGGGCGCTGTTTCCACGGCGGCCGGGGCGGCTGCGGCGGCGGGTTGCGGCTCGCCGCTCGCCGGGGCCTCGGTCACCGTGTTCGAGCGGACGCGGATGTGCGGCTTGGTTGCGGCTTCCGCCTTGACCTCCGCCGGCGGCTCGGCGGCGACAGGCTCGGCCACCGGCTCGGCCGCGGCACCGATTGCCGGCTCGGCCACGGACTCGGCCTGCGGTTCCGGCACGACGGCGGGTTCGACGACCGGGGCCGGCTCGCTCGGCGCTTCCGCCCCGACCTGCGGCGCCGCGGCTTCCGCTGCGGGCTGCTGCGCTTGCGGCTCGGGCGCCGGAGCGGCGCTTTCCTCGGCGATGGCCTCGGCAGCGACGGACGGCGCCGCGACGCTCGCCTCGGCGATCACTTCCGGGGCCGGCGCGGGCAGTTCCGCGCGTAGCCGGGCGAAGTCCGCCTGCGGCAGCTCCAGCACTTCGAACAGCTGGCGCCAGAGTTCGCCCAGTGGGCCGTCGCTGCGCTGCCAGTCGGGTTCGATGCGCACGACCTCGGCGAGAATCCGCTGGCGTTCCTCCGGCTCGGGAAGCAGCTCGGGCAGGCTCTGCAGGCTCTCCTCGGGGTAGGCGAAGACCAGCAGGTTCTGCAGCCGGGTGGTTTCCCGCAGACTGGCGACGTCCGGGACCTGCGGGTCGCTGCTGGCCCGGCGGCGGTAGTCCTTGACGATGTTTTCCAGCATGTCCTTGTCCAGCCGGCCGCTGGCCCGGGCGAGCAGCAGCAGGATGCGGATCGCCGCCTCCCGCGCGTCGCCCAGCGGCAGGGCTTCGTGCAGGCGCGCGATCAGGGCGCGGTCGCGTTCGCTGGCGGGTTCCGCACTGCTCTTCGCCTGCCTGCCGCTGGCGAGGGTGCTGAGCCCGCCG
Organism: Azotobacter beijerinckii; assembly: GCF_900110885.1. GTDB lineage: Bacteria > Pseudomonadota > Gammaproteobacteria > Pseudomonadales > Pseudomonadaceae > Azotobacter > Azotobacter beijerinckii. Next base: position 56,617 of record NZ_FOFJ01000017.1, on the reverse strand, counting down.
TAGAACATGTGGAAGGCCAGCTCCTGGCCGGCGTCGCGGAAGTCGCGCCAGGTATCCAGGGCGTTCTCCACGCAGCCGGAAACGAGTTCCTGCCAGGCCAGCAGCGGGTTGTCGGCCCGCACCGGGCGGCGCTGGCGGCGCGCCAGCTCGGCCGTCCCGGATAGCCACCAGAGCGCCGGGTTCAGGCTGCTCCAGGCCAGCCGCTGCTGGTGGAAGGGGTGGCTCTGGCGCAGCAGTTCGGCGCCCGGCTCGTCGACCGCCCGGCTCAGCCAGGGGCGTACCGTCCAGTCGTAATAGGTGCTGCTGATCGCCGAGACGCGCTCGACCAGGGCGAACTCCCGTTCGTCGTCGCGGCCGTCGTCGTCCGCGACGATGTCGGCGATCCGTCGCGGCTCGAAATGCACCTTGTAGGCCTGCGTGCGGTCGTCGGCGTGGGGCACGTCGTCGATGATCAGTTCGAACAGCCCGGGCGGCAGGGCCTTGATCGCGTCGATCGCGCCGATCAGCTGGCGGTGCTCGCGGCGTGCCACCTTGCCGGAGACGAAGATGCCCAGGTGGCCGATGCTGGCGTGCTTGAGGTAGATGATGGTGCGCCCGGCCGAGTGCAGCGCCAGATCGTTGGGGTAGAGGTCGACGATCCAGTTCAGGGCCTGCTGCGGCGGGGTGATGTTGTCGCCGTAGGAGCAGAACACCACCACCGGCGCCTCGATCTTGCGCAGGTCGGTGAGGCTGCCCCGCGCGCCGGTCAGGCGGTTGCCGATGAACAGGTCGTCGACGATGACCTCGATCTCCTCGCTGTTGAACAGATTGGGGCTGCCCCACCAGCGCTCGAAGTCGAGGAAGCGCGGCGCTTCGCTGTCTATGCTGGAGAAAAGCTCGTAGTACTTGCCCCACAGGGCGTGGGCCGGGTCGAGATTCTCGAAGTTGCTGACCAGCCAGGTGCCGTCGAAGCGGCCGTTGCCGAGGTCGCTGCCCAGGCGGGTCATCCAGGCGCCGCCGAGCAGGCCGCCGGCATAGCGCATCGGGTTGCGGCCGTTGGTCCCGGCCCAGTAGGAGAGCGGGGCGCCGACCACCACCACCAGCCCCGGCAGTTCCGGACGCAGTGCCGCCAGTCCCATGAGCGCCCAGCCGGCCTGGCAGTTGCCGATCAGCACCGGCTTGCCGGCGTGGGCGTGGCGCTCGCTGACCAGTTCGATGAAGCGGGCCTGGGCGGCGGCGACGTCGCCCAGCGTCTGGCCGGGCTCCGAGGTGTGGCTGAAGGCGATGAAGTAGGTGGGGTGTCCGGCGCGCAGGCTTTCGCCGATCTCCGACTCCTCCTTGAAGCCGCCGATGCCGGCGCCGTGCCCGCCGCGCGGATCGATGACGATCACCGGCGGCAGGGCGACGTCGGTCATCTGGCCCACGCCGGGGAGGATGCGCAGCAGCGAATAGTTGACCGGGGAGGGCAGGCTGCGGCCGTCGAGCAGGAGTTCGTGGTCGAACTTGAGCAGCACCGGGTAGCCGGCCTGCCGGTGGTTCAGGGTGTTGTCGGCACGCTGGCGCAGGGTGTCCCAGAATAGCAGGGTGCGCTGGTTGAAGTCGCTCAGGTAGTCGAGCCAGTCGGTGGCGTTGGGCACCTGCGGCGCGCTCTCGGCCAGTGCCTGCAGCGACTTCTCCTGGCGCCGGCGAATGCCGTCCTGCAGGTTGCGCGCCTGCAGCTTCTGCAACTCGCCGATATGCTGTAGATAGTTGTGGAAAGAGGAGAAGCAGTCTTCCTGCTGCGCAAAAAAAGTCTCCTGGCTCATGATCACCCTCTTCGTGTGGAGTAAGGCCAAGCAGTGCGTTCCTCCAGGAGAAGCCAGTCGATGTGGATTCGAATGCCATGGAGGGTCGGGGACGATGGCCCGTTTCTTATAGCGGAGGGGGCAAGGGGGGAGCAAACTTTTTTTGTGCAATGCAAAAAGTCGATGCAGCAAGGCTTTCGGGAAAGTGATAATGCGGTCAGACGGTTCGCCGCGATCCGGTGCGCCTAGCCGACCCGGTCGTTGCCTTTGGGAGGTTCAGATATGTCCATCTTTGATTCGGAAGCGTTCCAGAACGGTCAGCCGTCCGGGCTGGATGCCGTGCAGCGGCTTGGCAAGGGGGTGATCGACGGCAGCGAGCGGCTCGCCCGGCTGCAGCTCCAGGCGCTGCGCGTGACCAGCGACGGTTTTTTCGCCAGCTGGCGCCGGCTGCTCTCGGCACACGGACCGGAGGCGGTCGCCGAACTGTCCCCGGCAGCCCAGGCGGAGCGGCTGCTGGAGTACGGCCGGCAGGTTCAGGAGCTGGCTTCGGCGAGCCAGAGGGTCTTCCTCGATCTTGCCCGACAGCAGATGGACGCTAGTGCCTCGCAGCTGCGCGGCATGGTCGCGGAGCTGTCGAAGAACGCGCCGGCGGACGCCGAACCCCTGGTGAGCGCCCTGGAGACGGCGGCGAAGAGCGCCGACTGCCTGTATGGCCGCGGCTGGAAGGCTGCCGGCCAGGGCGTGGAGCTGGCCGACAACGTGATCCGCCTGAGTCGCGAGGCGGGCCGGCTGGTCGCCGGCAAGCCGAAGGGCTGAGCCGGCGTCGGGGCATCTGGGCGAAGCGCATGGCGCCTTCGCGAGAGACCCCGGGTTTGGGGCGGCCTCGGTAGAGCAGCACGGCCAAGGCCGCTCCTATCCCTCCGATTTTGCGATTCGCCGAGGGCCCCCGGTGTCCCGTTTCAGACGCCGAGATGCCGGGCCAGGGCGGCGACCGCCGCTTCCACCGTCGCACTGTGTCCCGCCCAACTGCAGGCGAGCATCAGGTTGCGCGGCAGGCCGAAGTCTTCCACCTGCCAGCCCTGTGCGTCGCGTCCGTCCGGGTCGTGGGGAACCTGGGCGCGCAGGTCGCCGGCGGGAGCGAAGCAGACCCACAGCGGCTTGCCGAGGGCCACGGCCATGCCCACCTCGAATACCGTGCCGGAGTCCGGTTCGTGTCCGCGGAAGGGCTCGAGGTTGGCCAGCACGGCATCGGCGCTGCGCAGCAGAGCGACGTTCGCGGCAAAGATCCACTGCGCTGCGGCGGCCGGCGCGAGGCCCGCGGGCAGTGCGTTGTCCAGGGGATAGAGGCCTTCCAGGCCGTGCGCGGCGCACAGTCGCTTGAGATGGGCTCCGTGCTCGAGAGCGTCGCGGCGGAACACGTCCGGCCCCGCCAGATAGACTTTCGGCATGGCATTTCCCCCGCGTTGGCTGGCCGGATGGCCGGGGGAAGCTTCGCTCAGGCCCGGGCGGGCGGCAATGCCCGGGGCGGCGGATGGAGCCTGGAGGCGACGCTCAGTTTGTGCAGCCTTTGCCCATCGCCATGTATTCCATGACGTGACGCTGGCCATGGTGATCCTCGTAGGTCATCTGCACCGGCGCGGCTTGGCAGACATTCGGAACTGCGGAAGTCCTGATGACCCGGGCGATGTCCGGGTGCATCCCATAGCGATAGTGTTCAACTTCCAACGATTTCGAATGATTCGCGGAGATCGGCAGTTCGTCAGCCGCCACCATGCACGAAATTCCAGCCAAAGCCAGCAAGGCCAATGCTTTTGCTTTCATCGAGAATTACCTGTAAAGCGAAGTTTTATCGACAACTTCCCCGGCCTCGCGGTGAACCGGGCGAAGTTGTTGTCCAACCTTTCGGGTGTTGCGGTTGGGCAATGAGCCGCTTCCGGTTCGGCAATTCATCTCCGGAAGGTGAGTTCATTGTAATGATTTTGAAACAACTATTACAGAACAATAACAACAAAGACTTTTGACCAAATGGGCAACAATTACCGCATGCCCGTCAGAGGCCGCATGGATCGTTCGAGGCCAGATGTGGCGGGGCTTTCAGGAGGATGGAAACGATGAAAATGGGCTCCTGGCAACAGCGTGCGGTTCGCCAGTTTTCTCTTTTAAGGCGTGTTTTAGTAATGCTGTTATTTGTATTGCGTAATAATCTGTGCAGTGTTTCCGCTCTTTGTGGTGCTGGGAAGTGGCATTTTGATGTGGTGCAGTGATGTGGTGCGGTTCGCTTGCTGGTTATGTTAAGGCATGTTTTGGTAATGCTGTCATTTATCTGATGTAATAATTCGCGTGGCGCGTTGATATGTTTGAAAAAAGGCCTGGGGTACCGGATGAGTTCAAGTGAAGAGTTCTCAGAGGACTCGGGATGAATTTCATTTATCAATGCGGCACTTTTTCGCAGGGGAATGGCAAGTCGACGAGTAAGTAGGCGGTCGGAAGTTATGTGACAGTTGCAGGCGCTCGTGGGGGCGGCCTCGGCCCGAAAGGTTTCGGCGATCCCCGCTTTCGCGGTCAGGGTTGCTTCCACGGGCCTGCCCTTGCTAGCAGCGGTCCGGTAACGGGCGCGGCGCTGGGGTGACGATCACCGTACCGGTGAGGTCGGCCGCCAGAGGTAGGACCTTCGGCACCGTATCGAGCTGGATGCGCACCGACACCCGGCGGGCCGGGCAGGTCGGGGGAAACTTCGCTCAGGCCCGGGGGCGGGCGGGAGCCTGGCGGCGCTCAGTAGCTCCCGCAGCCGCGGCCCATGACGCTGTATTCGAGGACGTGGCGCCTGGCCGTGGCTGTCCTCGTAGACCATCTGCATCGGCACGACTTCGCAGACGTTCGGAATCTCGGTGATCTTGATGACCCGGGCGATGTCCGGGTCCATCGAGTAGTCGTAGTGCTCGAGGCGGGGGGCGCCGGTGGTGTCCGCGGTCATCGGCCGGGCTTCGGCCATGGCCATGCAGGAAACCCCGGCCAGGAGCAGCAGGGTCGACGTTTTCATCAGGTTGCCTGTCGGAAAGGTCTTCGGGAGGCTTCGGCCGGCCCCGCGAGAGGCCGGTCGAAGGGTGCGGAGAGAAGCGTCCGCGGGGTCTGCCGTCCGGTGTCGTCACTTGCGTGCGGACGGCGGAGTCACTCTAGCGACTGCGGGGGACGGGTTACATGGCCGATTGCGACAAGGAGCGTTGAGCGGATCGGCAACAATGCCCGTCTTCGCGCTGGACGGTCAGCCGTTCGAGCAGCCGCTGCCCATCACCAGGTATTCCATGACGTGACGCTGACCCTGGTGATCCTCGTAGGTCATCTGCACCGGCACGGACTGGCAGACATTCGGCACCGCGGAGGTCGTGAGGACCCGGGCGATGTCCGGGTGCATCCCATAGGCGTAGTGTTCAACTTCCAACGATTTCGGATGATCCGCGGGGGGCGGCAGTTCGTCGGCCGCCACCATGCACGAAACTCCAGCCAAAGCCAGCAAGGCTAATGCTTTCATCGAGGATTACCTGTAGAGCGAAACTTTATCGAAAACTTCCCCGGCCTCGCGGTGAGCCGGGCGAAGTTGTTGTCCAACTTTCGGGTGTTGCGGTTGGGCAATGGGTTGCTTCCGGTTCGGCAACTTTTTTCCGGAAGGTGAGTTCATTGTAATGGTTTTGAAATAACTATTACAGAAACAATAACGCCAAAGACTGTTGACCGGATTGGCAACAATTACCGCCTGCCCGTCAAGGCCCTGCCGGGTCGCTGCTGGCCAGATTTGGCGGGGCTTTTCGGGGTGTTTTGAGGAATGAAAAGAGCTTCCTGGCAACGGGGACAGGTCCGCTCGTCGATTCTTTTGAAGTGTGTTCTGGTAACGCTGTTATTTGTTTTTCGTAATAATCCGTGTGCTGTTTCTGGCTCTTGGCGGCAGCGGAAAGTAGCGCCTGGATATGTCCGGCGAAAGGCTTGTGGGAGCCAGTGAGTTCGATGGGAAAGTTGTTGGCGGAGGCGGGAGGTTTTTCTTTGTCAATGCGGCAGTTTTTTGCTGGGGAATGACGGGTCGACAATAAGAAGGCGGCGGGAAGTTATGTGACAGTTGCAGGTGCTTGTGGAAGCGGCCTCGGCCGAGAGCGAGAGGCTCCGGCGCTCCCCGCCCTCGCGGCCAGGGCCGCTCCCACGGGCCTGCTCTGGCTACCAGCGATCCGGCAGCGGACGCGGCGTGTCGGTGCTGGGGATGACGATCACCGTGCAGGTGAGGCCGGCCGCCAGGGTCACGCCCTCCGGCACCGCGTCGAGCTGGATGCGCACCGGTACCCGGCGGGCCAGGCGCACCCAGTTGAAGGTCGGATTGACGTCGGCGACCAGCTCGCGGCTTTCCGGGTTGTCGCGGTCGTAGATGCCGCGGGCGATGCTGTCGACCCGGCCGGTCAGGCGTTCGCCGCTCATCAGGCGCAGCTCGGCCTGGTCGCCGACGCGGATCAGCGGCAGGCGGGTTTCCTCGAAGTAGCCGTAGACGTAGAAGGAATGGCTATCCACCAGGGCCAGGGCGGCCTCGCCGCGGTTGGCGAAGTCGCCCTCGAAGACGTTGAGGTTGGTGACGTAGCCGTCGACCGGCGCGCGCACCTCGGTGCGGCCCAGGTTGAGCCGGGCCAGGTCGAGCTGCGCCAGCGCTTCTTGATAGTCGGCCTGGGCGGCGCTGGCCAGGTGGCTGGCGTTGATGCGGCTCTCCCGCGACACCACCATCGCGTCGAGGTCGGTCCGCCGCTGGGCGTTCTCCTGGTTCATCTGCAACTGGGCCTTGCGCGCGGCTACCAGGGCTTCGGCCTGCTTGAGCGCCAGGCGATAGTGTTCGTCGTCGATGCGCAGCAGCAGGTCGCCCTTCTTGACCGGCTGGTTGTCCTTCACCGCCACCTCGACCACCAGGCCGGCGACGTCGGGGGCGATGTTGATCACGTCGGCGCGCACCCGGCCGTCGCGGGTCCAGGGCGAATCCATGTAATGCACCCACAGCGTGCGCACGATGTAGGCGGCGGCGGCGAAGACCAGCAGGGTGAAGACGACACTGATGACTCTTTTCCAGGACATATCCGGGCCTATGTGGGGCGGTCAGCGGTAGATGTACAGGGCGATCAGCCCGTACAGGCAGGTGAACAGGCTCATGCGCAGCAGGGTCGGGTGCCAGGCATGGCGGTAGAGGCCGAACCAGGCGAGCAGCCGGTCGAGGGCCCAGCTGCCGGCCAGGGTGGCCAGGAACAGCAGGGTCAGGCTCGGCATGTAGACGCCGAACAGGGCGATTTCACGGGGCATGGACGACTCTCCCGGCGAGGCTGGCGGAGCCCTCGGCCAGCGGCGAATTGGGATCGAGCAGCGAGCTGCGGATGAAGTGCAGGTAGCTGAGTACCCGGCGCAGCGGCGAGCTGTCAAACTGCGGCGGACGCAGCTCGGGGGTGTCGCGCACCGCCTGGATGGCCTGCTCGACCGCGGCCAGGGCGCGCTGCCGGTTGGCCTCGTCGGGCTGGATGAACAGGCGCACCAGCGCGCGGCCGAGCGCCCGGACGCCGAGCTGCCAGGGGGTGTCCTCGGCATAACAGGGTTCGTCCGGCAGGGCGGCCTGTTCCTGGCGCAGCTCGATCACCGCATGGCCGATCTCCAGCACCGCGAACATCCAGCGCAGCAGCTGGCGCTGCACGTCCGGGCGGCGTGCCGCCAGACCGTAGGCCTGGTTGAGAAGGTCGTGGGTGCCGCTCTCGAAGCCGTCGACCAGCCCCTTGAGCTTGCCGCTGACGGCGAACACCACGCGCATCCGCAGATCCTGCTCGAGGCGCCGCCACAGCCAGGGGCGGTCGGGCGGCAGGATCAGCATGGACACCACCACCAGGCCCATGGAGGCGAGTATCGCCAGGTATTCGTTGAAGAAGTGGTAGGGCAGGTAGTGGGTCTGGTTGGCCGGCAGGGCGAGCATGCAGAACCAGATCAGCAGGCCGACGCCGTAGCCGAGGGTCTGCGGACGGGCGAGGAGGAAGGCGCCGAAGGCGATCACCGGCACCAGCGAGGCATAGAGCAGGGCGAAGCCGTCCAGCCAGGGGAAGATCCAGAACTGCAGGACGAAGCCGGCCACCGCGCTGCCGGTCGCGCCGACCAGCAACTGCCGGCTCAGGCGCGCGGGGTTGGCCGAGGTCGAACTGAGCGCCGAGACCAGCCCGGCGGTGAGCACGAAGGTGCTGCCGCTGGGCCACGAGCTGGCCAGCCAGAACGCGCTGAGCGCGAGGATCAGCAGGGCGCAGCGGATGCCCGCCACCGCCGCGGCCAGGCCGTTGGCCCGGGGGGTGAAGCTGCCCTTCCAGCTTTCCCGGGCATGGTGCTGGTCGGCCAGCGAGGCCTGGGTCTGGGCGTAGCCGTGGAGGTCGTTGGCGAAGCGGAACAGCAGCTCGGCGGCGGTGTTGAAGTCGGTCAGCCGCGCTTCGTCGGCCTGCCGTTCGACGAGCTGCTGGCGGCCGTCGCGGATGCGCTGCATCAGCGCCTGCTGGCTGATCTGCAGGCCCTGAGCCAGGCTCGTCGCGTCGCCCTCGCTGTACAGGCGCTCGGCGAGCGGCGCGAGTTCCGCGCCGAGCTGCGCCAGGCACGGCTGCAGCGCCTCCAGCACGTGGCCGCCGGCCTCGCCCTGGAGGCGCTGGAGCAACTGGTAGAGGGCGTGGAAACGGGTCGAGAGGACCATGAACTCGTTGTTCAGGCGCGCCAGGCGGCCGCTGCGCAGGCGGATGTTGGGGTCTTCGAAGGCGCTGGCGTTGCGCAGGTTCTCCAGGGCCACCGCCTGGGCGGCGAAGCGCGCGCTGAGCTGCTCCATGCGCTGCGGCTCGAGTTCGCCGGCCAGGCCCGCGCAGGCGAATCCGGCGAAGTCGCGAAAGCGCGTGGCGAGGGTGGCGCGCAAGGTAGCACCGCTGGTCTGCGGGAGGATCAGGCCCATCACCAGGCCGGTGCAGAGAATCCCCACGGAGATCTCCAGCACCCGCCACAGGGCCTGCATGAAGGCGCCGTCCGGGTTGAAGGTGGCCGGCAGGCCGATCATCACCGCGGTGTAGCCGGAGAGCACGCAGGCGTAGCCGCGAAAGTCCCGGTAGCGCGCCGCGCCGGCGGTGCACAGGCCGACCCAGATCGCCAGGCAGAGCAAAAACAGCACGCGCTCCTGGTTGAACAGGGCGATCAGGGTGACCATCACCACCAGGCCCAGCAGGGTGCCGATGATCCGGTAGAAGCTCTTGGCCAGCACCTCGCCGCTTTGCCGCTGCATGACGATGAACACCGTGGCCAGCACGGTGCTGGGCTGCGGCAGTTCCAGGCGATAGGCCAGCCAGAGGGCGACGAAGGCGGTGAGCAGGGCCTTGAACACGAATACCCAGGTCATGCCCTCGCTCAGTGCCCAGTCGCCCAGGGCACGGCGGAAGGCGCCGACCGGTGCATCGGCCACGGTTTTCATGGGGATTCCTCAGTGGCGACCGGGGAGGTGCAGGGTAGTCTTGTGAGCGTCCAGCTGCTCGGCGGCGGGGCCGCTGTCGTCCGTCAGCGCGCCGCCGCCGAGCTCCACCCAGAGGTCGGCCTGGGCGGTCAGGTGGGCGGCGTGTATCTGCTGTTCGAGGAACTGCTGATCGAACAGCTGGCTCTGCGCCTCGAGCACCGAGCGGTAGTCGGTCAGGCCGCGGCGGTAGGCCTCCTCGGCCAGCTGGTAGCGGCGTTCGGCGGTCTCCAGGCCGTGGCCGACGAAGATCTCCTGCTCGTGCAGCGAATGCAGGCGAATCAACTGGTCGGACACGCCCTTGAGCGCCTCCACCAGGGTCTGGTTGTACTGCTCGACGGCCAGGTCGTAGGCCGCGGTGGCTTCGCTGAGCTTGCCGCGCCGGCGCCCGCCGTCGAACACCGGCAGGCTCAGGGTCGGGCCGATGCCGTAGGTCAGTTTGCTGCCGTTGGTCAGGAAATTCAGCATATCGCCGGTCGTCGAACTCGCGCCGAGGAAGGCGACCAGGTTGACGTTGGGATAGAAATCCGCCTTGGCGACCTCGATGCCGCGCGCCTCGGCGGCCACCTGCCAGCGCCGGGCGACCACGTCCGGGCGGCGGCCGAGCAGCTCCAGCGGCAGGTTCGAGGGCAGGGCCGGCTCGCCGTGCAGCGACAGCTTCGGCCGTTCGAGCCGTGCCCCTTCGCCCGGCCCCTTGCCGGCCAGGGCGGCCAACTGGTTGCGGGTCAGGGCGATCTCCTCTTCGATCAGGTCGATCTGGCGGTGGGCTTCCGGCAGCGGCGCTTCGGCCTCGCTGATCTCCAGCTGGGTGCCGATGCCGATCGCCAGGCGTTCGCGGGCCAGCTCCAGCAGTTGTTCGCGCTGCTTGAGTTCGGCCTCGGCGATGTCCAGCCGGGCATGGTGCAGGGCCAGCTGGATGTAGGCGGCGACCACGTTGTTCTGCAGCTCCAGCGCCGCGGCGCGCTCCTCGGTCGCCGCCACCTCGGCGAGGCTCAGGGCCCGTTCGGTGTCGCTGCGCAGGCGGCCCCAGAGGTCGAGGTCGTAGTTCATGCCCAGCGCGGTGGTATTGTTCCAGCCGGTGGTGTCGCCGAGCACGCCGGGGCCGTAGAAGTAGCGGTCAGCCGGCCAGTGCTTGCGTTGCACCGAGGCATCGAGTTTTACCTGCGGCGCATGCTCCGACTCGGCGACCCCGGCCAGCGCCAGGGCCTGGCGCAGCCGCGCGGCCGCCATGGCCAGGTTGGGGCTGCCGGCCAGGGCCATTTCGACCCAGGCGTTCAGTTGCGGGTCGCCGTAGGCCTGCCACCACTGATCGCGCGGCCATTCCACCGTCCTGTCGGCCTTGCGGATCGTCTGGTCGGTGGTCAGCTTCGCGTCGTCGAAACGCAGGGCCTGGGGGATGATGCCGCGACTGTCGATACAGCCGGAAAGCGTCGAGAACACAGCGAGCAGACTGGACAGACAGAAGCCCGACCACAGGTTGCGGTGCACTGTAGTGATCCTGATGTTGCGGGAGGAGGGAGAAGCTTTGAGTCAGGTCAATTTTAAGAGGGGATGGGCAAGAGAGTAAGGCGACTGTTAGATGATTGATTTTGTACTAAAAGGCCATAATCCTTGGCAGACTGCCTGCCCGTGAGCGGCTGGCGGCGCATTCCTGTCGCGTCCGGCCCCTCGTCATCCAGTGGAACAGCGATCGATGGACATTCTCTCCCACATGCGCATCTTCGTCTGCGTGGCGGAAACCGGCAGCTTCACTGCGGCTGCGACCCGCCTCGACCTGACCACTTCCTACGTTTCGCGGGCGGTCGCCACCCTGGAGGGGCACCTGCGCACCCGCCTGCTGCACCGCACCACCCGGCGCATCGCCCTCACCGAGGCCGGCCAGCGCTACCTGCAGCGCTGCGAGCAGATCCTCGGCTACATCGCCGAGGCCGAGGCCGAGGCCGGCCAGGCCCACGCGAACCCCGCCGGCAACCTGAAGGTCCATGCGGTGACCGGCATCGGCCACCACTACCTGATCAAGGCCGTCGCCGAATACAGCGAGCAGTACCCGGAGGTCAGCTTCGACCTGACCCTGGCCAACCGCACCACCGACATCCTCGACGAGGGCTATGACATCTCGGTGGTGACCGCCCCGGAGCTGCCGGACTCCGGGTTCATCTCCAAGCAGCTCGGCAAGATCTACAGCGTGCTCTGCGCCTCGCCGGCCTACCTCGCCCGCCGCGGACTGCCGCGCGAGCCCGCCGACCTGGCCGGACATCGCTGCCTGCGCCTGGTCTATCCGGTGATGAGCCTCGACAAGTGGCTGCTCGACGGCCCCGACGGCCAGGAGCTGGTGAGCGTCAGCCATACCCATTTCCAGGTCAACACCGTCGACGCCATGACCGTGGCGCTCAAGGCCGGCATGGGGGTCGGCGCCCTGCCGGTCTATTCGGCACTGGAAAGCCTGCAGAACGGCAGTCTGGTGCGCGTGCTGCCGGAGTACACCCTCTATCCGCTCGGGGTCTTTGCGCTGTACCCGTCGCGGCAGTACCTGGATGCGAAGATCCGCACCTGGGTGGAGTTCCTACGCGACTACATTCCCCGCCACCTGGAGGCCGACCTGCGCAGCCTTGCCGAGTGCAGCCGGCAGTTGCAGGTCTGAGCGGCTTCAGGGGTTCGCCGGCGCGGCTCCGGGCAGGTAGACGTGGCTCTCGACGAGAACCCGCTCGGCGACGGGCAGGCCCTGCGCCAGGCGTTTCATCATCCAATAGCTCTGCCGGCCGATCTCGCGGCTTTCCATGCTGAGATAGGCCTGTACCAGCCCGTCGTCGAGCAGCGCGAGCTGCGCCGCGTTGGGTTCGGGGGTGGCGATGATGGTCGCTGGGCGACCGCCTTGCTTGTCGAGCCTGGCGAGCAGCGGGCCGAGTTGCCCGCGATAGGTGTCGGCCTGGTGGATCGGCCAACTGCCGGTGCTGATGATGACGTCGGCTTCGCCGGCGTCCATCAGGGTGGCGAGCTTGAGCAGCGCGTTCTGCTGATCGTCGGTGTCGTACAGCGGACAGCGGGGCGGTTCGCTCCAGCCATGTTCTCCGCTCAGCCGGTCGCCTGCTTCGTTCGCGGCCGGCTCGCCGCGCAGCTGCTGGCGGATGCCCCGGATGCGTTCCGAGAGGTTGGTGTCCTGCGGTCTGCCGCTCAGGATGCACAGCCTTCCGCCCTGCGGCCTGAAGCGCTGGGCGAGCATGCCCAACTGCTGGCCGAAGAGCAGGTTGTCGAGCCCGACGTAGCCCTTGCGCAGCGGCTGCTCGGCGGGCCCGAGGTCCGAGTCGAAGGTGATCAGTGGCGTCTTGCCGGCCCGTTGCAGGGCATGATCGGCCAGCCACTTCGAATGGGTCACCGACAGGGCGATACCGTCCAGCCCCCTCTCGAAGGCCGCTTTCAGGGCCTCGTTCTGTCGGCGGAAATGCGTCGGCCCCGCAGCGCCCAGCAACAGGCAGCTATCGCCCTGGGCCTGGGCGGCCTCGGCACAGCCCTCGGCGGCCAGGATGAAGAAACGGTGGTCCACCCGCTTGGCGACCAGTGCGAACTGCAGCGGGGCGGCGCTGGCGAGGGGGGCGAGCAGCAGCCCGCAGAGCAGAACCGCAAGGCGAGGAAGGCGGAAAAAGTGCGGTCTTTTCAAGCCAGATCCTTGCAGGCTGTAGCATTCCGGCAGGTCGGCGTGCCACATGGGCTGTTCGATGCGCCGACGTCTGTCCCGAATGATGTCATTCCTGCCAGGGCGGCACCAGATCGTGAATTGCCAAAGCCTATGGAGGTTAGCTTGACATCCTCCCCGGCCTAAAGGCCGTGGATTCCCACTCCTGGACGGCCATGCCCGGCCGCGAGAATGTTCCTGGCCGCGTTCACGTCGCGGTCGTGCGTGACATCACACGCACTGCAGGTCCATTCCCTTATTCGTAGTCCGTTGACACCCTGCGGGCCGCTGAGCGATCCGCAGGATGAACAGGTACGGGTGGTGTACGCCTCACCCACTTCCTTGAACACGATGCCTGCGTGAGCGCATTTGTAGGCCAGCATCGTTTTCAATTGGCCCCAGCCGGCATCCAGTACCGACTTGGCCATCCTGGTTTGGGCGAGTTTCGCGGAGCTTACGTCGCCCACGATGATCGTGCCGTGCCGGTTCACCAGCGACCGGCTGAACTTGTGTAAGGCATCCTTGCGGCGATTGGCGATCTTGGCATGAATCGCTCGGACGCGGGAGTTCCTGTGGGCGCGCTGGGCAGTTGCCAGCTTGTCCTCCATGCCGCCATAAAAGCGGCTGTTCTCCAGCCTGGTGCCATCGCTACAGGTCGCTACGTCCTTCAGCCCTAAGTCTATGCCGATGGCGTCCTGGCCGAGCGGCACGGCAACATCGACCTCGACGACGACATTGAAGTACCAGCGGCCCCGGCCATCCTCACTGAAACTGCCCGAGCGGAACGGGTATTGGCTCAGGCCGTAGCTATCCCAGACCTTGAAGTAGTGGCCGTTGTGGTAGACCTGACCGTTTTTCCAACTGGCCGCGCCGGCCTTAAATGGAGTCCAGCCAAGGGAGCGACGAGCGCCACCGGACTTGCGCCAGGCTAGCCGGTTGCGTTTGAACTGGACCCTGCGGGTCACATACTCGCGCGATACTTCTTGCAGAGTCTGGGAGTGAAGGGCCAGCTCCTTGCCAGCCCCCTTGGTGTACCGATCCATGTCGTAGGCCGACAGAAAGACTCCACGCTCACGGATCGAGCGCTGGCTGAGTTCGTTCAGATAGTTCCAGACGAAGTTGACGCTGCGGGCCATCTGCCGGAGCAGCGGAGCATGCTTGTCCCGAACGCGAACTTGTAGGGTCTTGGTCTGTTTCATGCCGTCAAGTATATTTGGTCCATGAAAGAAGACACAGCAATTCGCACAGGAAGACACTGCATTTTCGAGCTGCACGCCCATTTGGTCTTTGTTACCAAGTGCCGAGGGCGTGTGTTTTCGTCTGAGCATCTTGAGACGCTGGAAAACCTGTTCCGAAAGGTTTGCCAAGACTTCGAGGTTGAGCTGCGTGAGTTCAATGGCGAGACGGACCATGTTCATCTCCTGGTGAACTATCCGCCGAAGGTGGCTCTCTCGAAGCTGGTGAACAGCTTGAAGGGTGCCTCCAGTCGTCGAATGAAGCAGCTCCACCCTGAGCTGATCGCGCCGGCATACCGGAGCAACGCGCTATGGAGCCCCAGCTATTTCGCTGGATGCGTAGGCGGAGCGCCGCTTTCGGTTGTTAAGCAATACATCGAACAGCAGACGAGGCCGCTATAGGGGGCGCTAAGCGCGCCCCGCGCTATCCATCCCCGCACTAAAAGTACGGGGCCTTCCGCGCATTCCGGTAAATCCTGGATGCCACTCCGATCGCGGGGAGTGGGTATCGCGACGTCCGGAGCGGCTGGTGGTCGGGGACACGTGGGGTGCCGGCCGCGCGGCGTTTGTGCCGGCAGGTGTCCTTCCGCCAAGGACGGCACCCGGCTGGCGGTCGATGGCCGGGCCTGCTTGTTCGCGGACAAAACAAAGGAGGCGCGGGGTCACCCCCTGCCTCCTCGCTTGTTTCGCACTCCCTGTGTTCATCATCCTGATGAATCGTCGTCCTGCGATGTCCCTGACCGTCATCCTTGACGGCCTGTGTCGATCCGTCGACGTGGGAGCGATATTAATGACCTGCCCGAGCAGGGCAATCGGTCGGAAATACCCGCCGAGCGCGCTTCCGGGCGCCGGAAAAAGCGGATGCTGCCAGCCTTTCAACGAGTTGGCGTTATGCCAGTACGGTATGAAAAGGACTCCGATCATTTCCTGCTTACCATATTCGTGGGCAATGGCTTACAGGGCGCGATACCAACCGGGATGGATCGCTCACCTGTAGAGCCAACGCTCCAGTTCCTCCAGGTTGGCCACCACGATCTGCTGGGCGGCGGCCTTCGGCTCGATCTTGGTGGTGTCGATCTGGAAGCGCTGCAGCACGTACTGCACCAGGGCACCGCGGCTGGCCACCGCCAGATGCCCGGCGCGCATGCCGTAGTCGGTCTCGATGATCGCCCGCTGCTCCGCGCTGAGGCGCGGGTCCGGCTCGATCCGGAGGGTCACCTCGGCATTCCAGCCCTCGTCTTGGGCGCGGCCGTGTGCCGAGGCCTCCAGCAGTTCCGGCACGCCGCGCAGGCGGCTCAGCACGAAGTCCCGGTAGGCGCGGTTCTTCTCGCAGTAGGCGCGCACGTGCCAGCGCATCCCGGTGTAGACCAGCGTGTGGGGCGCGATCAGGCGCCCTTCCGGCTGCGGGTTGGCCAGGGAGACGTAGCCGATTTCCAGGCGCAGCCCCTCGCGACAGGCCTTGAGCAGCGGCCGCAGCACCTCGGCGCGTACCGTGCGGTCCGGCACCCGCAGCACTTCGGTGTGCGCATAGGCCAGGGCCAGGCCCTCGACGTGCGGTGCACGATCGTGGTTCTGGTTCAGCAGGTGCAGATAGGCGTCGGCGCTGTCGTCGATGAACCGCGGCTGGAACTGCGCGCTGGGCACGTAGCCCTTGAGCTGCCGGTCATATGTAAGGTTTTCGGGCGCATGCTCCGCGATGTAGGCGTTGATGTCCTTGGAGGCCTGCTGCCGGCTGATGCCGAAGCTCTGCATCAGGTGCTGCGTGGTCAGCCGCCCCTCCCACCAGGCGACCGTTTCAATCAGCCGATAGCGCAATGCCAGGTCCCAGCGCACCTGGGCAGTCGATTGTTCGCGTTTCATGGCCTCTCCATCCGTGCGAAAACTTTACCTGTATAAGTCTACATTCTAGATATGTCTTTTAAAGTTACATATCTTGCCGCGGTCATTCGATGAGACGTACTGCCGGAGGAGAGGGGATGGACGTTATGGGTCTGCTGGGGAATGTGGGCAGCGTGTTGCTGCTGGGGAGCTTGTCCCTGTCCGCGCTGGGCCTGTTGCTGCAGGGCCGGCGGATCGGCAAGCAGGAGGAGGCGCTCGACGAGGCCAGGGCCTCCCTGGTGCGCTTGCGCAGCGCAGCACAAGGGCTGTTGAAGCTGTGCCGCGAGCTGCGCTCGGCACTGCGCGCGGAACGGGCACGCAGCAAGCGGCTGGAGATGCAACTGAGGCTGCTGCGGCAATAGATGGCGGAGCCGGGCGATGCGCTCCGGCTTGCCGGGGCGTAGCGGGGCTTTGTGGCCCGTGGCGGTAATGCAGTAGTCTTGCAGCCCGATTCCACCCCATCCCCGCGGACCGTGATTCAGTCCAGCGCTTGCCTCGCCTGCCAGGGAACCGGCGGCAGGATGGACAGCCGCCGCGCCGTCCGCCCGATCCGCATGCTCCCCCTGGCAAGGCTCCTGAATAGCGGCGCAGCATTGCCCGACAGGAGCCCCTCGTTGTCCCGAAGCAAAAGCTCGTTCGTTGCCGGCCTGATCCGGTTCTGCGCCTGGCTGCCCTGGTGGCTGAGCCTGCCTGCCGGCGTCGCGGCCTGGTGGTTCCTGCATCCCCTGGCGGAGCAGGGGCCGCTGCCCACGCTGGGCAGCCTGGCCACCCTCGACAGTCTGGCGGAGCTGGAAAAGCTGGTCCAGAACCTGACCCGCCACCCCGACCTCGCCCTGGACCCGCTCGTCACGGTCGCCGCCTGGGGCGGGCAGTATCTGCTGCCCGGCCTGCTGGGCATCGGCGCGCTGGTCTCCGTGGTCAGGCGCAGCCGGCAGAACCAACTCTTTCGCAAGGCGCTGAGCGACCCGGGAGCGGCGGCGGATGGGATCGACTGGCAGCAGTTCGAGCGCCTGGTCGGAGAGGTTTTCCGTCGCCAGGGCTATACCGTCGAGGAAACCGGGGCCGCCGGACCGGACGGCGGCGTCGACCTCGTCCTGCGCAAGGGCCGCAAGCGGTTTCTGGTGCAGTGCAAGCAGTGGCGCGCCCTCAAGGTCGGCGTCAAGGTGGTGCGCGAACTCTACGGGGTGGTGGCGGCGCAGGGCGCGGCGGGGGGCTTCGTGGTGACCTCCGGGCATTTCACCGAAGACGCCCGGCAGTTCGCCGCCAGCTGCAAGCTGACTCTGATCGATGGCGAAACCCTGGACTACTGGATCTCCGGCGTGTCGGGCCGGTCGGCGTCCACGCCCCGGAATTGCCCGCTCTGCCGCGCGCCCATGGTGCGGCGCACGGTCAAGCGCGGCAGCAAGGCCGGCACGCAATTCTGGGGTTGCTCGAACTACCCGGACTGCCGCGGCACCCGGACTTGAGCGGCGGCTGAACCCTCCATGGATAAGGACGCACAGCCTTGAGCGACACGCACCGCTACTACGAGACCCAGGCCCGGCAGTTCTTCGCCGAAACCGTGGGGCTGGAGATGGGCGAACTCCACCGGCGTTTTCTCGACGCCATCCCCGCCGGCGGCCATCTCCTCGACGCCGGTTGCGGCTCGGGGCGCGATGCCAAGGCATTCCTCGCGCGCGGTTACCGGGTCACCGCCTTCGATGCTTCGCCGGCGCTGGCCCGGCTGGCCGGCGAGTACCTGGGCCAGCCGGTGGTCGTGCGCCGCTTCGCCGAGGTCGAGGAAACGGCGCTCTACGACGGCATCTGGGCCTGCGCCAGCCTGCTGCATGTGCCTCCGGCCGAGATGCCGGAGACCCTGGCCCGTCTGTGGCGGGCGCTCAAGCCGGGCGGCGTGTTTTATTGCAGCTTCAAGCTCGGCCAGGGCGAGCGCGGGCAGCAGGGGCGATATTTCACCGATGCCGACGAAGCGCGTTTGAGTACCTGGTTGGCGCCGCTGGAGCAGGTGGCGAATATCCAGTGCTGGCGCACCGCCGATGCGCGCCCGGAACGAGGCGAGCAATGGCTCAACGGCCTGATCCGTCGCGCCGCGGCTCCGGTGGCGCGCCTGGTCAGCGGGGACGAGGGCAATCCCTTCCTGCCGCACCTCTGCCGCGCCATCCACGGTGCCGACGAGATCGATCTGGCGGTGGCCTTCGTCAAAAGCACCGGCCTGCGCCTGCTCCTGCCGGACCTGCTCGCCGCCTTGGAGCGTGCGGGCGGGGATGGCCACCCCGGTTCGGCGGCCCGCGTGCGCATCCTCACCAGCGACTACCTCGACGTCACCGACCCGGACGCCTTGCGCCGGCTGATGTTGCTGCAGGAGCAGGGCGCCCAGGTGCGCATCTTTGAGTGCGCCAGCGGCAGCTTCCACCTGAAGGCCTACCTGTTCGCCGGCCAGGACGAGCAAGGCCGCCTGCGCGGCCAGGCCTTCATCGGCTCCAGCAACATCAGCCGGCAGGCGCTGCAGGAGGGGCTGGAGTGGAACTACCGCATCGACTATCCCGGCGATGCGGGCTTTCTCGAAGCGCGCAGCCGTTTCGAAGAGCTGTTCGCCCAGCCCCGCGCCCTGCCGCTGAGCCATGCCTGGATCGACGCCTACGAGGCGCGGCGCGTTCCGCCGCCGCGTGCTGTCGCACCGGGTAGCCAGGAGGTGGAGCCGTTGCCGGAGCCGACAGCGGTGCAGCGCGAAGCCCTGAAAGCCCTGGCGCAAACCCGTGCGAACGGCTTCCTGCGCGGCCTGGTGGTGCTCGCCACCGGTCTTGGCAAGACCTGGCTGGCGGCCTTCGACACCGCCCAGGCCGGTGCCCGGCGCGTGCTGTTCGTCGCCCACCGCGAGGAAATCCTCAACCAGGCGGCGGAGACCTTCCTACGCATCCGCCCGGACTGGCGGGTCGGCTTCTACCGCGGCCAGCAGCGCGACAGCCAGGCGGACGTGCTCTGCGCCTCGGTGCAGACCCTCGGCCGCGCCGAGCATCTGGAGCGCTTTGCGGCGCAGCATTTCGATTACATCGTCGTCGACGAATTCCACCACGCCGCCGCGCCGACCTATCGCCGCCTGCTCCAGCACTTCGTCCCGGCCTTTCTGCTCGGGCTGACGGCGACCCCGGACCGCACCGACTGCTCGGACATCCTCTCGCTGTGCGACGACAACTTGGTGTTCGAGACCCATCTGTTCCGCGGTATCGAAAGCAAACTGCTGGTGCCCTTCCACTACTACGGAATCTTCGACGAGGACGTGGACTACCGGGAGATTCCCTGGCGCAACGGCCGCTTCGACCCCGAGCAGTTGGCCCACAAGCTCGCCACCCTGGGCCGTGCGCGCCACGCCCTGAAAAGCTGGCGGCAACACGCCCAGCGCAAGACCCTGGCGTTCTGCGTGTCGGTCCGTCATGCCGAGTTCATGGCCGAGCAGTTCCGCAAGCACGGGATTGCGGCGAGCGCGGTTTACGCCGGTTCCGAGCTGTCGCGGGGCGAGGCGCTGGCGCAACTGGCCGACGGTTGCCTGCAGGCGATCTTTTCGGTGGATCTGTTCAACGAAGGCGTCGACCTACCGGCCATCGACACCGTGATGCTGCTGCGCCCCACCGAATCGAAGATTCTTTTCCTGCAGCAACTGGGCCGCGGCCTACGTAAAGCGCCGGGCAAGGACAAGCTGGTGGTGCTCGACTTCATCGGCAACCACCAGAGCTTCCTGCACAAGCCCCAGGCCCTGATGGGACGGAGCATGAACCACCGGCAACTGGCCGAATACGCCCGCGCCGCCGAGGAGCGCCGGCTGGCGTTGCCCGACGGCTGCTTCGTCAACTACGACCTGCAACTGATCGATTTCCTCAAGGCGCTGGACGGCGAGAGCCTCCAGCCGGACTACCAGGCCCTGCGCGAAAGCCTGGGCCGGCGTCCCACGCTGAGCGAGTTCTACCGGTCCGGGGCAAGCCTCAAAGAGGCGCGCCAGCAGTACGGCGAATGGTTCTCTCTGGTCGAGGGCATGGGCGACCTCGACGAAGCGGAGCGCGCGCTATTCGCGGCCCATCGGGCGTTCCTGCGCGAGCTGGAAATCACCGTCCTGACCAAGAGTTTCAAGATGGTCTTGCTGGAGGCCTTTCAGGAACTGGACGGCTGGCGCCAGGCGCCGGTGCTCGCCGAGCTGGCGGAGCGCTCCTGGCAGGTGTTGCGGCGGCGCCGGCCCTTGCTCGCCGACCTGCCGCCCGAGCAGGCGCAGCTGGCCAGCGGCCGGGAGCGGCAATGGCTGCGCTATTGGACGAGTAATCCGGTCAATGCCTGGATTGGCGGGAACCGCAAAGCCGGCGAAAAATGCTACTTCACGACACAAGATGAGCGCTTCGCGCCGTTATTTCAGGTGACTGAAGAGGACCGGGAGCGCTTCGCCGAATGGGTGCAGGAGCTGGTCGACTACCGCCTGGCGGCCTATGAGGTGCGCCAGTCCACCCAAGCTGCGCCCGTGGCCGCCTTGCCCGTTGTCCCGCGCACGGGCACCGAGCTGCCGTACTTCCCCAACCTGAAAATCGCCTGCGGCCACTTCAAGACCGGCCGCGCGGATGGCGAGGAGTACCGTCTGCTCGGCGAAGGCTTCGGTCGCCTCGACCCCGCACGCCACTTCATCGCCCGCGCCTCGGGCAACTCGATGAACGGCGGCAAGCACCCCATCCGCGACGGCGACTACCTGCTGCTGGAGCAGATCAATCCCAACAGCGCCGGTGCCATCACCGGCGCCACCCTGGCCATCGAGCGCCAGGACGAAGCGGGAGACAACCAGTACCTGCTGCGGGTGATCCACAAGGCGGCGGACGGTAGCTACCTCCTGCGCGCCAACAACCCCGACTACGCCGATATAGCGGTCGACGATGAATTGACCGAGCAACTACGCACCTTCGCACGGCTCAAGTCGGTGCTCGACCCGCTGCAACTGGCGGTTGGGCAGCGGCTGCTGCGCGAGGAGATTCCGGCGCTGTTCGGCGAGGCGTTCAATCCGGGCAACTGGAATTCCGGACATGTGTTCCTGCCGAAAGCCAAGGCCCATGTGCTGCTGATCACGCTGAACAAACAGGGCAAGGCCGACGCGCACCGCTATCTGGATCGCTGGATCGACGAGCGAACCTTTCATTGGCAGAGCCAGAACAAGACTACTCCGGAGGGCAAGCGCGGCCGGGAAATCGTCGACCACGAGAAACTCGGCCTCTCCATCCACCTGTTCGTGCGGGAGAACAAACTGGAAAACGGCAAGGCCGCGCCCTTCGTCTACCACGGGCCGGTACGGTATCGCAGCCATAGCGGCAGCGGGCCGATGAGCGTGGTATTCGAGGTGGCGTGACGAGGAGCGAAAAGCGACGAGTTCGAACCGCTGGACTACCGATCAGCTCAAGCTGGCTTTTCACCTGTACGGTCGATTGCCGTTCGGCCAACGGCATTGCGGCAACGCCGAGGAAGACTTTACCGGCGCAACTCGACAGGCGCTGGTCGAGCAGTGGATCAACCAGCAGTTCTTTCGCCGAGCCGTGCTCGGCGGTTATGCCGGCCTCGATTCCCACTCCGCAGGCGTCGCAGTCAACGAGGCGGATGACTTGTTGGCCGCACTTTAAGAGTCAATGGGCACTCTTTGCCGCTTTTTGCTTGAGGGTAAAGATCAGAAGCAGGATCGACAATATGAGGGCGGCAGAGGCGGAATACCGACTGAGTTCCAGGCCGCCTTGGTTGAGAGGCTTGTCGAGGAAGTCGCCGACGACTGCGCCAAGCGGCCGGGTGAGGATGAAGGCTGCCCAGAACAATGCCGTGTGCGATATTTTCGATCTGTAATAAGCGGCGGCGACCATCGCCAGCAGCGAGCCGAAGATCATTGCGCTGACCGCATAGCCAAGGCCCTCGGTGTCCGCGGTCCAGTCTCCCAGGGCTGTTCCCAGCGTTTGGGACAACATTATTGTTACCCAGTAGAATATTTCCGATTGTGGTGTGCTTATCGTGCCTATGGCTAGCGAGCCGAGCGTGCGATGCCAGATAAACAGCGAGCAAAGCAGCAGCGCGAGCAAAATGGCCGAGCCGCCTGCATAACCGACGTCCAGCGAGCGATCGGTAAAGTCTGCGAGCGTTGTGCCGACGGTGGTAGTGGCGATGATGGTCAGCCAATACAAGGCCGGATGAAATGCTTTTGCACGGATTTGAATGGCTACGGCAATCATGAAAATTGCCATGAATATGCCGGTGCTTGCCAGGTAGCCAAGATCCATTGACATGGAGACGGCATCGCCACCGGTTTCGCCGAGAGTGGTGGCGAGAATTTTTATAACCCAAAAGGCCAGGGTTACTTCCGGAACCTTGCTAAGCGTTGCTCCGTCCACCATACGCATATCTCAATCTCCGATTGGGCTTTGGCTCGTTTGTTGTTTTTCGGCTTGCGTGACTCCTTGCTATTTATCGATTCTGCGCACGCATGGGGACTGCTGTCGGCGGCATTCATTGGATGCCGGAGGGCGTGGAAAAACCGGCCGCTGGTGTTCGGCTTATTTGCCCGGTATTTCCTCAGGAGTATCCGAGCCATGAATAGCATGCGTGAACCATGAGCCGATGTAACAGGTCGACACCTGCGTGGTGCAGTCGTTTCCCTGCGCCAGGGCAGTACGAATGCCGTCGGTATCGGCGCTTCTCACATAGTTCGTTGCATCCGTCATGTCCTCGATATCGCCGAAACCGCCATGTTGCATTTCGTCGAGGGCTTCCTCTTTGCTCCAGCCTTGGATCACGATGCGGTACATGGCGGATATCAGGCCGGTACGATTGTTTCCATGTTTGCAATGGATCAGAACCGGCCCTTGGGTTTCGGCCTTTCGTATGAGGCGCAATGCGTGGAGTACGTCGTCGTCGCTGACTCGGTCGGCGTGCATCGGCAGACTGACGAGTCGAATCGGTGCGTTGCCCAGCCACGCTTTATCGTCGTTCTTGATAAAGCTGATCACGGTATGAGTATTCAGCTTTTGCAGCAGTTCAAGGTTGTCCCGATCGGGCAGGGCACTTCGAAACAGTGTCGGGGACATCTCGTAAAGATTGAAAGACTTGTCGACAGGCGTTGCCCAGGTCTGTCGGGAGACCGCGACTTTGACGGGTGCCATGATTTCGGGAGTCTTTTCGGGCGCCAGGCTCAGATAAAGGCAGAAGAGAGCGAGTGCGCTGACAAAGTACAAGGCTTCCAGTTGTAGTTTTTTCTTGATTTCTAGCCGAATATGCATGAACTCTAGCTCTTTTCAGTTGGTGAGCAGAGTTAACGCAATACGGGTCAGAGATTCGTAAATTGCGTGTGAATAAAATGGAAAAGCCGTTTTGCAGAAGGACGCCAGCTGCACTCCTTCGGCCTCGGGAGAGGCGAGTCCGCTGCGCCCGTTCGTCTCCCCGCAACACCGTCCGGCTATAGTCCCAGAAGACTTCAAGGAGTAGTCCCATGCGCATCCACATCCTGTCCGACCTGCACAACGAGCTTTCCCCCTTCACGCCGGTACCGGTGGCGGCGGACGTGGTGGTGCTGGCCGGCGATATCGATGTCGGGGTTCGTGGCGTCGAGTGGGCGCGGCGAGCGTTCGATTGTCCGGTGCTCTATGTGCCGGGCAATCACGAGTATTACGGCGGAAACCTGCAGGCGACCCTGCGGCAGCTGCGCGAGGCGGCGGACGAGCAGGTACAGGTGCTGGATTTCGATGAGGCGGTGCTGGGCGGGGTACGCTTTCTCGGCGTCACCGCCTGGACGGACTATCGGGCGACCGGCGAGGACGAGCAGGCGCGGCAGGTGGCGCAGCGGCGGGTTTCGGACTTCCGGCAGATCCGCTGGGGAGCGGAGGGGCGTGCGCCCTTGCCCGAGGATTTCGCCGCCCTGGCCGGGAGCGCCCGGGGCTGGCTGCGCGAACGCCTGGCGTGTCCTTTCGAGGGACAGACGGTAGTGATCAGCCACCATGCGCCGTCGCTGCGTTCGATCGCCGGCCATCCCTACGCCGGCACGCCTCTCGACGCGGCCTTCGTCAACGCCTGGGACGAGCTGATGGGCGAGGGCCTCGATCTGTGGATTCACGGCCATACCCATTACGCGGTCGACTACCGGCTCGCCGGCACCCGGGTGATCTCCAATCCGCGCGGCTATGCGGGCGAACAGGTCGCTTTCGATCCGGGCTGCGTGGTGACGCTGGAGGAGGCTGGGGTGGTCTGAGGGCTTCTCGCCCGCCCCGATCCGTTCAGGGACGCTTGCCGAGCACCTCGGCCAGCTCGCGGATGTCCTTGACCGTGCGGTCGGGCTCGGCAGCCAGCGGATAGAGGCTCTGGCCGGGACGGGCGACGAAGATCGCCGGCATGCCGGCGGCCTTGGCGCCGGCGACGTCCCAGCCGTGGGCTGCGACCAGCAGCGTTTCTTCCAGCTTGACGCCCATCCGTTCGGCGGCCCAGCGATAGGTGCGCAGGTGCGGCTTGTAGAGCTTGATCTCCTCGATGCTCAGGTTGTCGGTGAACAGGTCCGCCAGTCCGGCGTTCTCGAGTTGGGTCTGCACCCCGCGGCGGGTCGAGTTGGTCAGAGTGACCAGGGTGTAGCCCTGGTTCTCCAGCGTCTGCAGGCCTTCGCGCACCTCGGGGTGGGCCGGCAGCCTGAGCAGGGGGGTGACGATCGCGCTGCGGGCCTGCTGCTCGGTCAGTGCGATGCCGTTGTTCTTCGCCACCATCATCAGCGCGGCGGTGCCGACCGTGCCGAAGTCGTGGTACTGCTCGGTGGCGCTTTCGACCAGCGAGTGGTGCAGCATGGTCGAGAACCACAGCGGCAGCAGGTCCTGCCGGCCGCCCAGGGCGGCGCCGACCGACTGGCGCATGGACTCCAGGTCCAGCAGGGTTTCGTTGACGTCGAAGAAGATGACCTTGGGTTTCGGGCTGGTCTGCTCTTGCGCGGGCGCGGCAAGTGCTGGCTGCAGGCCTGCCGCGAGGAAGGCCAACAGCAACGTCAGGAGGGTATGGAGGGGGCGCATCGGGAGTTCCTTCTGGATGGGGCAACGGCTTCCTGCGGGCCTTTGGCCTGAGGACAATCACTGTTTCGGGAGGCCGAAAAAACATCCCCCTCAGGGCGAGGGGGATAGCGGGGCGGGACGGCTTACAGGGCCGCCTGGACGGGCTGTGCGGCGGCGGCTTCGGCCTGGGCCTCGGCGGCTTCCGGCTCGACCTGCATGAAGTTCAGTTGCAGGCGCTCGCTGGTCATGGCGCGGATGCTGTTGGTCAGCTCGAGGTTGTTGTTGAGCTTCTGGCCGTAGGAGGGAATGATTTCCTTCAGCTTGGCCTGCCACTCGGACGTCTTGACCTTGTCCTTGAAGGTCTTCTCCAGCACGGTGAGCATGATCGGCGCGGCGGTGGAGGCGCCCGGCGAGGCGCCCAGCAGGGCGGCGATGCTGCCGTCCGCGGCGGCCACCACCTCGGTGCCGAACTGCAGGACGCCACCGTGTTCGGCATCCTTCTTGATGACCTGGACGCGCTGGCCGGCGGTGAGCAGTTTCCAGTCCTCGGCCTTAGCTTGCGGGAAGTATTCGCGCAGTTCCTCGATGCGCTCTTCCTGGCTGAGCATCAGCTGGCCGATCAGGTAGGTGCTGAGCGGCAGGTTGTCGAAGCCGGCGTGCATGATCGGCATGAAGTTGTCCGTGCTCAGCGAGCGCGGCATGTCCAGCAGCGAGCCGTTCTTCAGGAACTTGGTGGAGAAGGTGGCGAAGGGCCCGAAGAGGATCGCCCGCTTGCCGTCGATCAGGCGGGTATCGAGGTGCGGCACGGACATCGGCGGGGCGCCGACGGAGGCCTTGCCGTAGACCTTGGCCAGGTGACGCTCGACGACTTCCGGGTTGCTGGTGTAGAGGAACTGGCCGCCCACCGGGAAGCCGGCGTAGCCGTCGGCCTCGGGGATGCCGGTCTTCTGCAGCAGCGGCAGCGCGCCGCCGCCGGCGCCGATGAACACGAACCTGGCCTTGATGGTCTTTTCCTCGCCGCCCTTGGCGAGGTCGGCGACCGTCACGCTCCAGGTGCCGTCGTCGTTGCGCTTGAAGTCGCGCACATCGTGCTTGAGGTTCAGCGTGACGTTGTCGTGCTTGGTCAGCGCGCCCATCAGCTGGCGGGTGATCTCGCCGAAGTTGACGTCGGTGCCGATCGGCATGCGGGTCGCAGCGACCTTCTGGTCGGCCGGGCGGCCCTCCATCACCAGCGGCGCCCATTGCTCGATGGTCGCCTGGTCTTCGGTGTACTCCATGCCGCGGTACAGCGAGCTGTGCTGCATCGCTTCATGGCGTTTCTTCAGGAAGGCGACGTTCTCGTCGCCCCAGACGAAGCTGATGTGCGGCACGTCGTTGATGAAGGATTGCGGGTTGCTCAGCACGCCCCGCTGAACCTGGTGGGCCCAGAATTGCCGGGAAATTTCGAAGGATTCGGTGACCGCCACCGCCTTGCTGATGTCGACGTGGCCGTCGGGCTTCTCGGGGGTGTAGTTCAGCTCGCAGAACGCCGAATGGCCGGTACCGGCGTTGTTCCAGGGGTTGGAGCTTTCTTCGGCGACCTGGTCGAGGCGTTCGTAGATGTCGATCGTCCAGTCGGGCTCCAGCTCCTGGAGGTAGGTGCCGAGGCTGGCACTCATGATGCCGCCGCCGATCAGCAGGACATCCACGGTTTTTTCCGCGTCGTCCTGTTTGGAGCAGCCGACCACGCCGAAGCACAGAAGCGTCAATAACAGTTTTTTCATAAGACGGACCTTTCGATGTTGTGAGGTGTGGCAGGGGCGAGGCGGAACGCCGCCTTAATGCGTCCTGTCGCCGGCAGGTCGGGCGAGCGCCTGCCGCTGCTTTCGGTGGAGCTGTCGCATCCGGATCAACTGTTGTTCTTGTTCGGGCGGTCGCGGCGTCGCCGGTCCCCGTCGCGATGCCGGGGTATCGTCCCGCGGGTGGGCTGCCGGGCAGCCGGAGAGCGGCTGCGGTCGTTCGCGAAAGGGCAGTCATGGCGTGCCGCTCCGGGGCTCGCGTCGCACACCCCTTGTCAGGCGCGAACCCGTCGATGCGCGAGCCTTCGCATCCGGAAGGCTTTCGTCCGTGGATGCAGGGCGGCCCTGCATCGCATGACTAACCGAGCAGGATGCATGCCATCTTCACGAAAAATTCAAAAATCCATGCTCTAGGGCAAGCAATCGTCATTTTTAGGTCGTCATGTGGCGAAATGTCGCCATTCGCCGGGAGAAAATCCCGCATTGGAAGGCGGATTTCCGCCTGCCCGCCACCTTGGCAGGGAGGGTGGAGGCGATGGATCGCACGCGGCGCACTGGCCGAAATCGGACTTGGGTACAAGACTGAAACTGAGGTGGCCTTCCGCTACCCGATGGTCCGCACGCGAGGCGGGCAGCCGGAGCCGAAGGGATTCCCGAAAACCCGCCAGGCGGCCAGCGCTCGCCTGGCGGGTGTCGCATACGGCCATGCATTCTGGATGGAGTCGATTCCATGAAAGCCGAACACCTGCATATTCTTGCCGACCTCTCCGCCCAACCAACTGCCAGTGCGCGTACCCGGCTGATCGCGATCCGCCGGCTGTGCCGGGCGTTCACCCAGGAGCTGGACGCCATCCGCGCCGAGCGTCGCGCCCTGCGCCGCCAGGCCGGCAAGCTGCGGCCCTTCCTGCCGTTCACCCGGCTGGCCGTGGCCGATCTGGAGCGACAGGCCGTCAGCCACCGGAGCGACGCCGTGGAGGACCTGTGCCAGGCACTGGCGAGCCTTGGACGCATCCTGGTCCAGGACCGCGAGGGAATGGCCGAGTCCCTGGGCTTCGACGGGCTGTGCGACCTGTTGAACGTGAACCCGCGCCACCGCCATGAGGCGCACCGGGCGGAGCGCTGCGGATTTCTGGAGGTGATTTTCGTCGAGGGGCTGGAGGACAGCGCCGAGCAGCGGGGCGACGGCTGGAGGGACGGGCCGCTGTTCAATGCTTGTCACTACGCGATGATGGAGGTCATCCGGGCGAATGCCGCCGAGTCCCGCGCGCCGGCGGCGCAGCAGCCGCCGAAACTGCGGCTGGTGAAGCGCTAGCGGCGGGGCGGCCGTTGCCGGATGCGCCGGTGGGGGCGCCTGCTCCCCGTCGTCGGCGCATCCGGCGGGCGAACCATTCTCAGGCGGCGTCGGCCGGTTCCAGCATCTGCTGCAGGGCGACGCCGGCGCCTTCCAGGCCGGGGTATTCGGCCGTCACCAGCCAGACCGGCACGCCTTCGAGATAGTGGCTCATGCAGCCCTTGCTGCGCAGGCTTTTGGCGAAGCCGCTGGACTGGAAGAAGGCCGAAAAGCGCGGAATCACCCCGCCGACGATGTACACCCCGCCGCGCGCGCCCAGGGTCAGCACGCCGTTGCCGGCGACGCGGCCGAGCCAGACGCAGAACAGGCTCAGCACTTCCTCGGCGACCGGATCGCCGGCCAGGGCGGCGCTGCTGATCTCGGCGGGCGAGGTCAGGTGCGGCACGTGGTTGTCCAGGCTGCAGATTGAACGGTAGAGGCGTACCAGGCCGCTGCCGCTGAGGATGTCTTCGGCGCGCACATGGCCGAGTTCGACGAACAGCTGCTGCCACAAGGCGGCCTCGCGCAGGCTGCCGATCGGCAGGTCGACATGGCCGCCTTCGCCCGGCACCACGCCCCAGCGGTCGTTGCCCTGGGGCAGCAGGGTGCTGACGCCCAGGCCGGTGCCCGGGCCGATCACCAGCGCGGGTCGGTCGGGCTCCGCTGTGCCGGGGCAGATCTGGATGCGCTGGTCTTCGCTCAGGCGCGTCATCCCCAGCGCCATGGCGGTGAAGTCGTTGATCAGCAGCAGGTTGTCCAGCTGCAGCGCAGTGCGGAACGCCGTGCGGTTCAGGGTCCAGTGGTTGTTGGTGAAGCGGAAGTCCTCGCCGGACACCGGCCCGGCGCAGCCCAGGCACAGGCTGGAGAGGCTGTCCGACGCCAGCCCGAGGGAGGCCAGGTAATCCTCGATGGCCCGTTCCGGGCTGGCGAATTCTGCGGCGGCCAGCGTGCGTACCGACTCTATCCGTCCGTTGTTCCACAGGGCGAAGCGCGCATTGGTGCCCCCGATGTCACCGACCAGTGCCAGTTTCATTGCAGTTCCTCCGGCAACGTAGAGCACGCCATGTGCATGAGGGTCAAAGTCGAGCTGAGGGCAGGGACGTAGGTTTCGACAGTCATGGGTTTCGTGCTCTTGTTGCTTTGATGTTATTGGGTAGGAAGATGAGCCAGGGCCTGGCGTCGACCGGTCATGAAGTGGCGGGCCGTAATCGGGAGTGTGGTCGTCATGGCTGCTGCGCCTGAAAGGATGAAGAAAGCCTCGTTGCGTCCCGGGTCTTCCGGCGTCGCCGAGATCCCTTTTCCGCCACCCGGCGATCCGCCGGTCTCCGGGAGATCCGGCGGATCGCCGTCGTGTTCAGCCGACGATTCTCGGGCGACGTGCATACCAGCCATAGGTCGCGATGCCGGCATAGCAGATGGCCGGGACGGCCAGTGCCAGGGCAAGGGTCGACAGGTCGGCGGCAAACCCGGTGAGCGGCGGGACGATCGCTCCGCCGACGATCGCGCAGCAGATCAGCCCCGAGCCTTCGGCGGCTCGCTCGCCGAGTCCTTCGGAGGCCAGGGTGAAGATCGTCGGGAACATGATCGAGTTGAACAGTCCCACCGCCAGTAGCGACCAGCCGGCGATAGCGCCTGTCGACAGGGCGGAAATGGCGATCAGGGCAATCACCGCCGTGGCGGCGAAGGCCAGCAGCTTGCCGGGCGAGAACCGGCGCAGGAGCGCCGAGCCGATGAAGCGGCCGACCATGGCGCCGCCCCAGTAGTAGGCCACGTGCTTGCCGGCCAGTTCGGGGGCAAGGTTCATGGTGGTGGGGAGCGTCAGGTAGTCGGTCATCAGGCTGCCGATCGACACTTCGGCGCCGACATAGAGGAAAATGCAAGCGGCACCCAAGGCGAAGCGTGGCTGTTTCAGCAGGTCGAGGGTGGAGAGAAAGTTGTGACTCTCGGCTTTTGGCGAGGATTTCAGCTGGTTTCTCTGCAGCCAGACGACCAGGGCGACCAGGCAGATGATCAGGGCGATGCCGGCATAGGTAGTGCTGATGACGCTGGCTTCCTCGGTGAGGAAGGCCGCCAGTTCGGACGGCGACAAGGTCGAGGTGTCCACCGCGTTCAGGGCGCCGAGAATCAGTATGGCACCGATATAGGGGGCGACGGTCGTACCCAGCGAGTTGAAACCCTGGGCCAGGGTGAGGCGGCTGTGCGCGGTCGAGCTCGGCCCCAAGAGCGAGAGCAGGGGGTTGGCCACGACCTGGACGGTGGTGACGCCTACCGCCAGGATGAACAGGGCACCGAGGAAGGTCGGGAACAGCGCCGAACTGGTTGCCGGTATGAACAGCAGGCAGCCGGCGGCCATGGTCAGCAGCCCGACGACGGCGGCCTTCATGTAGCCGATGCGCGCGATGAGCAGGCCGGCCGGTATGGAGGCCACGAAGTAGGCAAAGAAGAAGGCCGACTGTACGAGCATCGCCTCGGTGTAGCTCAGGTCGAACAGGCTTTTCAGCTTGGGAACCAGGATATCGTTGAGACTGGTCAAGCTGCCAAAGATGAAGAACAGGGCAAAAACGAACAGGCTCAGTCGTTGTACTTTTGCCGTTGCCAGACTGCTCGTGTCGGTGCCGCCAACGGTGGTGTCTATCATCGCCATCCTGCATTTCCTTTATTTTTGTGGTTGTTGCTCAGGGAGTACTCCGCCGAGGACGGGCGGGTACCGTTCAGGGGAAGTTTCGATTCTGGGGCCCTGGCGTCCCCGGACTAAACGGGGAGCCGCTTGCCGGCTTGCCGTCGCGGATTAGACAGCGCTGTCCTTGGCGTACTCGAAGTGCTGCAGCGAAGCAGCCCTGCCCCGCCTGCTCCGACCGGAAGGCCGCGAGAGGGCCGCCCGGTCACTGGCAGTCTGTATTGCGCCGCACTGCACGCTTGGGGAAAGCCGGTGCGGAGCCTCTGCTGTGAGGGGGGCGTCGTGATGCAGGCTGGGCGCCCGGGGGAGGCGGGGTCGGGCGCCGCCTGTGTTCGGCATTGTCGGGAGTGATGGGAGCATAAGGCACCTCGGTACTTAGACAGCGCTATCTTTGTGTGTCTGCCTATACAAGGCAGACTCTTTTGCCGTCATCTTGTTGTTTTTCAATCACCACTAAGGCTTTCCTCCCCGTGCGGGCAGGGGGTGAACCTGCGTCCCGGCCCGGAGCTTGTTGCTGAGATAGCGTTACCTTAGTGCTTGGAGTTTCGTTTGACAAGACTTCCCGCATGAGCGGTCGTCGGTGAAAACTACGTGATAAAACGATTCAGCATGATAGTAGATCTTCGAATGGCCATGGAAGCGCTTGCTGGGCGTTGGCGATCGGCGGGCGTTCTTGCCGGGGCCTTCGGCAGCCCCGGAGATGTCCGAGGATCTCGCCGCTCGTCCCTCGGCGCTGCGCCATGGATTCCGGGTGGGTCAGTACCACCGTAGGAGGCCGGGCATCGAGCCCTGGCCATGCCGGAGCGCTCAGGCGGAGAGGGCGAGACCGGCGGGGGGCCAGTGCAGATCGAAATGCGCCCCGAGCGCGAACCGGCCGCTCGGGGCGTGGTAGTCCCAGCGTTCGACCCTCGCCTGCTTGCCCTGCGCACTGCTCAGGTACAGCCGATTGAACGAGTTCGGCAGGCCGCCGCGCACCCGGCAGGACAGCGCGGTGCCCGCCTGCACCGTCCAGATCTCCCGTGTCAGCTCGGGATACTGGCCGCTCAGCGGCAGGACATAGGGCAGGTGGATGTGCCCGCCCATCACGATGTCCAGGCCCGCCTCGGCCCAGCGCATCAGCGCCGTTCGCGCGCCGCGCTGGATGTTGTGAAAGTCCGAGGGCACCATCAAGCCGAAGGGCTGATGGGCCACCACGATGCGTAATTTGGCCGGATCGCAGTGGCGCAGCCGCGCGCAGACCGCACGCACCTGGTCGGCGGTCACCCGGCCGTCCTTGCGGCGCATGGGATGGGTGGTGTTCAGGCCGATCAGCAGTAGCTCGTCGTTCTCGAAGATCGGCTCCAGTTCCTGGCCGAAGTGCCGGCGATAGTCGCCGTAGGGGCACAGAAGGCGCAACAGTGGGTTGTGCACCGGGGGGAGGTCGTGGTTGCCGGGAATCACCAGGGTTTCCGGGATGCCGTAACTCTTCAGGCGCCGGACGAAGGCCTGTGCGGCGGCGAACTGTTGGCGCCGCGCGCGCTGGGTGATGTCCCCCGACAGCACCAGCAGGTCGGCGCCCTGTTCGCGCACGTGCGCCTCCATGGCCTCCACGATCAGTTGCCGTTCGGTGCCGAAATGGGTGTCGGAAATGTGCAAAATACTCGTCATTGTGGCGAAAAGTGCCTGCGTACGGATGAGGCCACGTCGAGGGCCTTATGCTTGTTCTATATGTCCGGAAGTGTCAGCCGAGCAAAAGCCCTATAACAGTATTCACAAATAAACGACAAGATTCACAAATAAATTACAGCATGAGAGGATGCCCGACTTTGTCGGGCCGGGCGTTGCCAGAGGGGCGATGCCGTTGCCCAAATGTCTCTGGCAGGAATTGAGGATCCCGGAATGAGCGATGCGGCTTTAGCTGGTGTTGTGAAGGCGGACAAGGTCAAGCGCGGTCTCTTGTACAGAGCCGGCAAGAAACTGCGGCCGCTGTTCAACCGCTTCCTGGCCAGGAACTCCCTGGTGGGGGACCCGGAGGCCTTCGACAAGCAGCAGTTCCCGTGGACGGCGGAGCTGGAGGCCCATTGGCCGGCGATTCGTGCCGAGTTCGACCAGCTGATGCAGCGGAACACGCCGATCCCCGCCCTGCGCGACATTTCCCCGGATCACCGGCGCATCGCCAAGGACCACAACTGGCACTCGTTCTTCCTCTGGGGCTACGGCTACCGGATCGAGGAAGGCTGCCGGCTATGCCCGCAAACGGCCCAGGCGCTGTCGGTGGTGCCCGACCTCAACAGCGCCTTCTTCTCGATACTCGGCCCGGGCGCCCACATTCCGCTGCATACCGGGGTGACCAAGCGAATCATCACTTGCCACCTGGCGCTGGTCGTGCCGGAAGCCAAGGAAGACTGCCGGATTCAGGTCGGCAACGAGACTCTCTACTGGGAGCCCGGCCAGTGCATCGTCTTCGACGACACCTATCCGCATGAGGTCTGGAACGACACGAACCAGACCCGCGCAGTGCTGCTGATCCAGTTCAAGCGCCCCCTGCGCCTGCCGGGACGCCTGCTGGGCGATCTGTTCATCGGTGCGATACGCCGCAGCCCGTTCGTACAGGAGGCGCGCAACAACCTGGCCGCCTGGAGCCGGGCGCACAAGCTGCTGGACGGCTGATCGCCCCGACCCGGCTCGGCCCCTGGCTGCTCGAGAGCGTCAAGGGGCGAGCCGGTGCTGGAGTCCTTAGCGCTCCAGGCCCTCTTCCCAGGCACGGTGGTTGCGCCGCGCATCTTGGATGAAGGGCGACCAGCGAATGAGCTGGAGTACGAGCTTGTTGAAAATCCGCCCCGGCCAGGCCAGCGGTCGCTGTACGTCCAGGAACAGCACGACGCGCCTTTCGTCGGTCTCGTTCCAGACCTGATGGGGATAGGTGTCGTCGAAGACCATGCACTGGCCGGTCTCCCAATGGCGAACCTGGTCGCCCACCCGAATCCGGCACTTCTCCTTGTCCTTCGGCACTATCACGCCCAGATGGGCACGCAGCAGGCCGTTATAGGGGCCGCGGTGCTGCCGAATGGTCTTGCCGGGCTCCAGGATCGAAAAGAAGGCGGTGAACATCCCCGGAATCGACTCGACCAGCTTCGTCGTCTCGGGGCAGCGGGTGCAGTTGCCGTCCATCTTGTAGCCGTAGCCATAGAGGAAGAAGGTCTTCCACTGGTCGTCCTGGGTGAGGCTCACCTGATCCTTGGAGATGTCCTGGAAGTTCGGCAGCCGCTCGCGATCCTTCAGGACCAGTTCCACTTCCCGGAGGACGTTTTCCCAGTTGGCCTCCAGGGTGGGAATCCAGGGGAAGTGCTTGTTATCGAAGAACGGGGAGTCGCCGACGGTCGAGTAGCGCCGGATCACGTTCTCCAGGCGCTTGATGATCCACAGGCCGACGGCGACGCTGGGGCGATGCTTGCGTTTGCGCTTGGGCGCAGGAATCTCGCTGTGTTCTTGGGTCTTTTCCATGGGGTACCTCCTGCCAATATGTTGAATAAGACAACGGCCCATTCCCATCGCCGGCATCGGTTGGGTAGGGCTTGCGGGGTGTCGTCTGTATTAAGTGCCGGCAATAGCCAAGACAGGCTGATTAGCCCGGCAATCCAATCGGCAACATCTGCGGCGAAGGCGGGAATCTATGAGGCTTCTGGCTGGATCCCCGCTGGCCATGCTCCAAAAACGTCTCGGTGATGCGGGAAGATCTCTTGGGTGGATAAGTCACGAACACCGAAAGAGACCGAGGTCTCGGGACTTTCAGAGGGGCCCGGCAGCCGCAGGAGCGATGTATGCCAAGTTGGTGTATGTTCCACGTCTGTTTCCGGCCCGATAATAACAGGATTTGGAGAGGTTGCATGATGGCGGGGTGTAGGGGAGGCCGCCGTAGCCGATGGCCGCTGTCGCCGGCGCAGAGGCTGTTGATCGGTGCCGCGCTTTATGCGCTGGCGATGATCGTGGCGCAGCTTTCCGGGAGCGTGTTGATCTGGCACGGGGCTTCGCCTCTGGACGTGTCGGGCGATCTGGTCCTGCTGCTGGGGCTGGCGTTCGCGCTTTTCCAGGCGTTCTCCAACGGGGGCAACCCTCTGGTCCGCGACCATTGGTTCATGGGATGCGCGGGGATGCTGCTGATCGGGGGCAGCGAGATCGAGCAGGCGGATTTCTGGATCGTCATTCCCGTCTGGGCAATCGCCGCCGGCTTGCTGTTCCGCTGCGTCCTGCCCTATCTCACCGAGAGTTTCATCGAGAGGCTGATGTGGGCCGGTGCCGCCGCGCAGATCACCGCCCATGTGGCCTGGATCGTCAAGGACGGCTTTCTCGACGGACCCCACCCAGGACTGCAGAGAGTGACTGAGAGCGGCGAGCTGGTCGCCCTGCTCGCCTACGGCCTGTCTATGGTCCTGGCGCGTCTGTCGCACCTGGACGATCACGCGATCTGTCACGATCGGCTGCAGCGCTGGGCGAAGACGGCGGGCACGCCTGGATCGGGCGATCCGCTGGTCCGTCCCCGGATCTGCTTTTCCTATATCGCCCAGATCCACCAGATCCTTCATTCCCTGCCGATCGCGGTGGCCATGGCGCAGCGTTACCCGGACCTGGAGGTGCATATCGTCGGCTCGCGGCAGAACTTGCAATTCGCCCGCCGTCTGATTCGCGAGCGGGTCGGGCCGGTTGCGCTGCACTTCGATCAGTTGTACCGACCCTGGTCGGTCTGGACTCGCCACCGGGACGGAGCCGTCGGCAGCAAGAAGCGGGTCCTGCGGGCGAACCGCCTGTACTTTTCCGGGTTCGATGCGGTCGTCACGACCGAGCGCACCTCGCTCTATCTGCGCCAGATCTGTCCCGCGAGCTTGAAGCTGATCCGCACCAAGCACGGCGCCGGCGACCGTGCCGTGGCGTTCGCTCCGGAACTGGCGCTCTTCGATTTTCTGCTGATGCCCGGCGAAAAGGAGGCCCGCCGCCTGCTCGAACTGGGCTATGCGAAGCCTGGCCACTTCGTCTCCGGCATCTATGCCAAGCTCGACTGGATCGCCCGACAGAACGGCGAACGGCCCCGTCTGTTCGACAACGACCGGCCGACCGTGCTCTATAGCCCGCACTTCGAGGAAAGTCTTTCCTCCTGGCCGCTGATCGGCCGTCAGGTGCTTGACCATTTTGCCCGCAGCACCACTTACAACCTGATCTTCGCGCCGCACATCCGCCTGTTCGATGCGCCGACCCCGGCCAAGTACGAAGCTTTCCGCGAGTATCGGAAATACCCCCACATGCATATCGACTTGGGCAGCGACCGCTGCGTCGACATGACCTACACCCTGGCTGCCGACATCTACCTCGGCGACGTCAGCAGTCAGGTGGTCGAGTTCCTCACCCGGCCCCGGCCCTGCCTGTTCCTGAATCCGCGCAAGGTCGCCTGGCAGGAGGATCTGCATTATCGGTTCTGGCATCTCGGGCCGGTACTGACGGAGATCGACGACCTGGAGGCGGCCATCGACGGTGCGGTGCGTTCGCACCGGGACTTCGAGCAGCGCCAGCGCGACTACCTGCGGGACACCCTCGGTCTGGTCGAGCCGGGGCAGAGCGGCGCCCGGGGAGCCGAGGCGATTGTCGGTTATCTCGGGAAGGTGGCGGCGAGGGAGGGCTGAAGGCCGAGGGCGAGCCGTATCGCGCTCAGGCGGCCGCCCTGGCCGAACAGGTTCGGGGCTCGGAAATGTACCGATCGATAGCGGGCGCTAATGCAGGCGTCGTTCTTTCAGCAGTCGCCAGAGCAGCGGCCAGCCGAAGATCAAGGGAAAGCGGCGCAAGCGCGGCGTGATCTCGATGGGCTGGCCCAGGTGTCGTTCCAGCTTCCAGACGACGTAGTCGACGCCATTCTCGAAGGTGAAAAACGACTTTACTAGGCGCGCCACGTTCAATATTCGCCCCTGTACGCGTCTTAGCCGCCAGCGCCTTGCATTCTGCCGGCAGGCCGCGGGAGACAGGAGGTTGCGATAGGCGTCGGTTTCGCCGGCAATCGGCTCCATGCCGGCGATCGCCGGGACGGCGGCCTGGGTCAGGCGACGATAATGGGCGCTGTCGTGCCGAACCAGCTGGGTGGGGCGATCGGCTGCCTCCGGACGTAGCTCGGTGCCATAGCTCAGCGCCAGAGCCCGCTGCCAGAGGGTTTCGCTATCGAAGCGCTCCGGCTGGCAGGGCAGGGTCTGGCCGATGAGGGTCATGGCGGCACGGGCCAGGGCCCGATGGATTCGCTGCTCGACATGTTCGTCCCGGCGATAGACCAGGCGCGAAGGTTGAGCGAAGCGTCCCCACAGGTAGCTTTGAAACCAGCAGGCGGTACCCCGCTCGAGATCCCGCAGGGAAAGCACTGCGCATTTTGCCCGCAGGCTTCGGCCGCCCGTCGTGAGCGTCTGCAGGTGGATCACGTTGGGTGGCAGCCAGGCATTGGCCACGCGCAGCAGAAGGCTCGAATGCGCGGTCGAATAATCGTCGACGATCGCATAGAGATCGACCAGGCCTTCGGTCGGGTCGCCGCTGCGCAGGCAGGAGCCGTAGAACAGGACGGCGCTGAGGGCATCGCCGAAGCGGGCATGCACTTCGCGGCTGAGGGTGTGAAGCTCCTCGGCAACCGGCTGGGCGCATTGCTCGGCGACTTCGGCGAGCAGGGCCGTCGGAGGTGTAGGCAGGTTAAGCATCGGCTTGCCTCAAAAGGTCAGGAAGCGCAGCGGGGATGTGGCGGAAAGACGAATGGGTTCCTGAGCTTGGAACAGTTCTCCGTCGAGCATGAAATCGCCGGTTCCGCTCAGGCTCAGCGCGTTGAGATTGCGGCTGATGTAGCCGTCTTGCTCATGAGCGACTGCCGCGCCGCGCCCACACAACAGGGGCGGCAATACCCGGAGCAGGCGGCGGGGACGGTGCATGATGGCGGTGAAATGCACAGGGGCTTGCTCTGTGCCCCAATAGGGCCGGCAGCCGACCAGCAGCCTGTCCAAGGTCGAGGCCAGCACCAGCAACCAATCGCTCTTCCAGTCGCCGTCTGCCGCGCTCAGGTGGGCGGGCATCGCCGGCAGCAGCGGGTGCGGCTGGTTGCGGAGCAGCGAGAGCAGCAGGCGGCCGAAGGCCAGTGCCGGCCCTAGCACCCCGCGCAGACCGGTCGGGCGAATGTGTTGGTGGAAGTAGCGCACGCCGTTGAGGATGGCTCCTGCTCCGAAAAACATCCCGAACTGAGGCCCACGGCTGCTCTCGCTCTCGACACGCAGAACCGCGCGTTCCACGGTTTTCGGTGGCGCTCCCTCGCCTTGGAGCCATGCCGACAAGGCGCGCAAGGCGGCCTCGGGTTTCAAGCGTGCGCCAAAGTCGGCCGCGCTCATGTTGGTCGTGCCTCCAGGCACGACCAACAACCCGGGCAGGTCACCGGCCTGCTCCTGGAGGAGCGCAGTCAGCGCGGCCTGCAAGGTGCCGTCCCCGCCCATGACCACCAGCAGGTCCAGAGGTCCTGCGGCACGCCAGTCCCGCAGGGCCTGGGCAATGTCCTGTGGGCTGGATGCTTCCTGCAATTGCACCTCGGGCACCGAGGCGGCGATCCGGCGCAGTGCGGGCAGTCGACGCTGGACATGCCCGCTGCGGGGGTTCAGCAGGATCGCGACGCGAGACGGAATCGCTCGAGCGTCAGGCATCGTTCAGCCCGGAGCGCGGGGCGAACAGACGGACAATCGGGCGATGGCCCTCGGCCTGAAGGTCGATCTGGCTCAGCCACGGCTGCAGTTTTACTCCGCGCCGGCGCAAGACGACCCCCCAGAGCACCCGTGCTCCCAGGACCAGCGTCGACACGACCGTCCAAGCGGCGACCAGCAGCAAGCCTCCCTCGTTGGCGCCAGCCCACCAAGCCAGGGTCAAGAGCAGCAGATTGGGATTGCGGCGGGCGGTCACCAGTCGATTGAGGGAGTCGAAGGGGCGCCAGATGAACAAGGAGAAAGGCGCGGCGAACTTGAAGGCGACTTCGCACAGCCGTCCGGCGATATAGCCGATGAAAATGATCCAGGACACCGTGGCTAGGGAAATATCCGATGTCCAGGTCACCGCCAGCCCCATCCCCCAGGCGAGATACCAGAAGGGAGGATGCACGAGATCCAGTGCGTGGTCGAAGATATTGCCGAAGCGGGTCGAGGTGACCGTGACCCGCGCCAGTTTGCCGTCCACCGTATCCAGGAACGTCATGATCCAGCCGGCGATCAAGCCCAGGCCGAACTGTCCCTGCCAGAACCAATAGCCGGCGAGGAACGCCAGCACGTAGCTTGCGGCCGTGACCTGATTGGGGCTCAGCCCCAAGCGCACGCACCAGCCGGTGACCCAGCGCGCCGGTACCGGCCAGACGCCGCGCGTGATGAAGTCCGTGACACCTTTGTAGGCGCCGTTGAACAGGGACTTTTCAAGATGCTCGCGATTGGCTTCCGAGATACGGGCGACCCACGGTGGATCGAATTTGCGCAGTTGCTTTTGCAAGCCGGAGGCCACCGTCTCCGGGCGTACCGGCTGCAGGTTCTCGATCGCCGGACCTTCGAGCTGGGGCGTCCCCGCTAGATCCTCGGCCGAGACGTGTGCCGCGATGACGGTCCCGTCGCGAGGGTCCTGCAAGGCAACCCCCGGCGTGTCCAGGAGCCCTTGCAGCACTCGGTTGTCATACAGGTAATCCTCCCGCAGGAGCAGCACGCTCCCCTCTCCGGGCAAAGACTCATCCGGCCCGCACAGGCGGGCCTTGGGAAACTTTCCAAGCGTCCGCCGGAACCTTTCCCTGGAGGTCAATCCCCATAGGCGTACATTGCAGTTGCCCACAAGATGGACTTGTATCGTCATGGTCTTCATGCCTTAGCCTGATGGCCTGTGCGGTTGATTGTTAACTCAAGTCGGATGTCGGGGTTTCGAGACACGGCGCCACGATGGATCATGGCCGGACTGTGGCGAGGAGTCGGGTAGTGGATTTTGGGCGCGGGCATTGGCCAAGCGGGTCAACCAGGCCGGCCCGCGGCTGGCTGAAATAGTTTCGAGACGCCATGGATACGCTCAACGCGAACTCCGATCGAGTCGGCACACGATGACGATGGCTATGGCGAGCATGACGAGTGCCGGTAAAACCCCAACCAATAAGGCGTTCAGCTTGAACAGCAGACCAAGATTCACCAGGATCTGGTTGGTCACGTAGACCAGCAGCCCCACGACGGAGCCGAGTGCCAGTTTGCCGCCCAGTCCAGACGAGCGCGCCTGTCCGAACGTGAAGGGGACCGAGAAAAGGATCATCGCCAAGGTCAGAATCGGAACGCCCAGCTTCTGCCAGAAGGCCATTTCATATTGCGTCGCAGGCTGGCCCGTACCCTGCAAGAACAGCACATAGCGGCGAAGCTGCCGTGCCGAGAAACTTTCGGGAGGAAGGGATACCTCATCCAGCCGCGTGCTGGGAAGAATGGCGTGCCATGGCAACTGATCGAGCTGCTGGATGTTTTCTTCTTCGTCATTGACCCAGCGTTTCAGCCGTACGTTATGGAGCTGCCAGACTCCCTCGGGCTGGATATCGGCATATTCGGCGACGATATATTCCTGCAGGTGATCCTGGTCATCGAAGCTGAATATTTCTATCTGGCTGGGACGCCCCTGGCGCAGGCCGCCAATGCGGGCAACCTGCCCATCTTTGCGCGCCCATATGCTGCTTTCCTTGCTGCTGCCCTTCTCGGTCATGGCGATGGCTTTCGCCCGTATCTGTAGGGCTTTCTGTTGCAGAGGCGAAGCCAGAAACTCATCGACTGCCCCGAGGGCCAGCGCCAAGACCAAGCCGGCCATCAAGGTGGTGAACGCTATCCGGGTGGCGGAGACGCCCGCCGCTCGCAGGACGCTGAGTTCCTGCGTCAGGGAGAGCTGGCCGAGGGCTACGATGCCGCCTAACAGTGCGATGAAGGGGCCCAGCTCCACGGCGCGGCGAGGAACTGTCATCATCACGACCTGAAGCGCCTGAGCCAGCCGATAGCCTTCCTCGCTGACGTCGTCGAGTTCGCCGACGAGGTCCAGCGTGCTGAACAGGGGCAACAGCAAGGCTGCCGCG
The DNA here is from genome assembly GCF_900110885.1 of Azotobacter beijerinckii. Lineage (GTDB taxonomy): Bacteria > Pseudomonadota > Gammaproteobacteria > Pseudomonadales > Pseudomonadaceae > Azotobacter > Azotobacter beijerinckii. The sequence continues at coordinate 15,654 of NZ_FOFJ01000017.1, read as the reverse complement.
GCGAGGAACCCCAGAAAGACGTTGGCGAGAATGTATTTGTCGACGATCTTCATCTGGAGCGGAACCGGATGATCGCCAGATCTCGCATGATCAGGACGATCAGGACGAGTCCCATGAGAAGAGGGACCAGCCAGAGCCCGGGCATCAGGGGCAGGGTGCCATTTCCCACCAAGCTTTTACAGATATCGCCTGCATAGAAGACCGCGGCAAACACAGCCGTGATCGGCAACAAGGTGGCGAACCGACCCTGCCTCGGTGCGGTCCGGCTGAGCGGAATGGCGAGCAACGCCAGGATCAGCGTACTGAGTCCGCGGGAGTTGCGCCATTGCAGCTCCGCCTGGTCCGACAGGGCTGCGGAGGCCTTGAGTTCCGCACCCGAGGCTGCTTTTCTTCGAAAGTCCGCCTCCGACGCAATCGGGGAAAGGTGCATGGTCATCTGGTTGAACGATATCCGCTTGTCCTGCATTCCACTGTGCTGCAAGGAGTAGACGGTGCCGTGCACCAGCTCCACGACCGGATCTTCGGGGTTGGGGTCGGCGATCCGGGCCTCCTGAGAGCGGTACAGGCGGGTTCTCGTCTGTCCGGCATCGAAGATCAGTACGTCGCGGAGTCGTCCGGTTCGGTGATCGATGTGTTCTGCCAAGATCATTCGGCCGTTTTCTTTATTGACGTTGAAGCGCGCCGGCAGCAGGTGATTGATGTCCAGATCGGTCTTGGATTGCTGCTCGAGCTTGTAGGCATTGGCATAGGCCCATGGCCGCCCATGCATGGACAGAAACGCCACGGCAATGGCGATAGGGATCGCTAGAAAGGCTACCCCCTGATAGACCCGCAGGGGACTCATGCCAGAAGCGGCAATGGCGGTTATTTCCGTGTCGTGATACAGGCGTCCCAGACTCAGGGCCACCGACACATAAAGAGCCACGGGAATAAGTACTTCAAGTGCTATCAGAACCTTGTAATAGACGATGTCCAAGACGACATCGAGGGCTAGGCTGCCATTTGCGGCTTCTGCCAGATAACGCTGAGAAGAATAAGCGGCAAAGATGAAGATGAGGATCCCCACCATGACCAAGAGAGGCCGACAGGTTTCAGAAACAACATATCGCTCGATCAGAAGCATGAATTCTTGAACCTTCTGTGGTTCTAACCACGCGCCAGTCGCGCCATGCGCTCGAGTATGGAAGGGGCGCTATCCTAAACTATCCCAAAAGCGGTAGTCTATCCTAAAAAAACAGTTCTGCCGGGTCGATCAGAGACGATTGATTTTTTCATAGTAACAGGAGACAGCATGAGTTATTTCAAGCGGAGTGAGAGCCGTCGGGCCGTTATTCTGAGTGCAGGCCAAGGGCGGCGCCTTCTTCCTTTTACCGAAAACAGGCCCAAGTGTCTGATCGAGATCGCCGGTCAAAGTGTTATCGAGTGGCAGATAGATGGGTTGTTGGCTGCCGGTATACGGCATATCACTGTGGTGGTGGGATACGGGGCGGATCAGGTCGAGCGTGTGCTGGGCGAGCGCTATGGGGTGGGGACCATCTCGACGCTGTTCAATCCTTTCTTCGAGGTAGCGGACAACCTTGCAAGTTGCTGGATGGCCCGGCAGGCCATGCAGGATGAGTTCCTTCTCCTGAACGGGGATACCCTGTTCGACCTACCGGTTTTGCAGCGTCTGCTGGAGGCGCCGCCTCGGCCTATCACTCTCGCCATAGACAAAAAGACCAGCTATGACAGCGACGACATGAAGGTCTGCCTTGATGGTGACCGGCTGACGCGTGTCGGCAAGGTTCTGCCTTTGGTCCACATCGACGGTGAGTCCATTGGCATGATGTATTTCCAGCCGGAGGGTGCGGCGTTGTTCCGGCAGGCGCTCGAAGAGAACATGCGCAAGCCGGAAGCACTGCAGCGCTGGTATCTCAGCATCATCGACCAGTTGGCCCAGGCCACGGGAAAGGTTTTCGTGCAGTCGATCGAAGGGCTGAGCTGGGGGGAACTTGATTTCCCGGCAGACCTGGAGGCTGCCAAGGCCAAGGTTAGCCTCTGGAAGAGGCCGGTGGCAGTAGTTCAGGGCTGAGTGGTCTTCTCCGCAGCGTTCTGTGCCAGGATTTTTTCAACGAAGAGAAGATCTGCTGTGGAGTCGACATCAATGGCCGCTTCGGCAAAGGGCAAGACAACGGCGCCTATTTTCACGTCGAGCTGGCGTGACAGTCGGGCCAGCGCTTGCTCCAGCGTCAGGCGCCCCAGCAGGTAGCGGAGGGTGGCGATCGGGCCCAGCGCGCCGGTGATCACGCGCCAGGGGCGCTTGCGTTCCTGTTCCACTCTCCGCCAGAAAGAAGCGAGCTGCCGACCGCGCTCCGTCATGAAGGCAAACAGGTTGCATCCGCAGTAGGGGCCGCCACGCAGCTGTATGGCGGTTCGTCGCGTATCGGGAAAGCGGGTCTGCACGGTATCCAGGCGAGCGACACCGACGACAAAATCGCACCCACTTGCGAGTGCCTGCTCCAGAAAGTGATCCACAATGGCCGGGCTCAGAAGGGCGTGATCGGCCGTCGTCAGGAGTATTGGCTGCTGGGGGGGCTGTCTTTCCAGTCCGTGTGCGGCACTGGCGCTCGGCGAGCTGGCATTCTCCAGCCAGTCCAGTGCATTGCTGGTCAGTAGGTGCTCGATTTTTGCGTCCTTGCGAAGCATGGCCCGATCCGGGCCAACCAAGGTGATCTGGCCGATCGAGTGGCTCGTTTGCAGGGTCTCTATGACCCTGTGCACCATCGGCACTCCGCCGACCGGAGCGAGGGCTTTGCATTCGACGCCGGCTGCAGTCGCCACGACATCGCCCGAATGCCTGTCGGCCGCCAAGACCAGAGCGCCATAGCGCTTTGGCTCAAATTTGCTTTTCATAGACTCGATACCGCTTGTAAATGTATGCACCGATATGTTCGAGAATGTTGCGCATGCCACTGTTGCTTTCCAGAATCCAGGACATTTCAAGCGCTTCGAGCCCTCGTTTGACGAAGGGAGGCTTGAGGGCCTCGATCAGGCGCAATGCCAACACGGGGCCCAGGCGGCTGTGCTGATGAGTCTGGCGTACCCCCATCAGTGGGACGCGAGCTGTGCGGGGGGGCTGTACCTTCAGTCGCCATAGCAGGCGAAGCCAGCCAAAAGGAAATAAGCGTCCCTGCAAAGGGGCAATTGCCTCGTTGAGGTTGGGAAGTGCAACGATGAATGCGCTTGGTTCGCCGTCGACCTCGGCGATGTAGATCAGATCGTCCGGTACCAGCAGCTTGAGGTTTTTCCCGAGTTCTTCGAATTCGGCCTCGGTAAAGGGAACGAACCCCCAGTTCTTGGCCCAAGCGTCATTGAAGATGTCCCGCAGGAGCTGGATTTCTGCCTGGAAATGCTGGCGATCCAACGGCCTGATCCGCACGCGGTCATGCCAGCGATCCATCATGCGTCGCAGTGCGGGGGGGAAGTTCAATTCATCCGTGAGCATCCAGTAGGCCAGCAAATCCTTGGCCGGGCGGTAGCCCAGGGCTTCAACCCGGGCCCCATAGTAGGGCAGGCCATGCCCCATCATTGCTGAGGGGGGGCGATTAAACCCTTCGACCAGCAGGCCGCTTTCTTCGTTGATGGTCAGATTGAACGGGCCCGTTATCCGGCGTGCGCCCTGCTCAAGCAGCCAGCTTTCGGCCGTTGTCATGAGAATCTCGAAAACGGCGGGGTCGTCGACCGCTTCCAGCATGCCGAAGTGCCCTGTGTCCTGGCCGTGCAGTTGGCGATGCAGCGTATCCACCTGTGCGGTGATGCGTCCTACGGGGTCGGTCCCTGACCACGCGATCCAGGCTTGCCATTTGAGATGGGCAAATACGGGACTCTTCGATGAAAGATGTTCGCGGCGCTCAAGGTGGAGGGGTTCTATCCAGTGGGGATCGTTCCGGTGGAGCCTGCCCGGCAGGCGGATGAAGGTGTCGAGGTCGGCTTTGCTTAGTACCGGCCTGGTAACGAGCGATACATCTCCCTTGGAAAGAGGTCGATCCACACACAAGGTCCTCAATTTGTTTCGTTGTTCTCAATAGTACAGAGAATCGTCCCTCAAGGTCTAATGGCGGTTCGGCGGTTGGGTTGGTTAGCTATATTCACTGCTGATATGGGGGGAGGCGATGTTTTTTAACCATTTTTTCACGTTATTTTGACGAATATTTTATAGGTGTTTCGTTGATGATATAGTTGAATGGAATTTTTGCGTGTTGGGCTTGGGTTCGCCGTGCTGGAAAGCACGCTTCGGGCGTTTGCGGTTGACTGTCGATACAGCCCAGATGAGAGATTTTGTCAATTTTATTTTTTGCTGAGTTGGGTTATTGTGGATCGCATGAAAAACCACGTTGCGGTGCCTCTCTGCTTCTCCAGAGCGGGCTGCATGCTTCCATATCATTGTGTCTCGTCTAGGGGCCGTTTGACCGGCCAAAATGAACTACCCTGACAGAAATGGTAGCCAACCCCATGCTTTTCCTGCGATTTGGTACGCTGCAAGCTTCACTGAGCGGGCCGTTGCAGTGTTTAGCTGTTGCGCTGAAAAAAGCCAGGGACTGAACTGATGGCCAAGCTTTATATGTCTGCGACCCTTACCCGGCACGCTCTGCCTCAGCGAGTGGCAGATTTTTCGACACTGGCGGAGGCCCTTGATTACGCGGCGCGTGGGCATACCGGCCTGAACTTCTACGATGGCCGTTGCCGTCTGACAGCCGTCGTCCAGTATGCCGCTCTGAGAAGAGAAGCGTTGGCCGTGGCCAGGCGCCTTCATGGGCTTGGCCTGAGCAGAGGGGATCGGGTCGCCTTGATCGCCGATACCGAGCCGGGGTTCATGGAGGCCTTCTATGGCTGTCAATACGCTGGCTTCATACCAGTGCCGCTGCCCATTCCGTCAGGTCTGGGCGGCCATGCGTCGTATGTCGAAAAGCTCGGCGGTCTGCTGAAAAGCTGCGAGCCGACGGCCATCCTGGCCCCCTCGGAGTGGCTGCCGTTCGTACAGGAGGCTGCCGGCTCTTGCAATGCGCTATTCATCGGCTCGGTCAAGGAAATCAAGACTCAGGCGGCTCCGCCCGTGGAGCTGGAGCCTTCCCAACCGGATGACGTAGCCTACCTTCAGTACACTTCTGGAAGCACCCGTTTTCCCCGTGGTGTGGCCGTCACCCAACGGGCGGTAATGGCCAACCTGCAAGGCATGCTTCGAGACGGGCTTGGCGTGGGGCCGGGTGATCGTTGCGTCTCCTGGCTGCCGTTCTATCACGATATGGGGCTGGTGGGTTTCGTACTGAGTCCGATGGCGGCGCAGATGTCGGTGGACTATCTGCGAACCCAGGACTTCGCGATGCGGCCAAGGCAATGGCTCAATCTGATCAGCCAGAATCGAGGCACCATTGCCTTTGCCCCGCCCTTTGGCTATGACCTTTGCTCCCGGCGTGCCCGCGAGGGTGAGGTAACTCGTTTCGATCTTTCCAGCTGGCGTGTCGCGGGCATTGGTGCGGAACCGATTCGCGCCGAGGTGCTGGAGCGGTTTGCGGAGCAGTTCGCGCCGGCGGGCTTTGATCGCAATGCCTTCCTGCCCAGCTATGGCTTGGCAGAAAACACTTTGGGCGTCAGCTTCGCTCGCCGTGGTGTCGGGGTCCAGGTGGATCGGATTGATCGCTGGGCACTGGAGCATCGGTCGATGGCCATCCCTTTCAATGGAGAGGGAAGCAAAGCCAGTCTCTTCGTCAATTGTGGTGCAGTCCTTCCCGGGCACCAGCTCGAAATACGCGACGAGGCCGGACACCCCTTGCCGGAGCGTCAGGTCGGGCGGATAACCCTGCAGGGACCCAGCCTGATGTCGGGCTACTTCCGCGATGAGGAATCCACGCAAGCCCATATGGACGGCGACTGGCTCGATACCGGCGATCTCGGCTATCTGCATAACGGGGAGCTGTTCATTACCGGAAGGCAAAAGGATCTGCTGATTGTCCGGGGCCGAAACATCTGGCCGCAGGACGTCGAATACCTGGTCGAATCCCAGCCCGAGGTTCGCTCCGGCGACGTGATCGCTTTCCTGGTTCCGGCGGAGGCGGATCCACGGGTGGTGGTGCTGGTCCAGTGCCGTGCAACCGACCCGGAAAAACGGGAGAGTCTGGTTCGCACCCTGGCCGGGCTGATCAACGGCGAGTTCGGTTTTACGGCAACGGTTGAACTCGTTCCGCCGCATTCCCTTCCGCGGACCTCGTCGGGGAAGCCCTCGCGGGCTGAGGCACGCAAACGTTTTCTTGAGCAAATGCAGTCCGAATCCAGACTGCCGATGGCTTTCGGGTAGACCGTCATGGCACGGATTGTTGCCCTGACGGGAGCGACCGGCTTCATCGGGGGAGTGCTGGTGCGGCGCTTGCTCGAGTCGGGCGTCCGGCTGCGTGCCTTGAGTCGTAGCCAGGCCCGCTGTGCGGGAGGCATCGAGTGGGTGCAGGGCGCGCTGGAGGATGGCGATGCGCTGGCAAGGCTGGTCGCCGGTGCAGATACGGTTATTCATTGCGCCGGAGCGGTGCGCGGTAGCTCTCCCGAGTATTTCAATCGGATTAATGTCGACGGCAGTCGGCGCCTGGTCGAGGCCGCGCGCCGTAGCGGTAGCTGCGAGCGTTTTCTATTGATGTCTTCGCTGGCTGCGCGGCATCCGGATCTGTCTTGGTATGCCGCCTCGAAGCTTGAAGCTGAGCGTCAAGTGAAGCAAGCGGCCGGAGACATTGCCGTGACGGTCTTCAGGCCTACTGCGGTATACGGGCCCGGTGATCGAGAAATGCGGCCCCTGTTCGAATGGCTACTTCGCGGATGGCTGTTCACCTTGGGGCAGAGCAATGCGCGGCTCACCTTGCTTCACGTAGAGGATCTGGCCCGCGCCGTGTTGCAGTGGCTGATGGCGCCGGTGGCGCCTTCGGCCACCTATGAGTTGAACGATTGCCAGAGGGACGGGTACGACTGGAGGGGCATTGCAGCCATTGCCGCAGAGATTCGGAATGCTCCGGTGCGTCAGATTGTTATCCCGGCACCCTTGTTGAAAGCTCTCGCACAAGTCAATCTCTCTATCTCGTATCTGACTCGCCGTGCTCCCATGTTGACCCCTGCGAAGGTGTGTGAATTAACGCATCCTGATTGGTCCTGCAGCAACGATTCCATTCAGGCGGCATTGGGGTGGGAGCCATGCATCCTGTTGGGAAGAGCCTTGCAGGAACATTGGTTCTAGCCCGGCGAAAGGCAAATCTAGGAGCCAAGGGATCTACCCATGATTTCCCAAGAAAAAATACTGGAACGGCTGTTTTTCTATCTGAATCGCTTGGCTCCGCCCGGAGCCTCGATCCACCCGGATATCGATCTGATACAGGAACTTGGCCTGGACTCCGTCAAGGTCATGGACTTGGTGATGGAGCTCGAGGATGAATTCGATCTTTCCATCCCCTTGAACATATTGACGGACGTGCATACGCCAACCCAGTTGGCGCAAGCAGTCTTTTCGCTGATGGAGCATGCCGATGGCGTTGTTCGATAAATTCGGGAAACTGGCACAGGAGCGTGCTGCTCTGGTCCAGGCCGGGCTCAATCCGTTCGGCACCCGCATCGACGAGGTTTTCTCACCCACCGAGGGCCGCATCGGCGAGTGGCGGGTGGTCTTGGCCGGAACCAACAACTACTTGGGACTGACCTTCGACCCGGAGTGCATCGAGGCGGCACGGCAAGCGCTAGAACATGAAGGAACGGGCACTACCGGCTCGCGCATGGCGAGTGGCAGCTATGGCAGCCATGTGGCGTTGGAAGCCGAATTGGCCGACTTTTTCGGGCGACGTTCGGCCATCGTTTTCTCGACGGGGTATCTGGCAAACCTGGGGGTCATCAGTACTCTGGCAGGACCGGGCGATATCGTGCTGCTCGATGCGGACTGCCATGCCAGCATCTACGACGCTTGCAAGCTGGGCGGTGCCCAGGTCATCCGTTTTCGCCATAACGATGTCGCTGATTTAGAGCGCCGCATGCTGCGGCTGGGGGAACCGGCTCGAAACGCTCTCATCTTGGTGGAAGGCATTTACAGCATGCTGGGCGACCAAGCGCCGCTGAAGGAGATCGTTGAGGTCAAGCGGCGCTTGGGCGGATATCTGCTCGTCGACGAGGCGCACTCCGTCGGGGTGCTGGGGGCTCATGGCCGGGGTCTGGCAGAGGAGCTTGGCGTCGAGTCGGACGTGGATATCGTGCTGGGCACCTTCAGCAAGAGTCTGGGGGCGATAGGCGGCTTCGCAGTCAGTCATCACCCGGAAATGGAACTGCTGCGCTATGCGAGCCGCCCGTATATCTTCACGGCCTCGTCATCGCCGTCCTCCATTGCATCGGTGCGTGCCGCCTTGCGGACCATGAGGGCCCGACCGGAGTTGCGCGAACGTCTCTGGTCCAATGCCCGACGGCTCTACCAAGGGTTGGCGGGGCTGGGGTACCGGGTCGGTCCGCAGCCCAGCCCCGTCGTCCCCGTCCTGCTGGGATCCTCCGAGGAGGGTGTGGCCTTCTGGCAACGCCTTGTCGAGCATGGCGTATATGTGAATCTGGTGCCCCCTCTCGCGGCACCGGGCGGTCAGGCACTGGTTCGTTGCAGTGTCAGTGCTGCGCATACGCCCGAGCAGATCGACCATATCATCCAGGCCTTTGCCTCGTTGCGTGCCTCTTTCGATGGGGTCATTGCCAAGGCCTGATTGTTCGGCCCGATCCGTCGGCCGAACGCGAGCCACGTCAGCTCGTTCCATTCAAGGTCGCTCCTGCCGTTACACTTGGCCAATGCCGACGATTTCATGGCGGTCGAGTCTGCCTGGCAGCGCACCGCTCAACCAGCAACGGGCTTTTCCGGGGGAGGCCGATGTTGTCTGGCCTTGCCCTGGATTCCCTGCTTTCTCCCTGAATGGATAGCCATGCGTATTCTTGTTGCCTTTGGTCGAGCTTATCCGACGCGTACAGCGCTGATGCTGATCAGTCTGCTCCTGGCCGGCCTCGCGGAAGGCGTCGGTCTGACCACCATGCTGCCCCTGTTGTCGGTGGCGCTGGGTGATCAACACCACTCGGCGTTTTCGCTCAAGATCATCGAGATCCTGCACCAAGTCGGCCTGGAGCCGACCGTCACGACCATGCTGATCGTGATTGTGTTTGGAATGGTGCTCAGCAGCGTACTGATCCTGCTGGGCAACCGCCAGGTAGGCTATACCGTGGCGCATGTCGCCACGGATTTGCGTGTCGACTTGATTCGGGCCTTGCTGGGAAGTCGCTGGGAATATTATCTGCGCCAACCCACGGGCGCGCTGGCCAATGCCGTCGCCACCGAAGCCTACCGGGCCTCTACCGGGTATGAGCATGCCGCCAATATGGTGGCCTTGCTCATCCAGGCCATGGTTTATATGGTCATAGCCCTGTTCGTGTCCTGGCAGGCTGCCATCCTCTCCTTGGTCTTGGGGTTCTTCCTACTGCTGGCCTTGCAGAAGATGGTGAAAACCTCGCGTCATGCAGGTAAAAGCCAAACCCGTTTGATGCGTGAACTGCTTGCGCACCTGACCGACACGCTGGGCTCGGTCAAGCCACTCAAGGCCATGGCCCGCGAAGATATCGCCGACTCGCTGCTGAGAAGCCAGGCTGCCGAGCTGAACAAGGCGATGGAGCGTGAGGTGATGAGCCGCGAGACCCTCAGGGCCTTGCAGGAGCCGATGCTGGCGATTCTCGCTGCAGTGGGGCTCTATGTGGGGCTGATTGTGTGGAAGCTGCCATTATCGTCCGTGATGATTCTGATTTTTCTGGTCGTAAGGGTATTGGGTCTGTTGCACAAGACCGTGCAGCGCTACCACCGCATGGCTGCCCAGGAAAGTGCCTACTGGGCGCTTCGGGAGTCGATCGATACCGCGGTGGCCGATGCCGAACCTAGTGGTGGCGATCATGCTCCCACTTTGCAGGACGCCATTGCTTTCGAGGGCGTGTCCTTCAGTTACGGCAGCCGGCAGATTCTCGATGCCATCAATTTGACGATCCCCGCGGGAACCTTTACCAGCCTGATCGGCTCCTCGGGGGCAGGGAAAACGACCATCCTCGATCTGGTCTGCGTGCTGTTGGCACCGCAATCCGGAAGCATATTGGTCGATGGCGTCCCCATCGAGGAGCTGGACCGGCAGCGCTGGCGGCAGCTCATTGGCTATGTTCCCCAGGAAACCCTGCTGCTTCACGACAGCATTCTGTCCAATGTGACCCTGGGGGATCCTGCACTGACGGCCATGGATGCAGAGCGCGCCCTTAAACAGGCGGGCGCCTGGGAGTTTGTGGAAAGGTCGCCCGACGGCATGCAGATGATCGTTGGGGAGCGGGGGGGCAAGCTGTCCGGTGGCCAGCGCCAGCGTATCGTGATCGCCCGGGCGTTGGCTCACAATCCTCGATTGTTGATCCTGGATGAAGCGACCAGCGCATTGGACCCGGAGACAGAAGAGGCCATCAGCCAGACGCTGAAGGATCTGACCCCGGAAATTACCATCATTGCTGTTTCGCACCGGCCTGCACTGATCAATGTCGCCGATCAGGTATATCGCTTACATGACGGGAAGCTTTCACGCGTCGAGAGTGTCAGCAATATGGATATGTCCAACGGTGTTCCTATCAAACCGAACATCGGTACTCTATTGAGCTGATGTCTCTGCTCGCTGCCAAGACGGGACAGAAAACCACAGAAACGACAAAGGCTCGCAGCGCTGCGAGCCTTTGTCGTTGTATGGCCTGATGCCGAGAGTCGAAGAGTGCCATGAGTGAACCGCCCCGGAGCCGAGCGCTTGCGCGCACTTTCGGTTTCCTCGGGCGGTCAGCCTTGAGCGCGGCGGTCGGCGAGGCTCCTGCTGGCAGGCGACTTCAGCGCTTGAGCATCGCCCGAATATCCGCCAGCGCATTCTTTCCGCGGGCTGCCTTGGCCTCCACCGGCGCATCCTCCTGGCCTTCCCAGGCCAGGTCGTCCTGGGGCAGTTCGGCGAGGAAACGGCTGGGCGCGCAGTCGATGATCTCGCCGTACTGCTTGCGCTTGGCGGCGAAGGTCAGCACTAGGTTCTGCCGGGCGCGGGTGATGCCGACGTAGGCCAGGCGGCGTTCTTCCTCGATGGTGTCGGCCTCGATGCTGGAGCGGTGGGGAAGGATTTCCTCCTCCACGCCGATGATGAACACGTGGGGGAACTCCAGGCCCTTGGAGGCGTGCAGGGTGAGCATCTGCACGCCCTCGGCGCCTTCTTCCTCTTCCTGCTGGCGTTCCAGCATGTCGCGCAGCACCAGTTTGCCGATGGCCTCCTCGATGGTCATCTCGCCGTCCTCGTCCTTTTCGAGGGTGTTCTTCAGCGCCTCGACGAGGAACCAGACATTGCCCATACGCACCTCGGCGACCTTGTCGCTGGAGGCGTTCTGCCTGAGCCAGTTCTCGTAGTCGAGGTCCATCACCATGCTGCGCAGGGCGGCGATCGGATCATTCTGCGCGCACTGCTGGCGCACGCCGTCCATCCAGCGGGTAAAGCGCGCCAGGCGCTCGCAGTAGCGGCCGTCGAGGTGCTGGGCGAGGCCCAGCTCGCCGGCGGCCTCATACAGCGAGAGGTTGCGCTCGCCGGCGTAGTGGCTGAGCTTTTCCAGGGTCGCCGAGCCGATTTCCCGGCGCGGCACGTTGATCACCCGCAGGAAGGCGTTGTCGTCGTCCGGGTTGACCAGCAGGCGGAAGTAGCTCATCAGGTCCTTCACCTCCTGGCGGGCGAAGAAGCTGGTGCCGCCGGAGAGGCGGTAGGGGATCTGGTGGTGCTGCAGCTTGAGCTCCATCAGCCGCGACTGGTAGTTGCCGCGGTAGAGGATGGCGAAGTCGCTGTAGGGCCGGCCGGTCTTCAGGTGCAGGGTGAGGATCTCCATGGCCACCCGCTCGGCCTCGGTTTCCTCGTTGCGGCAGCGGATCACGCGGATCTCGTCGCCGTGGCCCATCTCGCTCCACAGCTGTTTATCGAACACGTGGGGATTGTTGGCGATCAGCACGTTGGCGCATTTCAGGATGCGGCTGGTCGAGCGGTAGTTCTGCTCGAGCATCACCACCTTCAGCGAGGGGTAGTCCTCCTTCAGCTGCATCAGGTTTTCCGGACGCGCGCCGCGCCAGGCGTAGATCGACTGGTCGTCGTCGCCGACCACGGTGAACTGGTGGCGCATGCCGACCAGCAGCTTCACCAGGAGGTACTGGCTGGCGTTGGTGTCCTGGTATTCGTCGACCAGGAGGTAGCGGATGCGGTTCTGCCACTTCTCGAGGAGGTCCGGGTGCTCCTGGAACAGCTTCACCGGCAGCAGGATCAGGTCGTCGAAGTCGACCGCGTTGTAGGCCTTGAGGGTGCGCTGGTAGTGCAGGTAGACGACGGCGGCGGTCTGCTCCTTGGGCGTGCGCGCCTTGTCGAGCGCCTCCTGGGGGAGGATCAGGTCGTTCTTCCAGGTGCCGATGTAGTTCTTGATCTCGTCGACGCCGTCGTCCCCGGCATATTCCTTCTGCATGATGTCGGTCAGCAGGGCCTTGATGTCGCCCTCGTCGAAGATCGAGAAGCCGGGTTTGTAGCCGAGCCGCGCATGTTCCTTGCGGATGATGTTGAGGCCGAGGTTATGGAAGGTGGAGACGGTCAGGCCCTTGCCCTCGGCGCCGCGCAGGAGCGTGCCGACGCGCTCCTTCATCTCGCGGGCGGCCTTGTTGGTGAAGGTCATGGCGACGATGTGCCGGGCCTGGATGCCGCACTGCTGAATCAGGTAGGCGATCTTGCGGGTGATCACGCTGGTCTTGCCGGAACCGGCGCCGGCGAGCACCAGGAGCGGGCCGCCGACGTAGGTCACGGCTTCCTGTTGGCGCGGGTTGAGTCGGGACATGGCGGACCTCGCGGGACGGGACGGCCGGGCATTCTAGCAGCCCCGGCCGGCGTCTTTTCAGCGGGCTTCGCCCCGCTGATCCGGTGGTACCCCGTGCCCGCCGCCGTTCACGGCATCCGCGGCAGCTCGTGCGGGCGCAGGTCGAAGACCAGCACCTCGGCCTGCTCGCCGTCGGCGAATTCCAGCCGCTCGGCGCGGCGGACGCGCAGGCCGTCGCCGGCCTCCAGGCGCTGGCCGTTGACGCTCAGCGCGCCGCGCGCCAGGTGCACGTAGGCGTGGCGCTGCCCGCCGAGCTCCAGGCTGCCCCGTTCCGCGCCGTCGAACCGTCCGGCGTAGACCCGGGCGTCCTGGTGGAGGCGCAGCGAGCCCCGCTCGCCGTCCGGCGAGAGGATCAGCTGCAGCCGGCCGCGCTTGTCCGCGGCGGCGAAGCGCTGCTGTTGATAGCCCGGCGTCACGCCCCGGACGGCCGGGACGATCCAGATCTGCAGGAAATGCACCGGCTCGCGGGGCGAGGCGTTGTACTCGCTGTGGGCGATGCCGGTGCCGGCGCTCATCAGCTGGACGTCGCCCGGGCGGATCAGCGAACCGTTGCCCAGGCTGTCCTGGTGCTGGAGGGTGCCGTCGAGCACGTAGGAGAGGATCTCCATGTCCCGGTGCGGATGGCGGCCGAAGCCCTGGCCGGGGGCGACGCGGTCGTCGTTGATCACCAGGAGGTCGGAGAAACCGACCTGTTCGGGGTCGTGGTAGTCGGCGAAGGAGAAGCTGTGGCGGGATTGCAGCCAGCCGTGGTCGGCCTGGCCGCGCTCGCTGGAGCGGCGCAGTTCGTGGGTGTGCATGGCGGATTCCTCGGTCGGTGCGGCCCGGCCGGAGCCGGGCGGGAAATTTCAGGCGTGGGCGGTGCGGCGGCTGCGGTAGGCATCCAGGCTCAGGGCGCCGGCGCCGAAGGCGGCCACCTGCAGCAGCCCGCCGGCGATCGCCAGGTTCTTCAGGAAGTGGATGAACTGGTTCTGGTCGCCGAGCTGGTTGTGGAAGGCCAGGGCCGTCGCCAGGGTGAAGCCGGCCATCACGGTGGCGACCAGGCGGGTGCGGTAGCCGACCAGCAGCGCCGTGGCGAAGCCCAGCTCGATCAGCAGCGCGGCCGCCAGGGCCAGGCTGGGGAAGGGCATGCCAGTGCTGCCGATGTAGCCGAGGGTGGCGGCCGGGGCGGCGGCCTTGCCCAGGCCGCTGACGATGAACAGCGAGCTGAGCAGGGCGCGGCCGGCGAAGGCGCTGGCGGTGTGGATGGCGGTCGGGGTCGAAAGGGTCATGTCCATGTCTCCGGGTCGGTGGGGGCAATGTCGTGTGCCGTGAGTACAGACTAGTGTCTCCTTCCGATTCGATTAAGATGCCTGAAAGCGCAATATCGTCTACTCAGGAGTGACAATGAACCAGCTCGAGGACATGCGCCTGTTCGTCGCCGTGGTGGACGGCGGAAGTTTCACCGCCGCGGCCGAAGCGCTGGGGCTGTCCAAGCAGTTCGTCAGCCGCCGGCTGATGGGCCTGGAAGCGCGGCTGGGCGTGCGCCTGCTCAACCGCTCGACCCGCCGGCTCGCCGTCACCCCGCTGGGACTGCTCTACTGCGAGCGGGTCCGGCAGATCCTCGACGACGTGGAGGCGGCCGAGCAGGCCATCCTGCAGCTGCGGGCGACGCCGCGGGGCACGCTGCGCCTGTCGGCGCCGATGTCCTTCGGCACCCTGCATCTCGGGCGCCTGCTGCCGGGCTTTCTCGAACGCTACCCGGAGGTCGCCGTCGAGCTGGAGCTGAGCGACCGTCGGGTCGACCTGCTCGAGGAGGGCTACGACATGGCGGTGCGCATCGGCGAACTCGCCGACTCCACGCTGATCGCCCGCGCCCTGGCTCCGCAGCAGATGGTCACCTGCGCCAGCCCCGCCTATCTCGCTCGCCGCGGTGCGCCGCAGACGCCGGCGGAGCTGCGCGAGCACGACTGCCTGCTCTACGGCCACGGCAAGGCAGTGGAGTGGAGCTACTGGCGCGACGGGCGTCCCGAGCGCGTCGGCGTGCGCGGCCGCTACCGGGTCAACAACGGCGAGCTGGTGCGCGACGCCGCCCTCGCCGGGCTCGGCCTCGCCTGGCTGCCGACCTTCATCGTCGGCCTGGAGCTGGCCGCGGGCGCGCTGCTGCCGGTGCTCGAAGCCTTCCAGGGGCCGCCGACAAAGGTCTACGCGGTCTATCCGCAGCATCGCCAGTCCTCGGCGCTGATTCGCGCCTTCACCGACTACCTGCACGAGGCCTTGAATCGGTGACCGGGGCTCGATCAAGACCGTTCCACAGCGCTGTATCCTGTTGTCGGGGGTAGTGGCTAGAGCATTTTCACTTTATTCAGAATCATAGCCGGCCGCTTTGAAGTAGTGCCTGCAGTCGTCCGCTGAGAGTTGCCCGATCGCCTCGCCAATGCTCTGCCACAGTTCGGGCAGCGTCCGCGCCGCCGCCTTTCTCAGCAGCGCCTTGAGCTTGGAGAAGGCCATCTCGATCGGGTTCAGATCGGGACTATAGGGTGGCAGGTAGCGCAGGGTGGCTCCTGCGCCTTCGATGGCCCGACGTACCCCCGCGACCTTGTGGGCCGGCAGGTTGTCCATCACCACAAGGTCGCGGGCCGTCAGCTCGGGAACCAGAACCTGCTCGACATAGGCCAGGAAGGCCGGGCCGTTCATCGCGCCATCGAGGATCAG
>NZ_FOFJ01000035.1 GCF_900110885.1 Azotobacter beijerinckii | reverse complement strand
GTCCATCTGGCGCGCGGCGGCATGCAGCGAAGGGCGCAGCCCCAGGGAAACCAGCGACATCAGCTCGACGACGGTGGAAAACAGCAGCTCCCAGGGATACTGGCGCTGCCGGTTGGTCTCGAACACTTCGTCGACCCAGGCAGCCGGCATCGCCCGTTCCAACACCAGCCGTGCCATGACGCTGGCCGGTGCCTGCTTCTCGAATCGCGCCAGAATCTCGTCCCACACCGCCTTGCCCTCTTGATGGTTTTAGGGAAGGGAGTTTACGTAAAGACCTTGAAAGGGGTGGGTGTTAGCCCTTGGAGAGAACGTAAGCGGCATGGGTCAAGTGCCTGTGTCCAGTGCTCGTTGAATTGGGAATCCCCTTCCTTCAGGGAGGGGAGCAGTCAACCGCCGAACAGTTCCGCTTCGCCGGTCGGCGCGGTATCCCCTCAGCGCGGATATAGCGGCGGCAGCTGGCTCGGTTCCTGGGCTGTGCCTGGCAGCAGGGCCGACGGCAGGCTGCGGATCGCCTGCCAGAGGTCCTCGCCCTGCCAGTACTGGCCGCCTTCGCTGTAGAGCGCACCGTTCAGGCCGTCGAGGGCGGCGGAGAGGGGCACGTAGCGCGCGGCCATCGCGGCGAGGGTTTCCGGTTGCTGGCGGGCCCAGGCGTCGAGGGCCTGGCGGGTCGCCTGGGTATCGTTGGCCTGGCAGGCGCGGCGCAGCTCGTCGAGCAGGGTGCGGGAGTTCGGCCCGGCGACGGCGCTGCGGATCGCCGGCTGGCGGCGGGCACGCCACCAGAGGCCGAAACCGAGCAGGGTGGTGCAGAGCAGCAGGGCGCTGGTCAGCTGCCAGACCCTGAGCGGCTGGCCGGGCAGGGTCAGGAGCGCGCCGAGGGGCTGCGGCGGTTCCGCGGCCAGTTCGGGGTTCGTTTTCACCACCAGGGTGCGCGCCGGCAGGCGGGCGCGTTCCAAGCGTTCGTGGACGGTGTTCCACCACAGCACTTCCTGCGCCGGCAGTTCGATCCGGCCGTCACGGGTCGGCACCAGCGCCTCGCGTTCCTCGCGGCTGCCGATCAGGCCGCGCTCGCCGGGCTGCTCGGCCAGTTGTGGCTGGTCGGGATAGCGGCGCAGGCCGTCGACCGGGAGGTTGGCCAGCGGCGGCAACTGAGCGCTGCTCAGTCCGTCGGCCTTGAGCGTCAGCTGGCGGGTCAGCGATTCGCCGACCCGGGCCTGTTCCGGCGCGGGATTCCAGCTTTCGCTCAGTTCGAGGGCGCGTGCCGGCAACCAGGGCGCGTCGGCTGGGTATTCGGCAGGCCTGGCCTTGACCCTCAGGGGAATCGCCGGCGACTCCACGCGGATCTGCCGGCCGCTGTGCGGGCCGAAGGGCAGCAGGCCGTCGCGGTCCGGGGCTCGGCTGACCTCGGTGGCGGTGAAGGCCAGGGAGGGGATCAGCAACTCGCCGCTGCGCTGGGGAAAAAGCGCATAGCGCATCTCGATCACCCCGTGGCGCACGCCGTTGACGTTGGTCTCGTAGGTGCGCGGCGTGCCGAGGGGCTCGATGCGGGCGTCGGCCATCTGCAGCGGGCTCAGATTGCTGTCGTCGTAGAGCGATACCGAATGGTAGATGCGCAGGGTGAGGACGACCTGGGCCTGCACGTAGACGTTTTCCCGATCCAGGCTGGCGTCGATGAATACCGGCGCCAGACGGGCAGTGCCGGCATCCATCCCGCTTTTCTGCACGTGCAGGACGATCGCCTGGGTCTGCTGGTCGCCCAGGCGCAAGGGCGGAATGCTCAGCTGGCCGGGGTGCTTCGGCTGCAGCGTGACGATCCACTGGGTGGTGCTGCGGGCCCCGCCGGCCTCGTTGGTCAGGCGGTTGACCTGGCGGGTGCCGAGCACCTCGAAGTGCTGCTCAAGGGGCGTCAGGTCCGGCTTGCCGAGGGGCGCGGGATCGCTGCTTTCGAGGGTCAGCTCGAGGGTTTCGCCGGCGCCGAGGCGGGTGCGGTCGACCCGGGCGGTCAATTCCTCGGCCTGGCTCGTCCAGGCCAGCAGGCAGAGCAGGAGGATGCAGAGCGGGCGGATCATGGGCTGGCTTCCCGGTGCTGTTGCTGTTCGTACCAGAATTTGCGCCGCAGCAGTTCGCCGGGATTGTCCGGGATCTGCCGCAGCCACTGTTCCAGGGCCTGGCGGCGTTCGCCACCGAGCCGTTCCGCCGGGGCTGCGGCGGTCTGTCCGGGAGCCGGCGGCGAGTCGTCGCCAAGTACCCCGCCGTTCTGCTTCGCGGCAGCGGCCGGCAGTTCGCTCGTCTCGCTGGCGGCCGGGGACGCGTCCTCGGCCGCCCCGGGCGCGGCGTTATCGGCCTGGCCTTCGCCGGCCTTGGCCGGCGGCGCGGCGGAGCCTTCCGGCGTCGGCTGTCCGCCTGGCGACTGTGACTGCGCCTGGGCATTCGCGGCGGCGTCTTCGGCCGCTTGCTCGGCCTGCCGGCGCTGGCGCAGCAGTTCCTCGACCAGGGCCTTGTTGTGCAGCGCCGGCGCCAGCGCCGGCTGCAGCTCCAGGGCGCGCTCGTAGGCGTCCAACGCGGCTTCCAGTTCGCCGAGCCGGGCCAGGGCATTGCCGCGGTTGTAGTGGTCGGTCGGGGTGCGCCCCTGAGCGAAGCCTTCGGCGGCGGCGGCATAGTCGCCGGCCTGGTAGAGGGCCAGAGCCTGCCAGCGGCGGTCCTCGAAGCGCCGGGCGGCTTCGCCCGGCCGACCGGCCTGGAGCAGGATCTGTCCTTGCTGGTCCGGACGCAGCCAGAGGTCGGCGAGCTCGAAGGCCTGGCTGGGCTGGGGCAGGGCCAGCAGCAGGGGCAGACAGAGCAGCCAGCCGCGCCGGCCGGCACAGGCGGCCAGCAGGAGCAGCGGCAGCAGCAGCCAGTGGCCTTGGTCGGCCCAGGCATCGAAGCGTGCCGCCTCGTCGTTCTCGCGCAGGCGCTGCGGACTGTCCAGCAGGCCCAGCCGGCGCAGGTCGCGGTCGTCCAGGCTGGCGCTTTGGTAGCGCCCACCGAGGCTTTCGGCGAAGCGCGCCAGGCCGGCGGCGTCCAGCCGGGCCAGCAGGATGGCGCCCTGTTCGTCCTTGAGGAAGGTGCCGCCTTCCTGGGCGATGGGCGCTCCGCTGGTGCTGCCGATGCCGAGGATGTCGAGGCGTTCGCCGTGTCTGCCGAGCGCCTTGGCGATGCTCCGGCGTTCGTTTTCGTCCAGTTCGCTGCCGATCAGCAGCAGTTGCCCCCGGCCCTGGGCGCCTTGTTCGAGCAGCGCCAGGCCTTGGGCCACGGCGAGGTCGGCGCGCCGCCCGGCGACCGGCATGATCGGCGGGGCGAGGGCGTCCAGCAGGTTGCGGGTGGTTTCCAGATCGTCGGACAGCGGCACCAGGGTATGCGCGCTGCCGGCATAGACGACCACCGCGGTTTGCGCCTCCTGGCGCGCCGCGAGCAGGTCGAGCAGCTTGCGCTTGGCCATCTCCAGGCGGTTCGGCGCGACGTCGCCGGCGAGCATGCTCGGGGTCAGTTCGAGCAGCACCACCAGCGGATCGGCGCGCTTCAGCGGACTTTGCTCGATGCGCTGCCAGCTGGGGCCGAGTAGGGCCAGCAGGGCGAGCAGCCAGGCCAGGCCGAGGGCGATCCAGGGCAGCCGGCTGTCGTGTCCGGCGCGTGCTCCGAGCAGCGCCCGGTGGAAGGCCGGCGGCAGCAGCAATTCCCAGCGGCCGGCACGGCGCTGGCGATGCCAGAGCCGCCAGAGCAGCCAGGCGAGCAGAGGCAGCAGGAGCAGCCACTCGGGATGCAGCCAGTGCGGCCAGAGTCCGTTCATCGACGCTCTCCCGGGCGGGCGCGTGGCGGCCGGAGGGTACGGGCCGCCGGCAGGAGGCTGAGCAGCAGGGCCGCGGCCAGTGGCCAGGCGTACAGCGGACGGGTCGGGCGCGCCTGGGTCGGCTGCTGGGCCACCGGCTCCAGGCGGTCGAGGGTGGC
This sequence comes from Azotobacter beijerinckii, assembly GCF_900110885.1. GTDB lineage: Bacteria > Pseudomonadota > Gammaproteobacteria > Pseudomonadales > Pseudomonadaceae > Azotobacter > Azotobacter beijerinckii. Next base: position 34,028 of record NZ_FOFJ01000035.1, on the reverse strand, counting down.
TTCGATGGCGCGCAGCTCCTCGCTGTTGCGGACGCGGAAGTATTCCCCGCCGGTCTGTCCGGCGATGGCGCGCAGGGTCGGCTCGTCGAGGTCCAGCCCAGGCGCTAGGCCGATCCGGCCGAGCAGGTCGTTCTGGCGGGGATCGGCACCGATGCCGACGGTGTGGATGCGCACGCCTTCCTCGGCGGCCAGGCGGGCGGCGACCTGCGGATCGATCTCGCCGCCGGTGTTGGCGCCGTCGGTGACCAGGATCAGTACGCGGCTTTGTGCCGGGCGCTGGCGCAGGCGCTTGAGCGCCAGGCCGATGGCATCGCCGAGGGCGGTGTTCTTGCCGGCGATGCCGATCATGGCTTCCTCCAGCCAGGTGTGCACGGTCTGCCGATCGAAGGTCAGCGGCGCCTGCAGGTAGGCCTGGCTGCCGAACAGGATCAGCCCGACGCGGTCGCCTTGGCGATCCTCGATGAACTGGCCGAGCAGGCGCTTGACCAGCTCCAGGCGGCTGATGGCTTCGCCCTCCCACTGCATGTCGGCGTACTCCATGGAGCCGGAGACATCCACCGCGAGCAACAGGTCGCGGCCGCTGGTGGGCAGCGGCAGGGGCTCGCCGACCCATTCGGGACGGGCGGCGGCCGTGAGCAGCAGCAGCCAGAGCAGGACGAACGGCGCCTGCTGGCGCCAGCCCGGCAGGCGCAGGCGGGCGCGGTGGCCGCTGAGGCGCTCCAGTTCGTCGAGAAAGGCCACCTTGAGCGCCGCCTCGCCGCTGTCGGCCGGCGGCAGCACGAAGCGCAGCAGCCAGGGCAGCGGGGCGAGCAGGAAGACCCAGGGCCAGGCGAAGTCAAACATGCCGGCGAATCCAGATGTCCACGGACTGGTAGAGTCCGTCGATGGCCTTGTCGTCGAGCCGGCATTCGGCGCGATAGCCGCCCTCCACGAGGATCATCCAGCGCGTCAGGCCGGCGGCCGGGCAGCGGCTGTCGAGATAGGCCAGCCAGGCGCGGCCGCTCAGGGTGTGGCTGCGGCTGTCCGGGTAGTGGGCGCGGCAGAGGCGCTTGAGCAGCGCGTTGAGCTGCTGCAGCCAGGGGCCGGCGGGCAGGTCGTAGGGTTTGCGCAGCTGCGCCAGTTCCTCCAGGGCGGCGACGCGCAGCGGATCGAGGGCCAGCGGCGCCGGCGCGGGCGGTTCGGCGCGGCGCCGCGGGCGGCGCCAGTGCAGCCAGCAGAAGGTCGCCAGTGAGACGCCGGCCAGCAGCGCCAGCGCCCACCAGCCGGGTGCCGGCGGCCACCAGGGAATGGCCGGCGGGAGGAGCGGCGGTTGCAGGTTGTCGAGCGGACTCATGGATGCTTCACCGGCCGCGGTTGCAGCCGCTCGCGCAGTTGCTCGATCAGTTCGAACTGGGTGCTGAGCGGCAGCAGCAGGCAGCCGACGCGTTCGGCCAGGCGCTGCCAGCGTTCCTGGCGTGCCTGGCCGAGGGCGCGGTAGGCCTGGCGCAACTCGCTGTCGTGGGTGTCCAGTTCGAGCAGGGCACCGTCCTGGGCGAAGCGCAGCAGCCCGGCGGCGGGCAGGGCGTGGTCGAGGGGGTCGGAGAGCGGCAGGAGCAGCAGTTCGCTGTGCCGGCCGAGGAGCAGCAACTGCCGTTCGGCGCTGTCGGACAGCCCGCGCTCGTCGCACACCACCACCACCAGGCTGCCGGGGCGCAGCACCTCGCGGGCGCGGCGCAGGGCGAGGCCGAAGCCGTCCGGCTCGTCCGGCAGTTCGCTGTGCAGGGCATGGTTGGCGCGGACCAGGCGGTTGAGCAACTGCAGCAGGCTCTGCTTGCTGCGCCGCGGCTTGATCTCGTGGGGCGCGCCGCTGCCGAACACCAGCCCGCCGACCCGGTCGTTGTGCTCCAGGGCGGCCCAGCCGATCAGCGCCGCGGCTTGGGCGGCGAGCACCGACTTGAACTGCCGCGACGAGCCGAAGAACAGCTGCCGGCTCTGTTCGGCGAGGATGAAGATCGGCCGTTCGCGCTCCTCGTGGAACAGCTTGGTGTGCGGCTCCTGGGTGCGCGCGGTGACCCGCCAGTCGATGTTGCGCACGTCGTCGCCGGCCTGGTAGACGCGCACCTGGTCGAAGTCCACGCCGCGCCCGCGCAGCCGCGAGTGGTGCGCGCCGAGCAGCGCGCTGCGCCGGCCCGGGCTGGAGAACAGCTGCACCTCGCGCAACCGGTGGCGGATCTCGATCAGCTCGGCCAGGCTCGCCTGGACGCCGTCCGGAGCCGTCGACGGGCGCGGCTCGCCGGCCGCTTGCGGGTGCATCAGGCCACCGCCACCACGTCGAGGATGCGCTGGATGACCCGGTCCTGGTCGACCCCGGCGGCCTCGGCCTCGAAGGAGAGGATCAGGCGGTGGCGCAGCACGTCGAAGAGCACCGTCTGGATGTCCTCCGGGCTGACGAAGTCGCGTCCGGCCAGCCAGGCGTGGGCGCGCGCGCAGCGGTCGAGGGCGATGGAGCCGCGCGGGCTGGCGCCGTAGGTCAGCCATTCGCCCAGTTCGGCGTCGAAGCGTGCCGGCGTGCGCGAGGCCACCACCAGTTGCACCAGGTATTCCTCCACCGCGTCGGCCATGTACAGGCCGAGGATCTCCTTGCGCGCGGCGAAGATCGCCTGCTGGCTGAGCCGGTGCTCGGGCTTGGTCTCGCCGTGCAGCGCCTCGCCGCGGGCCTGCTGGAGGATCTTGCGCTCCACCGCGGCGTCCGGGAAGCCGATCTTCACGTGCATGAGGAAGCGGTCGAGCTGGGCTTCCGGCAGCGGGTAGGTGCCTTCCTGCTCGATCGGGTTCTGGGTGGCCATCACCAGGAACAGCGGCGACAGCTCGTAGGTGCGCCGGCCGACGGACACCTGGCGCTCGGCCATCGCCTCGAGCAGCGCCGACTGGACCTTGGCGGGGGCGCGGTTGATCTCGTCGGCCAGCACCAGGTTGTGGAAGATCGGCCCCTGCTGGAAGACGAAGTTCCCGGTTTCCGGACGGTAGATCTCGGTGCCGGTGATGTCCGCCGGGAGCAGGTCGGGGGTGAACTGGATGCGATGGAATTCCGCATCGATGCCCTCGGCGAGATCCTTGATCGCCTTGGTCTTGGCCAGGCCGGGGGCGCCCTCGACCAGCAGGTGGCCGTCGGCAAGCAGGGCGACGAGCAGCCGGTCGATCAGCTTTTCCTGGCCGAGGATCTGGGTTGAAAGAAAATTTCGCAGCGCGACGAGCGCTTCACGGTGTTCCATCTCTCACCACTTCCGGAAAATGACCGCAGGTCTTGGCTGCCCACGGCAGCGGGCGTCACTTTAAAACAAAACGTGGCGCGACGCTGCCACCGCTGGCCCGAGGGGCCTGCGGCGGCGGACGCCTCTTTCAGTGCCTGCTCTGGCGGGCCCGGATCGCGGCGATGAGGCGCTTGCTCAGCGCCGGGTAGTCGTAGTCGTAATGGTGCCCGCCCGGCAGCTCGAGCTTTTCGCCCAGGCTCTGCGGCTGGGTGCAGCCGCTCTCGTCGATTTCCTCGCTACCGTAGACGCAGAACGTCTTGGCCGCCGGCAGGCGGGCCAGTTCCGGGCCGGTGGGGGCCTCCTGGCCTGCCGTGCCGAGCCAGCCCTGGACCTCGATCTCGAAGCTGCCGCTGCGCGCCAGGGAGAGCAGCAGCAGGCTGTCCACCGAGGCTTGGGCGGCGGCATCGAGGCGATTGTAGATGGCCGGCAGCACGTCGGCGCCGAAGGAGTAGCCGATCAGCACGAAGCGCCGGGCGCCCCAGCGCTCGCGGTAGCTGCGCATGATCCGGGCGAGGTCGGCAGCGGCCTGTTCCGGCGACTTGTGGTCCCAGAAGTAGCGCAGGCAGTCGACGCCGACCACCGGGTAGCCGCGCCGGGCCAGCTCGCCGGCGACGTCGCGGTCGAGGTCGCGCCAGCCGCCGTCGCCGGAGTAGAGGACCACCACCGTGTCGCCGGCCCCGGCGGCTGGCACCTCGACCAGCGGCAGGGGATCGGCGCGGCCTTCCAGCAGCCGGCCGAGGTGGTCCAGCAGCAGGCGCTCGGCGGGTGTGTCGTAGGCGGCGATCTGCGTTTCGGCATTGGCCTGGGCGCGGGCGAAGCGGGCGCTGGCGTCGTCCGGGTTGTCGTTCCAGACGGCGTGCCAGCGGCCGTGCGCTGCCGTCTGCGGCACCGGTTCGGCGCAGGCCGGCTGGTCCAGGCGAAAGCCGATCGACAGCGCCTGCGCCTGGTCGCGGTTCTGCCCGGCCAGCCAGCGCCAGGCCAACTGGGCGCCGGGGCCGTCGCCGGCGACCAGGTCGGGCGGGCCGTCGAGCTGGGCGAGGGCGTCGTCGAGCTGCCGCAGCGGGCGGCGACAATCCGTCTCCTCGTCCAGAGTCAGGATGGCCAGCTCGGTGGCATGGGCGCTGGCCAGTTCGAGCAGGCGGGCCGGCTGCGGGTGGGCCTCGGCGGAGAGCAGCAGGAGCACCCGCTGGCGCACCGGGCCGCCGGGGGCCACCAGTTGCAGCGGGCTGCCGTCGGCCAGGGTGCGTTGCTCGAGACTCGGGGCCGGCTGGCGCAGCAGGAGCCAGGCAATGCCCGCGGCGAGCAGTAGGAACAGGAAGGAAAAAAGCAGGAGCAACAGGGCGGAGCGTCGGCGCATCAGCGTTTCACCAGTCCGGAAAGGCCGCCGGCGATCAGCGCGGCGGTGTCGGCCAGGGCCAGCAGCGGGTCGAGCCCGGCAGGCACCGCGAGGTAGCGCGGTTCCCACTGCGGGTGGAACTTTTCCTTGAAGCGGCGCAGGCCCTGGAAGTTGTAGAAATACTCGGCGTTCTGGAACACCAGCGCGCCGAGGCGTTGCGGCAGCGGAGCGCCGCGCCGCGGCAGCATGCCGGAGAGCGGTACCATGCCGAGGCTGAAGAAGCTGCCGCCGCGGGCCTTGAAGTGCAGCAGCACGCCGAGCATGAGGAATTCCATGGTCAGTTTCGGCGCGCCCGGATGCACGCGCATCAGGTCGAGGCTGGCGATTTCCGGGCTGTCGGTTTCCAGCAGGTTGGCGAAGGCCACCGGCCGGCCCTGGTGATGGACCACCACGATGCGGAAGTACTGCAGGTAGTCCGGGTTGAAGCGGCCGAGGGAGAAGCCCTTCTCGCGGACCTTCTTGCCGGCCAGCCAGGCCGCGGAGATTTCCTCCAGCTCGGCCAGCGGCGCCAGGCCGCGCTCGTGGAACACCAGGCTGAGGCCGTCGCGCTGGCCGCGGTTCCAGGTGTAGCGCAGGTCCTTCATGTCCTTGCCCGTGCTGTCGAGGTCGAACTGGCGGAGGTCGACCTTCGCTTCTTCGCCCAGCTTGAGGGCGATCAGGCCGATGTCCATGTAGTGCGGCAGGTTTTCCGCGCGCACCTGGTAGAACACCGGCCGCCGGTGGTGCAGGTCGCACAGGTCGCGGAACTGCCAGATCAGCTCGGCACGTTGCTCGGACGTGCCCACCGGGTCGAACAGCGCGACCATGCTGCGGCCGCGCCGGGCATACATGAGAAAGGCGCGGCGCTCGCCGTCGAACAGCAGGGCCTTGTCGCCGGAGAGTGCCAGCGCGCCTTCCGGCTGCTGGGAGGCGCGGACCGCGGCGAAGGCCTGCCCGAGTTCTTCGGGCGTGGGCGCGTGCAGCGGCGGCGGCGGGCTGCGCAGCAGCCAGATCAGGCCGAGCACCAGCAGCGCCAAGCTGCTCGCCAGCAGGGCTCGCAGGCCGCGGGGAGCGTTGCCGTCCAGTTCGAACTGCCACCACAGGGTGTGGCTGTAGGGCAGGTCCTGGTAGACGAACAGCAGCAGCCAGGTACTGGCCGCCAGCACGCCGAGGGTCGCCACCATGATCGGCGGCGAGCCGGGCAGTTCGAGCAGCCGGCTGGGGCGGTAGAAGGCCTTGCGAAACAGCGCCAGCAGGGCCGCGGTGCCGATCAGCACCGCGGATTCCTCCCAGTCGAAGCCCTTGAGCAGCGAGAGCAGGGCGGCGGCCAGCAGCACCACCAGGGTCAGCGCCCAGGCGGCCGAGAGCTGCCGGCGCAGGCCCTGGGCGAGCAGCAGGCAGACCACGCCGATCAGGCTGGAACCCAGGTGGGAAAGCTCGATCAGCTGCAGCGGTACCAGATAGCTCAGCGGCTCCAGGCGGTCGTCGAGGCTTGGCGTGGCGCCGGAGAACAGCAGTACGATGCCGGCGATGAACACCTGCAGGGCCAGCACCGGCGCCGCCAGGCCGGACGCCAGGCGCAGGCCGGCGCGGGTCAGGCGGCGGGCCTCGTTGCCGAGCAGCAGCAGGCAGGCCAGCAGCAGCGGCAGGACCATGTAGATCAGCCGGTAGAGCAGCAGGGCGGCGGCCAGCGGCGCGGTACCGAGGCTCTGGCCGAAGGCGGCGAGCAGGATCACTTCGAACACCCCGACGCCGCCCGGCACGTGGCTGAGCACGCCGGCGGCCAGGGCTACCAGGTAGACCAGCAGGAAGCTGCCGAAGGGCGGCGTCTCCGGCAGCAGGACATAGAGCACGCCGGCGGCGGCCAGCATGTCGGCGATGGCAATGAGCAGCTGCAGCGCGCTCAGGCGCGCCCCGGGCAGGTTCAGGCCGTAGCGGCCGAGGCGGGCGCGGATCACCTGCGGGTTCTGGGCGTCCGGCGTGGCGTGCCGCCAGAGCAGCAGCACCAGCACGGCATAGCCCAGCAGCACGGCGGCGGCGAGGGCGGCGAGGGGGGCTTCGGCGACGTGCAGGGCGGCGCTTGCCCGCGGCAGGTCGAGCAGCGCGGCGCCGGCGGCCAGCAGGGGCAGCGTGCAGCCCAGCGACAGGCTGGCGAACAGGCTCATCTTTGCGACCTCCGTGCCGCTCAGGCCGTACCGGCTGTACAGCCGGTAGCGCACGCCGCCGCCGGTGAGCAGCGAGAGGCCGACGGAGTTGCCGATGGCGAAGGCGCAGAAGCCGCCGAGCAGCAGGCTGGACGGCGGCAGGCGCGCCCCGGCGTAGCGGCAGGCCGACCATTCGTAGCCGAGCAGGGCGGCGTAGCCGCCCGCGGTAGCCAGCAGGGCCAGCCCCAGGTCGCTGTGCGGCACGGCGAGCAGGGCCTGGTGCAGGTGCTGCGGGTCCAGGGTGTCGAGCAGGCGGCGGCAGGCGATCAGCGCCAGGCCGAAGACCAGCAGCGTGAAGAGCGAGGCCAGGGTGGTGCGGTATTCGCCGAGCGCACGGAGCCGGTGCGCGAGGGGCTGCAGCAGCTTGGCGCAGGCCGCGAGGGCCGAGCGGTTGGGTGTGATTTCCATGGGGGTGTTTCAGGCTCCAGAGGCGGCGTGTGCAAGGCTCGGGGCACCTGCCGCGGGGGGGAGGCACCGGCCGGCTCCCGGATACAGGGCGGGCGTGGGCGGGCCTGGGGGAGCCTATGCTACATCCAGGAATAACTTCGGAGCATAACCATGGCCTTCTTCACAGCCGACAGCAAGGCCGACTTCCAGGCGCAGCTGCAGGCAGCCCTGGCGCCGCATCTGGACGAGCGGCTGCTGCCCCAGGTGGCTTTGTTCGCCGAACAGTTCTTTGCCGTTGCCGCCCTCGACGAGTTGGTCGAGCGGCGGCTTTCCGACCTGGTCGGTTGTACCCTGTCGGCCTGGCGCCTGCTGGGGCGTTTCGATCCGGCGCAGCCGCAGGTGCAGGTGTTCAATCCCGATTACGAGAAGCACGGCTGGCTGTCCAGCCACAGCCTGGTGCAGGTGCTGCACCCGGACATGTCCTTTCTGGTCGACTCCCTGCGCATCGAGCTGAACCGTCGCGGCCATGGCATCCACAGCCTGCTGGGCGGCATGTTCTGCGTGCGGCGCAACGCCGCTGGAGAGCTTCTGGAGGTTCTGCCCAGAAGCAGCCGGGGAGAGGAACTGCGCCAGGAGGCGCTGATCTTCGCCGAGATCGACCGTTGCGCCAGTCCTGCCGAGCAGCGCGAACTGGAGCAGAGCCTGTACGAGGTGTTCGCCGAGGTGCGCCTGGCGGTCGGCGATTTCGTGCCGATGACCTCCTGTGCCCGGGCGCTGCTCGACTGGCTGGAGCGGGCGCCGCTCAAGGTGGACGCCGAGGAGTTGGTGGAGATCAAGGCGTTCATGCTGTGGCTGCTGGAGGACCACTTCACCTTTCTCGGCTACGAGGAGTTCAGGGTGGCGGACGCCTCGGACGGCGGCGGGCGCATGCTCTACGACGAGCGCTCCCTGCTCGGCCTCAGCAAGCGCCTGCGTACCGGTCTCGACGAGGAGTTCCTGCACATCGAGGCCCAGGCGCTGGGCTATCTGCGCGAGCCGCTGGTGCTGTCCTTCGCCAAGTCCTCGCAGCCCTCCCGCGTGCATCGCCCGGCCTATCCGGACTACGTTTCCCTGCGCGAACTGGACGCCGCCGGGCGGGTGGTGAAGGAATACCGCTTCATGGGCCTGTACACCGCCACGGTGTACAACGAGAGCGTGCGGCGCATTCCCTGCATCCGCCGCAAGGTCGCCGAGATCGAGCGCCGCGCCGGCTTCGAGAACAGCGGGCACCTCAGTCGGGAGTTGGCCCAGGTGCTCGAGGTGCTGCCGCGCGACGACCTGTTCCAGACGCCGCTGGACGAGCTGCTGAGCATCGCGATCAGTATCGTGCAGATCCAGGAGCGCAACCGGCTGCGTCTGTTCCTGCGCAAGGCCCCTTATGGCCGCTTCGTCTACGGCCTGGCCTACGTGCCGCGGGAGATCTACTCCACCGAGATCCGCCAGAAGATGCAGCGGCTGTTGATGGAGCGCCTCAAGGCCAGCGACTGCGAGTTCTGGGTGTACTTCTCCGAATCCATCCTGGCGCGGGTGCAGTTCATCCTGCGGGTGAATCCGGCCGATCAGGTCGAGTTCGACTCGCAGCGCCTGGAGCAGGAGATGATCCAGGCCTGCCGCTCCTGGACCGACGACTATGCCGACCTGCTGGTGGAGAGCTTCGGCGAGGCCCAGGGCACCAACCTGCTGGCGGATTTTCCGCAGGGCTTTCCGGCCGGCTACCGGGAGCGCTTCGTGCCCCACTCGGCGGTGGTGGACATGCAGCACCTGCTCAGCCTGGGCGACGAGCAGCCGCTGGTGATGGGCTTCTACCAGCCGCTGCTGCACGGCGACCGCCAGCTGCACGGCAAGATCTACCACGCCGACACCCCGCTGCCGCTCTCCGACCTGCTGCCGGTGCTGGAGAACCTCGGCCTGCGCGTGCTCGGCGAATTTCCCTATCCGCTGCGCCGGCGCGACGGCCGCGAGTTCTGGATCCACGACTTCGCCTTCACCTGCGGCGAGGGCCAGGAGTTGGACCTGCAGCAGCTCAACGACACCCTGCAGGACGCCTTCATCCACATCATGCGCGGCGATGCCGAGAACGACGCCTTCAACCGCCTGGTGCTGAGCGCCGCCATGCCCTGGCGCGAGGTCGCCCTGCTGCGCACCTACGCCCGTTACCTGAAGCAGATTCGCCTGGGCTTCGACCTCGGCTACATCGCCGCCGCGCTGCTCAACCACACCGACATCGCCCGCGAGCTGGTGCGCCTGTTCCGCACCCGCTTCTACCTGGCGCGGCGGATCGCCGGCGAGGAGCTGGAAGACAAGCAGCAGCGCCTCGAGCAGGCGATCCTCGGCGCCCTGGACCGGGTCGAGGTGCTCAACGAGGACCGCATCCTGCGCCGCTACCTGGACCTGATCAAGGCCACCCTGCGCACCAATTTCTACCAGACGGACGCCGCGGGCCGGGCGAAGGGGCATATCAGCGTCAAGCTCGATCCGCGGAGCATCCCGGAGCTGCCGCGGCCGGTGCCGCGCTACGAGATCTTCGTCTACTCGCCGCGGGTCGAGGGCGTCCATCTGCGCGGCGGCAAGGTGGCCCGCGGCGGCCTGCGCTGGTCGGACCGCGAGGAGGACTACCGCACCGAGGTGCTCGGCCTGGTCAAGGCCCAGCAGGTGAAGAACGCGGTGATCGTGCCGGTCGGTGCCAAGGGCGGCTTCGTCCCGCGAAGGCTGCCGGCGGGCGGCTCGCGGGACGAGATCCAGGCCGAGGCGATCGCCTGCTACCGGACCTTTGTCTCCGGGCTGCTCGATCTCACCGACAACCTGAAGGACGGCCAGTTGGTGCCGCCGCCCGGCGTGGTGCGCCACGACGGCGACGATCCCTACCTGGTGGTGGCTGCCGACAAGGGCACGGCGAGCTTCTCCAACATCGCCAACGGCATCGCCGCCGACTACGGCTTCTGGCTCGGCGACGCCTTCGCCTCCGGTGGCTCCAGCGGCTACGACCACAAGAAGATGGGCATCACCGCCCGCGGCGGCTGGGTCTCGGTGCAGCGCCACTTCCGCGAGCGGGGCATCGACGTGCAGAAGGACCCGTTCGTCGTGATCGGCATCGGCGATATGTCCGGCGACGTGTTCGGCAACGGCCTATTGCAGTCGCCGAGCATGCGCCTGGTGGCGGCTTTCGATCACCGGCACGTGTTCGTCGATCCCGATCCGGACCCGGCGCGCAGCTTCGCCGAGCGCCAGCGGCTGTTCGACCTGCCGCGCTCGAGCTGGGCCGACTACGACCCGGCGCTGATCTCGCCCGGTGGCGGGGTGTTCCCGCGCAGCGCCAAGAGCATCCGGATCAGCCCGCAGATGCAGGAGCGCTTCGCCATCGCCGCCGAGCGGCTGCCCCCCAACGAGCTGATCGGCGCCCTGCTCCGGGCGCCGGTCGACCTGCTGTGGAACGGCGGCATCGGCACCTATGTGAAGTCCAGCCTGGAAAGCCACGCGGACATCGGCGACAAGGCCAACGACGCGGTGCGGGTCAACGGCAGCGAACTGCATGCCAAGGTGGTGGGCGAGGGCGGCAACCTCGGCATGAGCCAGCTCGGTCGGGTCGAGTACTGCCTCAAGGGTGGCGCCGGCAACACCGATTTCATCGACAACGCCGGCGGGGTCGACTGTTCCGACCACGAGGTGAACATCAAGATCCTCCTCGGCGAGGTACTGGCCGCCGGCGACATGACCGGCAAGCAGCGTGACCGGCTGCTCCTCGAGATGACCGATGCGGTGGCCGAGCTGGTGCTGAACAACATCTACAAGCAGACCCAGGCGCTGTCCCTGGCGGAGCGCCGTGCGCGCCTGCATCCGGGCGAATACCGCCGGCTGATCGACGCGCTGGAGCATGCCGGACGGCTGGATCGCGCCCTGGAATTCCTGCCGAGCGACGAGCAGCTCGCCGAGCGCCTCGCCGGCGGCAGCAGCCTGACCCGTCCGGAGCTGGCGGTGCTGATTTCCTACAGCAAGATCGACCTCAAGGAGGCCCTGCTGGACTCCCCGGTACCGGACGACGACTACCTGATCCGCGACATGGAGGGCGCCTTCCCGCCGCGGCTGGTGGAGCGCTTCGGCGCGCTGATGCGCAGCCACCGGCTGCGCCGGGAGATCGTCGCCACGCAGATCGCCAACGATCTGGTCAACCACATGGGCATCACTTTCGTGCAGCGCCTCAAGGAGTCCACCGGCATGGAGGCCGCCGCGGTGGCCGAGGCCTACGTGATCGTCCGCGACATCTTCCACCTGCCGCACTGGTTCCGGCAGATCGAGGCGCTCGACTACCAGGTCCCCGCCGAGCTGCAGCTGACCCTGATGGACGAGCTGACCCGCCTGGGCCGGCGCGCCACCCGCTGGTTCCTGCGCAACCGCCGCGGCGAGCTGGATGCCGCCCGCGACGTGGCGCACTTCGGCCCGCGGGTCGCCGCCCTCGGCCTGAAGCTCGACGAGCTGCTCGAAGGCAGCACCCGCAAGCAGTGGCAGCTGCGTTACCGCGCCTATGCCGAGGCCGGGGTGCCGGAGTTGCTGGCGCGGCTGGTCGCCGGCACCGGCTACCTGTACACCCTGCTGCCGATCCTCGAGGCGGCCGACGTCACCGGGCACGAGCCGGCGGTGGTGGCGGCCGCACACTTCGCGGTCGGCGGCGCCCTGGAGCTGCCCTGGTTCCTGCAGCAGATCACCAACCTGCCGGTCGAGAGCCAGTGGCAGGCGCTGGCCCGGGAGGCGTTCCGCGACGACATGGACTGGCAGCAGCGCGCCATTACCATCGCCCTGCTGAAGATGGTCGGCGGAGCGGAGGAGGTCGAGGCGCGGGTGGCACTCTGGCTGGAACAGAATCAGCCGATGGTCGAGCGCTGGCGGGTGACCCTGGCCGAGCTGCGCGCGGCCGGTGCCGCCGACTATGCGATGTTCGCGGTCGCCAACCGCGAGCTGGCGGACCTGGCGCAGAGCGGCTCGCGCGGGACGGCAGGGGGCTGAGGAGCCCCCCCGCCGCCGGGCCGGCCGGCGCCGGTTCAACGTCCTGTGCCGGGGAGTTCTCGTCGGGGGCGGAAGCGTTGGCCGTGTTCGGGCAGCCAGCGGTAGAAGAAATAGAACTCGAAGAGCGCGGGATGGGAGCAGTGGCAGAGGTAGTTGGAGGTCTCCTGGGCGCCGCCGTCGCACTGTAGGTAGCCCAAGTCGATCATCGGCAGGAGCGCCTCCCGTTCCTCGGCGTTCATCCATACCCGCTTGCCGCGGATCAGGTCGACCACCAGACCGCACAGTTTGGCGAGGGTGGCGGTTTCCCTGTGGGCCCCGTCGTTTGCCGGGGCGGGCGGGGTGTCGACGATCCGGTTGGCCGGCTTGAACCTGAAGGGCAGGCCGGTCTGTTGCCATTTTCTGGCCATTTTCAAACATCTCCTTGTCGAACGCAGTCCGTTCCGAGGCGTCTTGCAGGCATCGGTCGCAGCCAGGCAAACCTCGCAGCGAGCGATTTTTGCCCCCCCTGCCGTCCTGCAGGGGGTATTGCTACGACCGACAGCCTAGAAAAAGGTTTGACCAATGTCACGGGAAACTGTCGTGTGGAGTCGTTGGGAAGCTGTTTCCCGGCAGTCGGACAATCCAGGGCCGTCGTTTTGCGGCCATGGGCATTGGGCGGAGGTGGCTATTCGACCGGTTTGGCCAACTGCTGGAGTAGGGCTTCGTGGAAACGTTCCGGCGCCTGGATCTGCGGGGAATGGCCGAACTCGGCGAAGGTCTGCAGGGTGGCGCGGGGCATGCGCTTCGCCGCTTCCCGGGCGAGCCGCGGGTAGTCGCCGAGCCGCGGGCGCAGCTCGGGCGGTGCCGCGTCCTTGCCGATGGCGGTGTTGTCCTTCTCGCCGATCAGCAGCAGGGTCGGCACCTTCAGCTGCTCGAACTCGTAGTACACCGGCTGGGTGTAGATCATGTCGTAGGTCAGCGCCGAGTTCCATGCCACGCGCGGCTTGCCCGGTCCCTGGAAGAGGCCGGCCTGCATCTCCACCCAGCGGTCGAACTCGGGGCGCCACTGGCCGGCGTAGTAGGTGCCGAGCTGGTAGGTGCGGATGCCCTCGGCGCTGGTCTTGAGTTCGCGGGCGTACCATTCGTCCACCGTGCGGTAGGGCACGCCGACCGCCTTCCAGTCCTCCAGGCCGATGGGGTTGACCAGAATCAGGCGCTCCAGCTGCTGCGGATAGAGCAGGGCGAAGCGGGTGGCGAGCATGCCGCCCATGGAGTGGCCCATGACGCTGTAGCGCTGGAGACCGAGGGACTCCAGCAGCGCCCGGGTGTTGGCCGCCAGTTGCTGGAAGCTGTACTGGTAGTGTTCCGGCTTGCTGGATTTGCAGAAGCCGATCTGGTCCGGTGCCACCACCCGGTAGCCGGCCTTGGTGAGGGCGGCGATGCTGCCCTCCCAGGTCGCCGCGCAGAAGTTCTTGCCGTGCAGCAGGACCAGCGTGTGGCCGTTGGGTTCGGCCGGCTGCACGTCCATATAGGCCATCTGCAGCGACTGGCCCTGGGACTCGAAGGCGAAGTGGTTGACCGGGTGGGGGTAGTCGAAGCCTTCCAGCTCGGGGCCGTAGAGCGGGGACTCGGCCGCCATGGCGGCGGGCAGGCCCAGGGCCAGCAGGGCGGGGGACAAGCGGCGGGACATGGATATCTCCTTGGGGCGGTGGGGCGGCAGGCTTAGCCGGGCGCTCTGTCCGCGGCCGGCAGCAGCCCGGCGAGGAAGCCGGTCACGTCCGGCGCGCCGGCCTGGTACAGCCCTTCGCCGAGGGCGTTGGCGGCCGGATGGCGGCGGGGCAGGAGGAGGAACTCGGGGGCGCCGCTGCGGCGCAGCAGGGCAAGACGGGCATAGGGCATGCCCTGGTCGAGCAGCAGGCCCATGAAGGCCGGATCGCTCCAGGCCTGCGTCGGCATGGCGAGCACGTGGTAGCGCCGGCGCAGACCGGCCAGGCCGCTTTCGCTCAGCCGGTAGCGGGTCAGCTCGGCGGGCAGGACGACTTCCAGGCCGCGCCGCCGGGCATAGGCGACGGCCGCGGCGAAAGCCGGCAGGTGCTGCGACTCGCCGGCCCAGAACAACCGCTCGCCCCGCCACGCGGCCTGGAACAGCTGCAGGCGGCCGCCTTCGGGATACCCCGCCACGGCTTGGCCGAGGGTGCGCACGAAGTCCTTGTAGCTGATGATCCGCACGGCGCGGCATTCGGGGGTCGCGCTGTAGGTCGCGAGGCTTTCGTGCGGCGGGGCCTGCGGGTCCTTGCCGACCAGTCCGTCGATCTGCCGCAGGTCGATGCCGTCCAGACCGCTCTGCTCCCGCTCGACCAGGCGCATCAGCACCGCGCGGGCATCCGCCTTGTCCTCCTGGACCGGCCCGGACAGGGCGTCGCGCGGCAGTTCGACCAGCCGCTGCAGGGGCGGATCGGCCTGCCACCAGATGTTCTCCTGCACCGGCGGCAGCGGCTGGAAAGGCAGGCGCAGCGCGCGGGCCTTGTGCAGCAGATGACGTGGCGTGCGCCTCCCCAGCCCCAGCCCCAGGCGCTGGGCAAGTGCGACGAGGCTCGGTGGCAGGAAGGGCATGCGCAGACGATCCGTTGATGGGCTGAGGTCGGCCAGTTTGGCAGATGACCGGGCGAGTGCCTACCCTGGCCGGTGCCTCGCTAGGCGTGCCCGGCGTGGCTATAATCGCCGCCCCCGCCCATCGCCGAGTCGCGCCCGCCCATGTACAACCTGGCCCGCCAGCTGCTGTTCAAACTGTCCCCGGAAACCGCCCACGAACTGTCCCTCGACCTGCTCGGGGCCGGCGGCCGGCTGAACCTCAACGGCCTGCTGTGCCGCCGGCCGGCGAATCTGCCTGTGCGGGTGATGGGCCTGGATTTCCCCAACCCGGTCGGCCTCGCCGCCGGGCTGGACAAGAACGGCGACGCCATCGACGGCCTCGCCCAGCTGGGTTTCGGCTTCATCGAGATCGGCACCGTGACGCCGCGGCCGCAGCCGGGCAATCCCAGGCCGCGGCTGTTCCGCCTGCCGGAGGCCGAGGCGATCATCAACCGCATGGGCTTCAACAACCTGGGCGTCGACCACCTGCTGGCGCGGGTCCAGGCCGCCCGCTACAGCGGCGTGCTCGGCATCAACATCGGCAAGAACTTCGACACTCCGGTGGAGCGCGCGGTGGACGACTACCTGATCGGTCTGGAGCGGGTCTATCCCCATGCCAGCTACGTGACGGTCAACGTCAGCTCGCCGAACACCCCGGGGCTGCGCAGCCTGCAGTTCGGCGACTCGCTCCGCCAGTTGCTCGAAGCCCTGCGCCAGCGTCAGGAAGAGCTGGCCGGGTGCCATGGCCGGCGCGTGCCGCTGGCGATCAAGATCGCCCCGGACATGAGCGACGAGGAAACCGTGCAGGTCGCCCGGGCGCTGCTGGACACCGGCATGGATGCGGTGATCGCCACCAACACCACCCTCGGCCGCGAGGGCGTCGAGGGCCTGGCGCATGCCGGCGAGGCCGGCGGGCTGTCGGGGGCGCCGGTGCGCGAGAAGAGCACCCACACGGTGCGGGTGCTGGCTGGGGAGCTGGGCGGGCGGTTGCCGATCGTCGCGGTCGGCGGGATCACCGAAGGCCGCCATGCGGCGGAGAAGATCGCCGCCGGGGCCAGTCTGGTGCAGCTCTATACTGGCTTCATCTACAAGGGGCCGGCGCTGATCCGCGAGGCGGTGGAGGCCATCGCCGCGCAGCAGGGCCGGCCGGCCGGGTCGCACTGAGCGCGATAGGAAAGGGCTCCCGAAGGAGCCCCCTGTGGTCTTGATGCCCGACGCCCGCAGCGGGCGTCAGGATGAGAACGCCGTGATCCCCGTCAGCTTACGGCGCGCAGTTGGTTCAAGCGGTGGATGCCCGCGGTGCCGGTCAGGCCATCCCAGTTGTCACCGCGGCCCTCGCGCCAGCCGTTGATCCAGGCTTGACGCGTCATCGGGTGGGTGAAAGGACAGAGTTCGCGGGATTTGCCATGAATGCCGTTCTGATAGCCGCGCAGAAAAGCCCGCTCCAACGGATCACGCTTGAGTCTTCTCATAGGGTGTTGCCCTCACTGTTGACTGTTATGTCCCATTGGCCTCGTGGCGAGACCGGGCAGCCTTGGCTGCCAAGGAAACCGCTGCCGGCGTGGCGGTTTCCGTCCCCCGCCGTTGCAGCGAGGGGCCTGGTTGATTTCTATCCAATGGTTTCTGGCCTGTGAATGATCGTTTTGTCATAAGGCCGAAACTTTTCCGGGAGTCAGGCCATAAGAATTCGAGGGAAAATCGCCGCAGGTCCGGCACAACCCCTCTGTAATGGGGCGTTCGCGCCGGGCGGCAAGGGTTTGCCGCGCGGCCGGCGTCCGCGTTGCGTTCCATCGGCCATGCGACGAAGGGTCACGCCGCCGGCCGGCCATGATTGAATGGCGTGCCAATTGGCACGCGCTAACTGCCTGAGGCACTGGAATACTCCCATGTCGGATCGTTACGAACTCGTTCTCACCTGCCCGAAGAGCCTGGAAGGCCTGCTCGCCGAGGAGGCGGCCGGCCTGGGGCTGGCCGAGGTCCGCGCCCAAGTCGCCGCGGTGCAGGGCCTGGGCGACCTGGAAACCGCCTACCGGCTGTGTCTCTGGTCGCGCCTGGCCAACCGCGTGCTGCTGGTGCTCGGGCGCTTCCCGGTGGGCAATCCGGAGGAGCTGTACCAGGGGGTGCAGGCGGTCGACTGGCAGGAGCATCTGCTGCCGACCGGCAGCCTGGCGGTGGAATTCAGCGGCCACGGCTCGGGCATCGACAACACCCATTTCGGCGCGCTCAAGGTCAAGGACGCGATCGTCGACCAGCTGCGCCGGGACAGCGGCCAGCGACCCTCGGTGGACAAGCTCTCTCCCGACCTGCGCGTCCACCTGCGCCTGGACCGGGGCGAGGCGGTGCTCTCCCTGGACCTCTCCGGGCACAGCCTGCACCAGCGCGGCTACCGCCTGCAGCAGGGCGCCGCGCCGCTCAAGGAGAACCTCGCCGCGGCGATCCTGATCCGCGCCGGCTGGCCGCGCATCGCCGCCGCGGGCGGGGCGCTGGCCGACCCGATGTGCGGGGTCGGCACCTTCCTGGTCGAGGCGGGGATGATGGCCGCCGATATCGCGCCCAACCTCAGGCGCGAGCAGTGGGGCTTCTCGCGCTGGCTCGGGCATGTCCCGGCACTGTGGAAGCGCCTGCACGGCGAGGCCGAGGCGCGCGCCGCCGCCGGGCTTTCCCGCGAGCCGCTGTGGATTCGCGGCTACGAGGCCGATCCGCGGCTGATCCAGCCGGCCCGCAACAACCTCGAGCGCGCCGGGCTGGACGCTTGGGTGCGGATCTACCAGGGCGAGCTGGCGACCTTCGCGCCGCATCCGGACAAGGGGCAGCAGGGCCTGGTGGTGTGCAACCCGCCCTACGGCGAGCGCCTCGGCGATCCGGCCAGCCTGCTCTATCTCTATCAGCACCTCGGCGAGCGCCTGCGCAGCCAGTGCGAGGGCTGGGAGGCGGCGGTGTTCACCGGCGCGCCGGAGCTGGGCAAACGCATGGGGATTCGCAGCCACAAGCAGTACGCCCTGTGGAACGGCGCGTTGCCCTGCAAGCTGCTGCTGTTCAAGGTCGTGCCGGAGCAGTTCGTCACCGGCCGCAACGAGCCGGCGCCGAGTCAGGCGCGGATGATCGGCGGCCAACTGGTGGAGCGTCCGCCGGCGGTACGCACCGAGCCGGCGCGGTTGTCCGAGGGCGGGCAGATGTTCGCCAACCGCCTGCAGAAGAACCTCAAGCAGCTCGGCAAGTGGGCGCGCCGCGAAGGCATCGAGTGCTACCGGCTGTACGACGCCGACATGCCGGAATACGCCCTGGCGGTGGACCTGTATCGCGACTGGGTGCACGTGCAGGAATACGCGCCGCCGCGCTCGATCGATCCGGAGAAGGCCCAGGCGCGCCTGCTCGACGCCCTGGCGGCGATTCCCCAGGCGCTGGACATCGATCCGTCGCGGGTGGTGATCAAGCGTCGCGAGCGCCAGGCCGGCAAGAAGCAGTACGAGCGCCAGGATCAGCAGGGGCGCTTCATGGAGGTGAGCGAAGGCGGCGTCAAGCTGCTGGTCAACCTCACCGACTACCTCGACACCGGGCTGTTCCTCGACCACCGCCCGCTGCGCCTGCGCATTCAGAAGGAGGCGGCCGGCAAGCGCTTCCTCAATCTCTACTGCTACACGGCGACCGCCACCGTGCACGCGGCCAAGGGCGGGGCGCGCAGCACCACCAGCGTCGACCTGTCGAAGACCTATCTCGACTGGGCGCGGCGCAACCTGGCGCTCAACGGTTTCTCCGAGAAGCACCGTCTGGCGCAGGGCGACGTGATGGAGTGGCTGGAGGCCGACCGCGGCGAGTACGAGCTGATCTTCATCGACCCGCCGACCTTCTCCAACTCCAAGCGCATGGAGGGGGTGTTCGACGTGCAGCGCGATCACGTGCGCCTGCTCGACCTGGCGATGGCGCGGCTGGCCAAGGGCGGGGTGCTGTATTTCTCCAACAACTTCCGCAAGTTCCAGCTCGATCCTGCGCTGGAGCAGCGCTATGCGGTGGGGGAGATCAGCGCGCAGAGCCTGGATGCGGACTTCGCCCGCAACCCGAAGATCCACCGCGCCTGGCGGCTGCAGGCGCTCCAGGGGTGAGGGAGGCGGGCGGGGCGCTCCGGCAGGAGACGGCCCGCCCGGGCGGTCAGCGCCGGGCGCTGTCGGGGAGCTTCGGCTGGCGGTACAGGTCGACCAGCACCTGGTCGAGGAGCGCCGAGGCGCCCCAAGGCCGCGAGCTGTTGAGAATGGCGACCACCGCCCAGGTGTTGCCGTTCTGGTCGCGGCTGAAACCGGCGATGGCGCGCACGGTGTTCAGGGTGCCGGTTTTGATGTGCGCCTCGCCGACCAGCGGCGTGCGGCGCAGGCGCTTGCGCATGGTGCCGTCCATCGCCACCAGCGGCATCGAGGCGATGAACTCGGCCGCGTAGGGGCTGTGCCAGGCGGCCCTGAGCATCTCGGCCATTTCCCGCGCGCTGATCCGCTCGGCCCGCGAGAGGCCGGAGCCGTTCTCCATCACCAGGTGTCGCGGGTCGATGCCCTTGCGCGCCATCCATTGGCTGATCGCGCGGTAGGCCGCTTTGGCGTCGTCGGCGTCGGCGGAGGTGCGCAGCTGCTGGCCGATGCTGAGAAACAGCTGGCGGGCCATGGTGTTGTTGCTGAACTTGTTGATGTCGCGAATGATCTCCACCACGTCCGGCGAGAAGGCGCGGACCAGCAGGCGGGCCTGCTTGGGCACCTCGCCGAGGCGGTCCTGGCCGCGGATGCTGCCGCCCAGCTCCTGCCAGATGGCGCGCACGGCGCCGGCGGCGTAGGTCTGGTGGTCGAGCGGGGCGATGTAGCTTTGCGCGCTGCAGCCGGCGGGCAACGAGCCGGTGACCACCATGCTGTAGCCCTTGTCCTGCGGGACCAAGTTGTAGCGCACGTCCGGCCAGTCCGGGCAGGTGCCGGCCGGCAGCGCCTTGGCCTGGTTGTCGATGGTCATCCCGGCGATCGGCGGCTCGACGCTGACCTGCACCTTGCCGGGCTCGGCGCGGGCGATGAAGCGCAGCGCCTTGAGGTTGACCAGCAGGGAGTCGGGCTCGACCAGGAAAGGCTGGGTGCCGTCGCCGCCGTCGTCGTTGAACGACGGCAGCTGCGGCTTCACGAAGTGGCTGCGGTCGAGCACCAGGTCGCCGCGCACTTCCCGCACGCCGTTGGCGCGCAGGTCGCGCATCAGCAGCCAGAGCTTTTCCATGTTCAGCTTGGGGTCGCCGCCGCCCTTCAGGTACAGGTTGCCGTCGAGCACGCCGTCGCGCAGCGGACCGTCGGCGTAGAACTGGGTCTGCCACTTGTGGGTCGGGCCGAGCAGCTCGAGGGCGGCGTAGGTGGTCACCAGCTTCATGGTTGAGGCCGGGTTCAGCGGCACGTCGGCGTTGACGAAGGTCGGCGTGCCCGGGCCGGTGAGCGGCAGCACCACCAGGGACAGGGCGTCGTTGGGGAGCTTGTAGGCGCTCAGCGCCTGCTGGACATTCTTCGGGAGCGTGGTGTTGATCTGGGCCGCGCTCGCCGACAGTGCGAACGGCATCAGCAGGCTGGCAATGGCCAGTCGGCGAAAAATTGCGATCATCGAGGGTGCCCCTCCGACTCAGGGCTGAACGAAGCGAAAAGGTGAAAAATCCGGCGGCTTCCGGGAACGGCCCGCATTATGCCCGAAGCCGGGCGGCAGAGGGCTGCCGATGCGCAGGTCCGGCGGCTGGCCGGTTTTCCCGTCCCGGCGCGCCGCTCAGTGCGGCAGCGCGTCCGTGCCGGAGCGGGCGGCACGCCGCTCGCGCAGCCGGCGTCCACCGTACAGGGTCAGTGCCACCAGCAGCGCCAGCAGCGCGCCGATCAGGCTGCCCAGCAGGCGTTCGCGGCTCAGCGGCCAGTCCTGTGCCAGGCTCTCGGCCAGCAGCAGGACGCAGAAGGTCATCTGCAGCACGTAGAGGCTGTAGCGGCCGACCTGGAGGGCACGGTTGAGCAGGATCAGCGCCAGTGCCAGGGCGACCATCTGCGCCGGGCTGTGCAGGCCGCGGCCGGCGAGCACCAGCAGGCCGGCGGCGAGCAGGGCGACCAGGGCGATCTTCAGCGCGCGCCGCAGCCGGCCCTTGAGGTCGATCTGCAGGCCGGTGACCACCGCCAGGGTCAGCCAGTAGCCGCGCGGCTGCCCGGACAGGTTGACGATCAGCCCGGCCAGGCCGCAGACCAGGGTGCAGCCCAGGGCATAGAGCCGCCACTGCGGTTTCGGCAGGCGCGCCGCATGCTGGCGCAGCACCTTCAGCACGCTGGGCAGACGCGGCATGTGGGGCCACAGGCGCAGGCCGTGCAGGCCGCGCAGGCTGAAGGCGAGCAGGGTCGCCCAGAGGCCGCCGAGGGTGAACAGCATGGCCACGGCGTAGGGGTTGGGCATGCCGCCCAGGCCCTGCTGGCCCTGCCCCAGGCAGAGACAGGCGAGCATGCCGAGGCCGAGCTTGCCGGCCTCTCGGCCGAAACGTTGCAACCAGGCGAGCAGCAGGCCTCCGGCGGCGAAGACCAAGAGGCTTTCGAGCGGCCCGGGCGCGGACCAGAAGCCCAGGCCCGCGCTGCAGGCGCCGAGCAGGGTCAGCAGGAGCATGCGCAGCATGCCGAAGCGGTGCAGGGGGTCGGCCTGGGCGGCCAGGAAGGCGCCGACCGCCGCCCAGAGAAATCCGGAATGGCCGCTGAACAGCGCGAGCAGCAGGGGCAGGGCGCAGCCGAGAGCGGCCACGACCGCTGCTCCCCAGGTGGGGTCGACCGTCCATTGGTGGCGGTAGGGCAGAAAGCGGAGCATCGACTGCGTTCCTTCTTTCACGCCGCGGCGGCCGGGGGCTTCGTGCCCCCGCGCCGGGCAGTCCGGACCCGCGGGGCGCGGGCGCTCATGCGTGACCGGAGAGCCCGGTCATTTCCCGGGCCATCTCGGTGGCGTAGCCGTCGGTCATGCCGGCGATGAAGTCGATCATCCGCAGGTAGGCATGGTACAGCGGCCACTGCGGGTCCGGTGCGTTGTTGCCGAGCAGGTCGAGGATGCGCCGGTTCTTGAACGACGTCCGCCGCCCGCCGTGCTGCTCCAGGGCCGCACCGCAGAAGGCGTCGAGGAGGGTCTCCAGGGTGGTGTAGGCGCCGATCTCGTGGAGGGTCTTGCGCTTGTCGTGGAAGATCTTCTCGCGGGCGATGCGCTTGGCCTGTAGCACGCAGTCCTTGGCCGGTCCGTGCATGTGCTCGACCAGATCTCCGCTCAGGCTGCCGGCGAGCAGGGCCGTCTGTTGCTCGACGAAGGCCCGGGCCGCCGCGTTGGTCAGGTGCTCGATGGCCTTGCCGCGCAGGATCGCCAGCTTGCGCCGCCGCGAGTCGCGCGGGCCGAGCTGGCGGTAGGACTCCGGCAGGTCGTCGCCGACCAGGCCGAGCAACAGGGCCTCGACCTCGGGGTAGTCGAGCAGCCCCATTTCCAGGCCGTCTTCCAGGTCAATCAGCGCGTAGCAGATGTCGTCCGCCGCTTCCATCAGGTAGACCAGCGGATGGCGTGCCCAGCGTTGTTCGTCGAGCTTCGGCAGGCCGAGCTTCTCGGCGATCTGCTCGAGCAGCGGCAGCTCGCTCTGGTAGCAGCCGAACTTGTGCTTCTTGTAGCCCTGGGCCGGCGCGTGGCGGGACGCCCAGGGGTACTTGAGATAGGCGCCGAGGGTGGCGTAGGTGAGGCGGGTGCCGCCGTCGAACTGGTGGTATTCCAGCTGGGTGAGCACGCGAAAGCCCTGGGCGTTGCCCTCGAACTGCAGGAAGTCGTCGCGTTCCGCCTCGTTCATCCCGTCCAGCCAGCCGCGTCCGGCGGCCTGGTGGAACCAGTAGCGGATGGCGTCCTCGCCGGAGTGGCCGAACGGCGGGTTGCCGATATCGTGGGCCAGGCAGGCCGACTGGACGATCATCCCGAGGTCGGCGGGGCTGCACCATTCCGGCAGGGCATCGCGCAGCACTTCGCCGACCCGCATGCCCAGCGAGCGCCCGACGCAGCTGACTTCCAGGGAGTGGGTCAGGCGGGTGTGGATGTGGTCGTTGCTGGACACCGGATGGACCTGGGTCTTGCGGCCCAGGCGGCGGAAGGCCCCGGAGAAGATGATGCGGTCGTGGTCCTTGTGGAAGGGACTGCGGCCCAGCTCGTCGATGCTGTGCACCGATTTGCCCAGGCGTTCGCGGGTCAGTAGGGTTTGCCAGTCCAAAGCCGTTCCTCATTCTTGGTAAGCAGCCGGCGCAGGGGCGAAACGCCCGGACTGCCGCGCGACTGCCAGCGCATCCTTGGACAGCGCGGCAAATCCGTCAAGCCTGGGGCTTGGGCGGAGCCTGCGGCGGGCGGGACTCGCGGTATTGTCGCAGGCCCGCGCTGACCAGGGGATAGACTTCCAGGGCAAAGCGCGCCAGCTTGCCGAAGCGCCCCAGGCGCTTGCCGAACAGGGTCAGCAGAAGCACCCCGCCGAAGGCCAGCGGCGTGCCCTTGCCCCGCGCGGCGCGGCCGGGTGCGAACAGGTGGCCGAGCTGGCGCAGCGGATGGCGCAGGGGCTCGGCGTGATAGTCGAGTTGCTGGCGCTGCATTTCCATGCGCAGGCGCACCAGCTCCTTGCGCATTTCCAGCTCGCTGCGGCGGGGCGGGCTCATGGCAGCAGCTCCCGGTTGCGCGCCAGTTCCTCGAGGGTCGCCTGGAACGGATGGTCGCTGCGTCGCGCTAGCTTCAGCGTGCGGAGGATGCAGAACAGCAGGGCCAGGCCGTAGGCGAGGCAGAGGCCGAAGATCGCGGCCAGGCGGTGGCTGTCCCAGCAGGCGACGACCACGGCCGTCGACAGGCCGATCAGCAGCAGCAGGCCGAACAGCAGGCAGAGGCTGGCGAAGAGGAATAGCCGGAAGGCGTAGGTCTTCTCCTCCTGGAGTTCGAGGCCCAGCAGTTCCAGGTGATTTTGCAGCAGGCCGAGCAGGGCTCCGCCGAACCGTTTCAGGGACGGCTGGCGGTCTTCCCCGGACGGCGGCGGTGGCGAGGCATCCATTGGCGACGACTCCCCGGGCACTCAGCGGCGACCGGCCAGCAGGCCGAGCAGCAGGCCGATCCCGGCGGCGATGCCGAGCGACTGCCAGGGATGGCTGTGCACGTAGGCCTCGGTGGCCTGCAGCGCCGCCTGTCCCTGCTCGCGCAGGCGGCCTTCGCTGTCCTTGAGCGCCTCGCGGGCGCGGCCGAGGTTGCCTTCGATCTTCGCCCGCAGTTCGTCCGCCTCGTCGCCGGTCGCTTCGGCGCTGTAGCGGAGCAGGCGCTCGGTGTCGTCGAGCAGGGCGTGGAATTCGTCGATCACCGCCTGCTGGGCGCGCTGCAGGTTGCGACGGTGCACCGAGGCCGACGCGCCCGGCGCGCAGCAGGTGCAGCTCTCGGAGGGTGCCGACGGGGTTTGGCTGCTGTCCGTGGTCATGCTGGATGGTCCTCATCTCGTGGTGGCCGGCCGCCGAATGCCGGTGGCGGCCGGGATAGGTCGCCTGCCTGGGCGGCCTCTTGTGCGCGGCATAGGGTGTCTTGGCTGCATGTTAAACTTCAACAAGTTCATTGTCGTGAGACGGCTCCCCATGCTTCCCGAGTGCCAACTGTTCGGAACTCTCGGCTGCCATCTCTGCGAGCTGGCCGAGGGCTTGTTGATGCCTTTCGTCGAAAACGGCTTGCAGGTCGAGCTGGTCGACATCGCCGAGGACGAGAGTCGGGTCGCGCACTATGGACTGCGCATCCCCGTGCTGCGGCGACAGGACAACGGCGACGAACTGGACTGGCCCTTCGAGGCCGGGCAGGTGGCCGCCTTTCTGCGTCAGCCGGGCTTTAGCGGCGGCTGAGCCGATCGCCCCGCTCGCTGCGCCATTGCCAGGGCGGCACGATCTCCGCCTGCGGCAATCCCCAGAGGCCGCGCTGCAGCGACCTGGCTTCGGTCTCCAGCGGTGTCAGGTGCGGATCGCCGTCGACCCAGGCCGCCCCCTGGCGGACCATTTCTCCATTGACGTAAAGATCGTCGAGATAGACGCGGGCCACCTTGGGGCCGTAGCGCGTCTGCTCGACGACCTCCAGTCGGACGCTCTTGTTGTAGACCAGTCGAAATAGCTGCAACTGGGCCAGTTGCCCGTAGGGCTGGGCGATTTCCGGGGCATCGAGATCGGCCAGGCGAATCTCGATCCGCTGCTTGGCCGCGCTCAGGCAGGTCAGGCTGTCGCCGTCCTGTACGCGGATGACCCGACAGGTCGGTTCGGCAGCGGGAAGGGAGCTTGCGAACAACAGCGCAGCGGCACCGCATGCGCCGACAAGAATGGGAGCGTTCATCCGTATTCGCGAGAAGTCCCTGTCTCGCCGGGCAGGGGGGATAGCCTGTCACGCGTGGCGTGATCCTTCTCTCGCATTCTCCGGGTCGTGGCTATCGAACGGGCTGATTGGAAGCCGTGGCTTTCCACCGACGGCCGCTCCTGGCGCCAAGCGGTTACTGCTCGCGTTGACTTGACGGTCTGTCCGGGGTTGGACTGCTGGACCGCACGTCCCGGATCTCCCCGCCGTAAGGCCGGGAGAGCTGGATAAGATGATAGTGGTCCGATGGAGCAAGGCAAGCGCCGGCGAGGGCTACCGACGGGACGGGCGACGTTCGGCACCTAGCGCTTGCGCCACAGCCAGCCGGCGGCGATCAGGCTGCCCAGGGCGATGCCCAACAGGTCGGCAAGCAGGTCGCGGTAGTCGGCGGTGCGGTAGCCGGTCAGCGCCTGCAGGCCCTCGATGGCGATCCCGTAGAGGAGCAGGCCGGCCGGCACCGAGTGCCGCCGTTCGGGAAAGCCCAGGCGGCCGAGGAAGGCCAGCACGGCGAAGGCCAGCAGGTGGTTGCTCTTGTCCCAGCCGGTGTCCAGCGGCGGAGTGACGTTCTTGGTCAGGGACAGCGCGAGCACCGCCGCTAGGCAGCCGAAGAAGGCCAGGCGCCAGAGGCGGAGGGGATTGGCGAGGCGGCGCGCGGTGGGCATCGGCCGGCTCGCTCAGGCGCCCAGTTCCGCGCGCAGCGCTTCGTAGGACGGGGCGGCGTGGATGCCCACCGCGGCCGCCAGCTGCAGCGTCGCCTCGAGGTCGCAGGTGTACACCAGCACGGCCTGCAGTTCGTCGTCCAGCGGCGCGCTGAAGTCCAGCAGGACGTAGCCGCCCTTTTCCGGGTAGAGGCTGCCCAGCTGTACCTGGATGCGGTTGAGCGCCTTCAGCGGCTCCACCTTGTGCAGTTGCTTGGGCTTGAGCACGAAGGATACCTCCGGGCCGAACGAGGCGACGATCTGCTCGAACAGCGCTTCATGAGTGTCCCCCTGGAACAGCACCGTCTCCGGCAGGCTGCCGACCACCATCCACTCGCCCAGCGGAATAGGGAAGCTGTCGTCGTAGTTGATGTCCGGATTGGCCGCGAGGAAGGCCTGCGGATCGGCGTAAGCCTGCGCCGCCTCGTCGGCGATCCGCGCGATCTCTTCTTCGCTGAGACAGCCCGAGCTGATGTTGCGGATGAGTTCCTGGAGCTGGTCTTTCATGGCGGCCTCGATGGCTGGAGGGGGAGACGGGCGGCGGTCGGTGTGCGCGGCGCCCCGGATTCTAGCCTATTCGCACGAAGTGGCCGGCCGAGGTCTTTACTGTTTGCAGGAGTTGGTACTTTGGTACAAAAGCGGAGCGGGCACTCGGAAAGGCTTGTTAAAATTTGAAAGGGTATAGTGGCATTGTGACTCTATCTCTTGTCGGGGTAGTTTCCGACGCGGGAAACCGGGACCGGTTTCCAGTGCCGCGACAGGAGGTAATACATGGCATCCCGATTCTCCCTACTCCCGCCGCAGGTCGAGGCCCGGTCCCTGCCGGCCATCGGCTGGTCGCACAGCGTCGTCTTGCTGCGCGAGGCGGTAACGGTGGATCGGTTGATCGGGCCTATCGTCCAGCGCCCGGCGTTGAGCGCGCGTCCCCTGCAGCGCGCCGGCCGCCTGCATCGCCACCGGCGCACGCGGCCCGAGGCTCACGCGCAGGCGCCGCGGGCCTTCGCCGAGCATCCGTTGCTGCGCCGTCTCCAGCCGCTGCCGCGGGGGCGGGGCTGCCTGCCGCTCGGCCGGCTGACGGTGCGGCTGGATGACAAGTCGGGGCTGGTCTACCAAGGCCCGCTTACTTCGCCCGAGGACCAGGCATGAACAGACGCTTCAACCTGCTCGACGAGCCTTGGTTGCCGGTGCGTCTGCAGGACGGGCAGGTCTGCGACCTGGGGTTGCTGGAGCTGTTCGAGCGCGCCGGCGAAATCGGTGCCCTGGCGGAAACCGCGCCGCCCAGCCTGATCGCCCAGTACCGCCTGCTGCTGGCCATCGTCCATCGCGCGCTGAGTTGCGCTCAGGGACGCTGGACGGATGCCGAGCGGGCGCGCTGGTATCGCCAGGGCCTGCCGGCCGAGGCCGTGCGCGACTATTTGGAGCACTGGCGCGAACGTTTCTGGCTGTTCCATCCCGAGCGGCCCTTCATGCAGGTCGCGGCGCTGGCCGGTGCCGTGGAAACCCGCGACCGGCACAAGCCCTGGTCGCAGATTTCCCTGGCCAGCGCCAGCGGCAATGCGCCGGTGCTGTTCGATCACTCCTGCGATCTGGCGCCGCGCCCCATCGCCGCCGCCGATGCGCTGCGCACCCTGCTGGGCTTTCTGCAGTTCACGCCGGGCGGTCTGGTCAAGGTCCTGCGCGACGCCGACAAGGCCGGTGCGCTGGCCAATACCGCCGCGGTCATGCCCCTTGGCGCCTCCTTGGCGCAAGGCCTCTGCCTGGCCCTGCATCCGCCTACTCCGGCCGGGCACGAGGATCTGCCCAGCTGGGAGCAGGCCCCGCCGGGCGTCGCGCAACTGCGCGGCGAGCCGAGGCTGGCGAGCGGTCCCAACGATCGTTACAGCCGTCTGGCCCGTGCCGTGCTGTTGCTGTCCGACGAGGAGGGCCGGGTGCAGTGGATACGCTTCGCCGCCGGCATCGCCCTGGCCGAGGATGCGCAGGCGCCCGATCCCATGGCCAGCTACCGGGCCGGCAGCCATGGCCCGGTGCGGCTGAGCTTCGCCGAGGGCCGCGCGTTCTGGCGCGATCTGCCGGCCTTGCTGCCCGAGGACGAAGGTCTGGCTTCCCAGCCGGCGGCCGTCTTGGGCTGGGCGGCCAACCTGCAGTTTCTTGCGGGCGGCGGCGAGCAGCCTGTGCTGGTGGCCGGCCTGGCCAGCGACCAGGCCAAGCTGTTGCGCTGGCGCTCCGAGCGCATCGTCCTGCCGACGGCGCTGCTGGCCTCGGCGGATTGCGCCAACGCGCTGCGCCGGCAACTGCGCCGCGCCGAAGCGCTGTTCGGCGATATCCGCATGCTGGCTGCCGGCATGCTCGCCGAAATTCGGCCCGATCCCGCCGGCAAGGATACCGGGGCCAGGGCGCGCACCCTGTTCGATGCCGGACCGGCGCCGGCGCTTTATTTCGCCACGGCCGAGCGTGCCCTGGGCCGGCTGATGGCCCTGCTCGGCAGTGGCGATTCGGACGATCTGGCGCGGGCCGAGGCCCTCTGGTCGCAGACCCTGCTGGCGGCGGCCCAGGCTGCCTGGCAGGCGGCCTGCGACGGCCTGGGCCGCTCGCCGAAGGCGCTGCGTGCCGAGGCCCGCGCCTATCCACGCTTGCTGGCGTGCCTGAGTCCGCTGCGTCCCGCGGAGGACCACGCTGCCGTCGCCGACGAGGAGGCCCGAGCATGAGCGATTACGCACAGCGCTTCATCGCGCACCTGGAAAGCCTGCACGAGCACGACCGCGCTGCCCTGGCGGAGTTGCGCCGCAGCCTGGGCTTCGCCCCCGGCGCCTATCCGCCGGCCTATCCGTACGTCGAGCCTTTCGTCGCGGCCGAACGGCACGCCCAGGGTGCCTCGCGCCCGGCGCTCTACGTGGTGGCCGGTCTGTACGCCACGCACCCCCGGCAGGCCGGGAGGAGTCTGGCCAGCAGCCTGGGCGAGCTGATGCGCCGGCGCGACAGCGCCGGCATCGAGCAGCGTTTCATCGCCCTGCTGGGAGCCGATGCTGAGAACCTGGCGACCTACCTGCGCCGGGTCGTCAGCCTGCTGGCGGCCGGCGACCTGGCGCTGGACTACGCCGCCTTGCTCGAGGATCTGAACCGCTGGCTCGACCCGCGGATCGACCCCGAGCGGCGCGACCTCGTGCGCCAGCGCTGGGCGCGGGATTTCTACCGGGCGCTGGCGGCTCCGGCCAGTGAACGGGCGCCAACCCCTGGCAACGCTTGAGAAGGACACCATGAGTCTGTTCATCGAATTCCACCTGATCCAGAACTTCGCCCCGTCCAATCTCAACCGCGACGACACCGGCGCGCCCAAGGACGCGCTGTTCGGCGGTCACCGCCGGGCGCGGGTGAGCAGCCAGTGCTTCAAGCGCGCCATCCGCCTGGCCGCCCGCGAGCACGAACTGGTGGCGCCGGAGTTCCGCGGGGTGCGCACCCGGAAACTCCAGGCCCTGCTGCTGGAGCGCCTGGCCGGCCGCGACCCGCTCGAAGCGCAGGGGCGAATCGAGACCGCCCTGGCCGCCGCCGGCCTCAAGCTCAAGGACGACGGCAAGACCGAATACCTGCTGTTTCTCGGCGAGGCGGAAATCGCCGGCTTCGCCGGGCTGATCGAGCAGCACTGGGACGAACTGGCCGCTGCATCCGCCGGTGGCGAGAAGAAGGGCAAGAAGGAAGCCAAGGCCCGCGCGCCGGCCGAGGTGGTGAAGAAAGCCAAGGCCCTGCTCGATGGTGGCAAGGCGGTGGATGTGGCGCTGTTCGGCCGCATGCTGGCCGACCTGCCGGAGGTCAACCAGAGTGCGGCCTGCCAAGTGGCGCACGCCATCAGCACCCACCGCGTCGAGCGCGAGTTCGATTACTTCACCGCCGTCGACGACAAGGGCGGGCCGGACGAAGCCGGTGCCGGGATGATCGGCCAGCTGGAGTTCAATTCCGCGACCCTCTACCGCTATGCGGTGGTCGATGCGCGCAAGCTCTTGGGCAACCTGCAGGGCGACTGCGAACTGACCCTGTCGGCGCTGGAGGCCTTTACCCAGGCCATGGTGCGCGCCATTCCCACGGGCAAGCAGAACAGCTTCGCCGCGCACAACCTGCCCAGCTTCGTCGGGGTCTGCCTGCGCCATGGCAGCCCGCTGAGCCTGGCCAACGCCTTCGAGCAGCCGGTGAGTCCGCGGGCGGACAGGTCGCTGAGTCGCCAGTCGGTCGAGTTGCTCGCCGGCCATGAAGATCAGTTGGCGGCCCTCTATGCCGACCGCCGCGACCAGTGGGCCTACCTCGATCTGAGCGAGGCCTGGCCGGCGCACAAGGGCCGGCGGGCGGCGAACCTCAACGAACTGGCGGCCTGGGTGCGCGAGCAGGCCGCGGCCCGGCTGGCGCGTTGAGCATGGCCACCCTACTGATGCGCCTGCAGGGGCCGCTGCAGTCCTGGGGCACCACCAGCCGTTTCGACGAGCGCGACACGCAACTGGAGCCGTCCAAGTCCGGCGTACTCGGCCTCGTCTGTGCTGCCCTCGGGCGCGACCGCGGCGAGCCGGTGGCCGACCTGGCGGCCCTGCGCATGGGCGTGCGGGTCGACCGCGAAGGCGTACCGATGCGCGACTACCAGACCGCCACGGGCGTGTTGCTCGCCAGCGGCAAGCCCGACCTGCGCCGTACCGTGCTCAGCCCACGTTTCCACCTGGCGGATGCGGCGTTTCTGGTCGGCCTGGAGGGCGCCGACGAACGCCTGCTGACGTGCATCCATGCCGCCCTGCGCGCGCCGTTCTGGCCGCTGGCCCTGGGGCGCAAGAGTTTTGTCCCCGGCCTGCCGGTCTGGCTGGCGGACGGCCTCTCGCCCTTGTCCCTGGAGCAGGCCCTGGCCGGTTACCCGCGCCTGGCGCCGGCCCAGCGGGCCGACCGGGGGCAGCCGCTGCGTTGCCTGCTGGAGGACGAGCGGGAGGGCGCCATCCGTCTGGACCAACCGCTGGCGCCGTTCGCCGAGCGGCGTTTCGGCCCGCGCTTCGTGAAATCGGGAGTGCTGCATGCACCTGACCAGGCTGACGCTTGACCCGCGCAGCGCCCAGGCCCGCCGCGACCTGAGCGATCCCTACGAAATGCACCGCACCCTGGCCCGCGCCTTCGCCGCGGGTGCGCAGACCCGGCCCGCGCGCTTTCTCTGGCGCCTGGAGGCGGGCAGCAATGCTTGGGCCACGCCCGTGGTGCTGGTACAGGCCGTCGTCGAGGCCGACTGGTCGGCCTTGCAGGCGCTGCCCAACTACCTGCAACGGCCCGTCGAGGGCAAGCGGCTGGCGCTGGAGGAGTGGATCGAGGGCGGCGCGCGCTACCGCTTCCGCCTGCAGGCCAATCCGACCGTCAGCCGCCAGGGCAAACGCTACGGCCTGGTGGGGGAGACCGAGCAACTGGCCTGGCTCGACCGGCAGGGCGGACGTCATGGCTTCACTGTCGAGGCGGCCCTGGTGACGGCCAGCGATGTGCTGATCGGGCGCAAGGGCAACGGGCGCATCAGCGTGCAGCGGGCCTGTTTCGAGGGCGTGCTCCGGGTGCAGAACCCGGAGGCTTTCGGCCACGCCCTGGCGGTGGGCATCGGCCCGGCCAAGGCCTTCGGCTGCGGCCTGCTCAGCGTGGCGCGGTGTTCCCCGCATCCGCGGGGATGACTCGACGGGCTGCCATTCGCCGGATTTTCCGACGAATGGCAGCCCGTCGAGCCGGAGCCGGTCAATGAGGCGGCCCGCCTCGCCGATATACTTTCCGGCAATCCCCGTGCCCGCGGGGATGAACCCGGACAACCTGCAACCGCGCCAGTCGTCAACGAGCGCTCCCCGCTCCCGCGGGGTTGACCCGCAGGTCCGGCGCGATCGGGCAGGGCCGCTCAGGCGGTCTGCCCGGTTCGCCTTTTCACGCCCTTCCCGAGGCTTTCCAGACCCCAGGCATCTTTCAGTGCGGACCGATTTCCCGACGCAGGGCGGCGAGGCTGCGCTGGTGGGCGAGTTCGGCGGCGGCCGGGTTGTGGCGCAGGCCGCCGCTGCGGGCGAAGGCGTGCTCGCAGCCGGGGTAGTCGTACAGTTCGACGTTCGGCCTGCCGTCCAGGCCGGCGTGGATCGCCGCCCGGACCTTGCCCGGGCAGAAGGCGTCCCCCTCGGCGATGTGCAGCACCAGACGGCCGCGGATGTTCGCGGCTTCCTCCAGCAGGTGCTCGATGCCGACGCCGTAGTAGCCGACGGAGCAGGCGACGTCGCTGCGGGCGGCGGTCAGGTAGGCGAGCTTGCCGCCCAGGCAGAAACCGACGAAACCGGCGCCGGCCGCGGCGTCCACCTCGGGCATCCGGCGTGCCGCCGCGAAGGTGGCGACGATGTCCTCGACGCCCTTGTCGACATCGAACTTGCCGAAGAGGGAGAAGGCCTTCTCCCGGTCGGCGCCCTCGTAACCCAGCTCGACGCCCGGCTCGATGCGCCAGAACAGGTCGGGCGCGACGGCGACGTAGCCTTCCCCGGCATAACGGTCGGCCACGGCACGAATGTTGGCGTTGACGCCGCAGATTTCCTGTCCGATGACCACGGCCGGACCGCGGCCGCTCGGCGGCAGGGCGACATAGGCATCGAAGCGACCGCTGCCGTCGGTGGCTTCGATCTGCAGGGTGGAACCCATGGTTTCCTCCTTTTTCCTGGGGTGTCACATCCGGCGCCGGTCATGCCGGGAAGCAACTGGCTGACCGGGGAGCCGTTCAGCTTGAATTAACCTTTCGCGCTTACGCTCGATAAAGGCTCACAGTCCGTTTGCGATGTCGGGCTACAGGATACTCCCTGATCGTGACAGGCAGCCTTTTCACCGGTCTTTACGAAGAAAGTTCCGCAGCCATTGGATATTTTCGCTCAAGAAATTTTTTTGAAACAAAGCCCCGCCATGATTCCGCCCCATTCCAGCGATACGCCAAACACTTACGTGTGTTTTTCAAATTTTCGATGAAAAGGGGAATCCTTGATGATCCGCAAGCACTTCGCCGGTGTTTTCGCCAGCGCCCAGGCGCAGGGCGTCTCGGCCCAGGCTTCTGCCGGTACCGTCGTGTCTATCCGCACTGTTAAGACCAGCACCGGAGATATCGTCTGATGCGCCGGCCGGAGAAGCGAGCAATGAACAGGAAGTCCACGCTGACCCTGGCCGTGGTGGCCGGTACCCTGGGGCTGCCGATGACGGTGCAGGAGGCGGCGGCTGCCGGCTTCATCGAGGACAGCAAGGCCACCCTGGGCTTCAGGACCTTCTACATGAACCAGGACGACCGCAACTCGGATCGTCCCCGGATCGACGAGACGGGCCAGGCCTTCCTCTTCGAGTACAAGTCCGGCTTCACCGAGGGCTTCGTCGGTTTCGGCCTCGACGTGATCGCCCAGGAGGGCGTTCGCCTGGATGGCGGCGGTCGTGCCGGCAAGGCGGGTGCCGAGCGCGCCCCCGGCGCGGGCAGCATGTTCCCGCTGAAATCCAACGGCAAGTCCCAGGAAGATTACGGTCGTCTCAACGCGACCGGCAAGATGCGCATCTCCAAGACCATCGCCGAGGTCGGCGTGCTGCGTCCCACCCTGCCGATCCTCAAGAGCAACGACGGTCGCCTGCTGCCGCAGCTCTTCCACGGGGCACAGGTCACCTCCAACGAGTTCAGCAACCTGACCTTCGTCGGCGGCCGGCTCGAGCACTCCACCGAGCGTAACTCCACCGACAGCCAGGCCCTGTTCATCGGCGGCGCGGCAAACAATCAGCGCAGCAACGAGTTCTACT
The DNA here is from genome assembly GCF_900110885.1 of Azotobacter beijerinckii. GTDB lineage: Bacteria > Pseudomonadota > Gammaproteobacteria > Pseudomonadales > Pseudomonadaceae > Azotobacter > Azotobacter beijerinckii. The sequence goes on along the minus strand of NZ_FOFJ01000035.1, from coordinate 268 downwards.
ACGGCGGCGTCGACTACAAGGCCACCAAGGCACTGACGCTGCAGTACTACTACAGCAACCTGGACGACTTCTACGAGCAGCACTTCTTCGGCCTGGTGCACAACTGGGCGCTGCCGGTCGGCGCGCTGAAGAGCGACCTGCGCTACTGGACCAGCAACTCCGACGGTGCGAACGGCAGTTCCAGCGGCCGTGCCGAAGGTTACCGAAGCAGCGGCTACTGGGGCTCCGGCAGTTCCCACAAGGGCGAGGTCGACAACGACACCCTGAG
>NZ_FOFJ01000137.1 GCF_900110885.1 Azotobacter beijerinckii | reverse complement strand
CGCTGCCTGCGCGACTCCTCGTGGCAGTCGCGCGTTGCCCGCCACACCCCCTGCGGGTGATTCGGGGTGGCTGAGCATCATTGCTAATCAGGAGCAGGGTTGAGCGATAATTACGTGCTGGGAGCTATCCAGTCCTCGATACGCAGGCCCGGTACTCGGTCGAACTCGCGTAGGTTGTTCGTGACCAGAATCAAGCCCTGTGAACGGGCATGCCCGGCAATCATCTGGTCGTAGGGGCCAATCGGTGTGCCTGCCTTAGCCAACTCTGCGCGAAGCTGACCTGTGTGTGCCGCGGCACTCTGGTCGTACTTCAGTACCTCCAGCCTTGCCGCAAAACCCTCGATATCCGCCAAGTTCCGCTCGGGGTTTGCGGATTTCTCCGCTCCGTAGATCAGCTCCATCAAGACTACCGTGCTAATGCACATCTGGCCATGGTAGCGCTTGAACGCTTCGCGCACCTGCTGAGGCCTGTTTTTGATGGTGAAGATGCAGATGTTGGTGTCGAGCATGAACTTGAGCATCAAAAGGCCTCTCGCTCCTGATCGGCAGGCTGCTCCCGTTCAGTCATGAAGTCGGCAGTGACGCCCTCGGCATCGAACCAGCTATCCCATGACTCACCCGCAGGGGTGATGATCCTGGCCCTGCCGACGGCAACAACATCGACACGCTTCACGTCATCAGGAAGCGCTACGGCTTTAGGCAGGCGCACCGCCTGACTGCGGTTACTCAAGAAAACAGAGCCTTGTTCCACGCTGCACCTCTTGGGATATGTTAAGCATATATCCCATGATAGGTCTAGCCATGGATATGTCAACGGGATATACGATTATTTCCCTGCCAGCCATCTGGCTTTCGATATTCCCCACCAAGAGGGAGGCTGAAGAGCGGCTGATTCCACCGCGGCTTTTGGAATGACGAGAAAATCTCCCCGGAGCAGCGGGTCGACGAATTGAACCTGCTCTACGTGGCCACCACCCGCGCCAGGCGACACCTGGTCATCAACGGCATCGTTCAGGCCATCGTCCGGATGGTGCACTCCAAGCCAAGGTAGCCAATGGCCAGCAGTAATGGGTAAGGTCGCCACCTGCTGGACTCTGCGGGACAAGGTGGCCGGCGAGGCGCAGGTCGAGCGGGAGGTAGTACGCCAAGGTGACTCCGGATCGCAGTTGGCTGGGCACAGCTTGTGCGATCAAGTGTGCAACTGGCGACTGCTGGCGAAGCGGTAGCTACTTTTGACGGCAGTTGCGACATATCTTGATGATGCTGCCCTCGAGGACCATCTGCACCTGCCGTGGCGTCATGGCATGACGCATCGTGAAAGAGGCCCCCTGCGTCGTGTTGACGACGGTGACACGGTCGCCGCTCCGGATCTCCTCGTTGATCTTGGGCAACGTGAGCCAGTCGCCGGGATGGATCGCATCGTAGTCGGCATCCTTTTCAAAACTCAGGGGCACGATGCCGAAGTTGCAGAGGTTCTGCCAGTGGATGCGCGCGAAACTCTTCGCCAGTACCGCGCGCACGCCGAGGTAGCGCGGGGCCAGAGCAGCGTGTTCGCGGCTCGAACCCTGGCCATAGTTCTCGCCGCCGACGATGAACGATGTACCGCCTTGCTGCTGCATCGCCCGGTCGTAATACCCCGAGTCGATTTGATAGAAGGTGAACTTCGCGATCTCGGGGATGTTGCTGCGCAAGGGCAAAACCTTCGCCCCCGCGGGCAGGATCTCGTCGGTGGAGACGTTGTTGCCGGTCTTGATCAGCACCGGTCCCGAGAGTGCGTCCGGAAGCGGGTTGAATTCGGGCAAGGAAGCGATGTTGGGCCCCTTGATCAGGGCGACAAGCCGACCGTCTTCGGCCGGTGGCGCGAGGGCCTCGGTATTGAGAACGTAGCGCTCGGGCTCCTTGAAGCGGGGGTAGGGAAAATCGAGCGTGCAGGGATCGGTGATGACCCCGGTGATCGCCGAGGCGGCCGCGGTCTCGGGGCTGCAGAGGTAGACCTGGTCTTCTTGGGTGCCCGAACGGCCGGGGAAGTTGCGCGGCATGGTGCGCAGGCTGATGCTTTGCGTCGCCGGGGCCTCGCCCATGCCGATACAGCCGCCGCACCCCGCCTGGTGGATGCGTGCGCCGCGGTGGATGAGGGTGCCGAGATAGCCCAGCGCGGTGAGATTTTCCAGGATCTGGCGCGAGGTGGGGTTGATGTCGAGAGAGACGTCCTCGTGGACGCCATGGTGCTCGAGCATCATCGCTACGATGGCAAAATCCCTCAGGCCCGGATTGGCCGAGGAGCCGACGACGCACTGGTGTACCGGCCTTCCGGCCACCTCGCTGACGGGAACGACGTTGCTGGGGCTGCTGGGACAGGCGATCAGCGGCACAAGCGTGGAGAGGTCGATCTCGATTTCCTCGCCGTAGGAAGATCCTTCGTCGGCGACGAGCTCGATCCACGCCTCTTCGCGGCCGCGGGAGGCGAGAAACGCCTTCAAGACGGCATCGGAAGGGAAGACGCTCGTCGTCGCTCCCAGTTCCGCTCCCATATTGGCGATGACGTGGCGGTCCATGGCACTCAGGCCTTGGAGTCCGTCGCCGTAATAAGTTAGTATACAAAATTAATCAGATATTTTTCGCCGTAACCTGATAGCACCTCGAGCACATGGCTGGTGAGTGACAGGAAGCTCTGGTAAGCC
>NZ_FOFJ01000142.1 GCF_900110885.1 Azotobacter beijerinckii | reverse complement strand
CGAAGGTGCCCTGGGCGTAGCCGGTCAGCGCGGCGAGCATCTGCCCGGTCTGGTTGTTGTCGCTGTCGATGGCCTGCTTGCCGGTGATCACCAGCTGCGGCTGCTCCTTGTCGACCACCGCCTTGAGCAGCTTGGCCACCGCCAGGGAGCCGAGCTCCTCGTCGCTCTCGATCAGGATCGCGCGGTCGGCGCCGAGGGCCAGGGCGGTGCGCAGCTGCTCCTGGGCCTGGGCCGGGCCGACGGACACGGCGACGATCTCGCTGGCGATGCCCTTTTCCTTGAGCCGCACCGCTTCTTCCACGGCGATCTCGCAGAACGGGTTCATCGACATCTTGACGTTGGCCAGGTCGACGCCGGAGTGGTCCGCCTTGACGCGAACCTTGACGTTGTAGTCGACCACTCGTTTGACAGCTACAAGAACCTTCATGGATTCCTCGTTACTCTCCGGTAAATGAAATGTCGCCAAGGCAAGCCATGGCCTGTGGTTGACGGCCGGAGCCGACGTCAGCCCCCTGCGGCGAGCGTAAAACGGCCGTATCTTGACCTCAGGCCACCGCCCGGTCAACCGAGAGCGGCCCGGCCTTCATGGGCTCCGGCAGCCGCCTGCGGGGCGCTTCGCCCCGTCTTTGCATTGGTTCGCCCGGAGGGCTCGGATATATAATGGCCGGCCCTCACCAGGGAACACGCGAAGAGAGCCCCGAGCAGGAGATATTTGTGGAACGCGAATACATGGAATTCGACGTCGTCATCGTCGGCGCCGGTCCGGCCGGCCTGTCCGCCGCCTGTCGGCTGAAACAGCAGGCCGCCGAGGCAGGTCGGGAGATCAGCGTCTGCGTGGTCGAGAAGGGTTCCGAAGTCGGCGCCCACATTCTCTCCGGCGCCGTCTTCGAGCCGCGGGCGCTGAACGAGCTCTTCCCCAACTGGAAGGAACTGGGCGCCCCGCTGAACACCCCGGTCAAGCGCGACGACATCTACCTGTTCAAGAGTGCCGAGAAGGCCATCAAGCTGCCGAACGCCCTTGTGCCCAAGACCATGCACAACGAGGGCAACTACATCATCTCGCTGGGCAACCTGTGCCGCTGGCTGGCCCAGCAGGCCGAAGCCATGGGCGTGGAGATCTACCCCGGCTTCGCCGCCCAGGAAGCGCTGATCGACGAAAACGGCGTGGTGCGCGGCATCGTCACCGGCGACCTGGGCGTCGACCGCGAAGGCCAGCCGAAGGACAGCTACACCCCCGGCATGGAGCTGCGCGGCAAGTACACCCTGTTCGCCGAGGGCTGCCGCGGCCACATCGGCAAGCAGCTGATCGCCCGCTACACGCTGGACGGCGAAGCCGACGCCCAGCACTACGGCATCGGCATCAAGGAAATCTGGGACATCGACCCGGCCCGCCACGAGCAGGGCCTCGTCGTGCACGCCGCCGGCTGGCCGCTGGACGACGAGAACCCGGGCGGCTCCTTCCTCTATCACCTGGAGAACGGCCAGGTGGTGGTCGGCCTGATCGTCGACCTGTCCTACAGCAACCCCTTCCTGTCGCCCTTCGACGAGTTCCAGCGCTACAAGCACCACCCGAAGATCGCCCAGTACCTGCAAGGCGGCAAGCGGGTGGCCTACGGCGCCCGCGCCATCTGCAAGGGCGGCCTGAACTCGCTGCCGAAGATGGTCTTCCCCGGCGGCGCGCTGATCGGCTGCGACCTGGGCACCCTGAACTTCGCCAAGATCAAGGGCAGCCACACCGCGATGAAGTCCGGCATGCTGGCCGCCGACGCCGTCCTTGCCGCCCTCGCCGGCGATGGCCAGGGCGGCGACGAGCTGAACGGCTACGTCGAGTCGTTCAAGTCCAGCTGGCTGTACGAGGAACTGTTCTGCAGCCGCAACTTCGGCGCCGCCCTCCACAAGTTCGGCGCGCTGGCCGGCGGGGCCTTCAACTTCATCGACCAGAACCTGTTCGGCGGCAAGATCCCGTTCACCCTGCACGACGACAAGCCGGACCACGCCTGCCTGAATCTGGCCTCCGAGTCGAAGCAGATCGACTATCCGAAGCCGGACGGCAAGCTCAGCTTCGACAAGCTCAGCTCGGTGTTCCTCTCCAACACCAACCACGAGGAAGACCAGCCCTGCCACCTGCGGCTGGCCGACCCGAGCATCCCGATCACCCGCAACCTGCCGCTCTACGACGAGCCGGCGCAGCGCTACTGCCCGGCCGGCGTCTACGAGATCGTGAAACAGGACGACGGCAGCCCGCGCTTCCAGATCAACGCGCAGAACTGCGTGCACTGCAAGACCTGCGACATCAAGGACCCGGCCCAGAACATCACCTGGGTGGCGCCGGAAGGTGCCGGCGGGCCGAACTATCCCAACATGTAAGCGAAACCATCGAGGCTCCTGCGGGAGCCTCGAACCTTTCTGCCCCGCCCCTTACCAGAGTTTCCAGGTGTAATCGACGTTGATCCGCGTCTCGTTGTCGTCGCGCATCGTCGCGTTGGCCGCGAAGCTGTTCTGGTA
>NZ_FOFJ01000021.1 GCF_900110885.1 Azotobacter beijerinckii | reverse complement strand
GACGATGCCGCCGGCGAGCGAGACGATCTCGTAGTGGGTGCCCTCGACCAGCGTGACCGGGCTGGCATTGCCGTCGGTCAGCACCAGGCTGGAGACGAAGCGCTGGTCCAGTTGCACCTCGTCGCCGGCCACCAGCCCGCTCGGCAACTCCTCGGCCGATACCGTGCCGGAGGCGATGGCGACCGGGGTGGAGTGCAGGGCCAAGGCCAGGTTCTCGAGCAGAAACTCGTCGAGGGTGATGTTCAGGGTGCCGCTCTTGCCGGTGATCAGCGAGCCGTAGAGGCCGCGCGATCCGCCGAACGATTCGTTCTTGTCGGACTTGTTGGCGGAAATCGCCAGGCTGGCGGCCGAGGCGTTGCCAAGCCAGGTGCGCTTGCCGGGCTTGCCGGTGGTGGCGTTGCGGACGGCACTGAAGAAGCTGCCCTGCAGGGAATAGAGTTCGCTCATGGGGTTCTCCGGGTCAGAGGCCAGTGATGAAGGTGTGCAGGTGTAACGAGATGACTACCGTTCCCTTGGGGACTTCGTGGTCGGCCAGGAACTGCTGCATTTCCTTGAAGGTGACGCTGTGCAGTCCCGGCTGGCCCCAGGAGGTGGGAGTGCTTTTCGGCGTGACCAGGCAGCGCAGCAGGTCGCAATAGACGTTATTCAGCGCTTCGAGACCGCCGGCAGGATCGGCGGCGCCGACCACCTTGCGGCCGAGGCCGACCAGCCAGCTAGGCCCGCGCTGGTTCGGCGCGGGACACTCGTCCGGCTGGACGACGATCAGCGGGTACTCGACCTCATCGGCTTCGAGCAGCGCGCCGAGGTAGCCGGCATGCACGCGATTGCCGATGTCGGTCAGGTAGCCGTTTTCCGGCGTGATGGTGCGCAGGCGGTCGAGCAGGGCCTGATCGGCCAGATTCAGCGGGTTCACAACTTGGTCCTCTTGAGCTGGCGGACGATTTCTTCGCGCAGGATGCGCTGGCCTGCCGCCTGGTAGTCGGGGAGCTTGCTGTTGAGGATCTGCGAGGGCGACGGGCCGTAGAGCGCCTGGATCTTCGTGCGCGACAGGTCGCCGCCATCGGCGGCCATGCCGAGGCGCTCGGCCTTGGAGCGCTTGCCGGTGCGAATGAAGATCAGGCCATTGGTCGATCCGGAGCCCGCCGATTCGACGATGAACGCGCCCGGGAGAATGCGAGTCCTGCCGGAGACGTTGACCTGTACACCGGCACGACGGCGCTTGCCCTTCTTCTGCTTCCGGTACAACTGCCGGTGCGGAAAATGGCTCAGCACCAGCCCCTTGCGCCGCGCCCAGATGCGCACCTGGCCACTCCAGCTCGCCGCCCGGGTCAGGATCACCCGCTCGCGCAGGGTGTTGCGCTTGATGTTCACCGCTGCCCCCATCTCCCGGAGGATCTGGGCACGCAGGGTTTCGCCGGTGTCGTTGGTGGCCATGAGCACGGCGCGCTTGGCCTTCTCGTCGACGGCTTCCAGGCGCTTCAGCGCTTCCCGACCGCCCCTGAATCCGACCCGGACGCTCATGCCGGCCGCACTGCGGCGGTGACGATCACGCCGTCGTTGCGCACTGGCACGGTGACCAGCCAGCTTTTGCCGTCCAGGGTGAACATCCCGTCGCGGCGGACCTTGGGCAGTTGCTCGGCCCGGACGCTGATCTGCACCTGGTCGACCAGCAGCACACCGTCCTCGCCGACGCGCTCGACGTCGCGGGCCAGCACCAACTCCAGGCCATCGAGCAATCCGCTGCTCATGTCCTGGTAGCTGCCCAGCGAGTCCTCCCGATGCCGCCGAAAGATGTCGCGGGCGGCACGCGCCTTGAGCTGCTGGCGGTTCATCAGGCAGTCAGCTTGATGATCGCCCGCGGGCGGGTGCAGATGCTCAGCGGGTTGGACTGCGCCTCCAGGTCGATGCCCTTGTTGTGTGGCAATGGCTCCTGGCTGGCATAGAACGCCTGGCCCATGGTGTTGACGGTGTCCATGTAGTCCGCCGGGGCGTACTTGGTGACCAGCAGGCCGTCGATGCCGCGCGGGATCAGGTAGGCGTCGTTGCTGCCGATGAACTCCACACCGCCCACCTTGCCGTAGAACTCCTGCCACTCGACGCCGCCGAACTGGAAGCCCATCGGGCGCATGTCGGTGCGCAGGAACTGGCCGTCCTGGAAGCGATCCCAAGCGTCGGTGGTGGATTTGTGGCCGGTGAAGGCATCCCAGAAACCACGCCCGCACACCGCCAGCCAGCCGGTAATGAGGCCACTGTCGGCGATGGTGTCCTCGGCCTTGCGCTTGGCCTCGACGATCTTGCCGAGCACCTTGGTGGCGTCGCTGCCCAGCGCCATGGACTGGCTTTGCTGCTCGATGCCGAACTGTCGGTGCAGGTCGAGCAGCAGGCGCTGGCCGTCTGCATCGTAGATCTTGCCGGTGATCGCGCCGGCCCGCTGGAAGCGGATGGTGGCCTCCAGCTTGTTGCGCATCTTCATCAGGCGCTTGCCGACCAGCTCCATGACGGTTTCCAGCTCGGTCTCGGAGCCGAAGGCACGGACGCCCTGCACCTCATCGGCACGGATGGTCGAGCGGGTCGGCAGGTGCAGGGTCTTAAACGGGATGGTGTCGCGCTGCGTACCGGTGGTGACGTCGGCGGGTGCGCCACGCTCGCCGGCCGGTACCAGGGCGAGGCTGTCATTCTCGCGCTCGATGAACACGGAGGTAGTGTTGACGCCCTCCACTTCGAATAGGGAATCCAGCAGCGTCGGTACGCGCTGCCCTTCCGGTCGGGTGTTGATGGCGTCGGTCAGGCTGATCGCGGTGAAGGCGTCGCCGTTGAAAATATCGAGAGTCGCCATGTCGTTCTCCGGAAACGAAGAAACCGCCACGGGGGCGGTTTCGAAAGTGAATTTTTGGGGGGTTAGCGAACGACGATGCCCAGGGCGAGCAGGTCGGCCTGGCCGTTGGCGTCGAGGCCGGTCAGCTTCGCGCCCACGACCTCGGCGTCGCGCACGATGACGGCGGCCTGGGCGTCGGCCTCGGTGGCATCGACTGCGGCATACAGGATGCCGGTGGCGGCGCGCCGGCCGTCGTTGGTGCCGTCGTCGTCGTAGGCGACCCATTCGCCGAGGCCGGCATTGACGGCGATGGTGAAGGCGTCGCCAACGATGAAATCGGTGCTGCCGTCGGCCAGGGTGAAGGTCAGCCCGCCCGCGCTGAACTGCACGCCGACCTCGCCGGCGCCGACTGCATCGCCGTTCGGGTCGACCACGCTGAACTCGCCGCCGTTGGCCGCCGCGGCGGTGATGGTCAGGACATAAGTGCCGGTGATGGCATCGTTGCCGACCGTTACGGTGCCGAGCGTGCCGTTTCCAGTGTTGCCGCCGGCGGCACTCGGGGTGGCGGCATTGGCGGCGGTGATCTTGGCCAGCAGGGTGCCGGCCGCCAGCTTGCCGGCCATGGCGTTGACGGTGATCTGCTCGCGGGAGCGCTGGCCGTTGGCCTCGGAGAGCAGGAATTCTGCCGTGCGGGCGCCTTGGGTGAGGATGGTCATGGGTTAGGCTCCGATTTTCTTCATGGTGCGGCGCCAAGCGTCCGCAGTGCTGTGGGTGCCGCCGACCGCCGACTGGCGGTTGCTCAGGTGCGGTCCGCGCTGCAGGCGGCTGGCCAACTCGCTGCGGACCACCTCGACGCCGGTGCCGGCCGTGATGTAGTCGGCGGCCAGCTGCGCCATGCCGGCGGCGGTGCAGAGGTTGCGGATCTCCTGGGCGTGCTCGACGGCCGCCTCGAGCTGCGAGGTGCTCCAGCGCTCCTTGAGGGCGGTGGCGGTGAGCGCGGCAAGCCCGTGCGTCGCGCACCGCTCGGCAAGGACAACAGGGTCCAGCGCTCCGGCCTCGGCCGACAGTTGGCCGGATTGATCGTGCATGCCTGCAAGCGCGGCGGAATCCCCCTCTTCTGGGGCTTCGGGCATCTCGATATCGTCCGGCAGCTCCTCCTCTTCCAGAGGCATGGACTCCTCTCGCAGCGGCACCTTGCGGGTATAGGCGCCGCCCTGCAGCTCGGCCATCAGCTCGCGGAAGGTGCCGAGGTGGTCGGCCAGGCCGGCGTCGATGGCGTTCTGGCCGAACAGGATGCCCGCCTCGGTGGCACGCACCGCCTCGACAGACAGGCCCCGGTACTGGGCCACGCTGCCGACGAACAGGTCGTACAGCCGATCCGACTCGCCCTGCATGAAGGTGCGGGCCTCTTCGCTCAGCGGCTCGTTGGGGTTGCCGGCGACCTTCATGGCCCCGGAGTGGACGTAGGTCCACTTGATGCCGGCCTTGGCGTTGGCCTCGGATACCTCGCGGTGGCCGATGACCACGCCGATGCTACCGGCTCCGCCGGTGCGGGTGATCCAGATCTCGGAGCAGGCTGCCGCGATGGCGTAGCCGCCGGAGTAGGCGTAGTCGTCGACCATGGCGATCAGGGTCTTGCGGCTGCGCAGCTCGGCCATGCGATCGGTCAGGTCGAACACCTGGGCCGCCTCGCCGCCGGGGGTTTCCAGGCGCAGCACGACGTGGGTGATGTTGGCATCGGCCTCGATCTCGTCGAAGGCCAGCATCAGGCCCTCGTAGCTGGTCGGCGCCACACCGCAGACCGGCTCGACGGCGCGAGCGATCAGCGGGCCGGACACGTCGAGCACGGCGACATTGCCGACCCGCTCGAGGATCTGCCGCGGCTCGCCTCCGGCGCCGGCGCCGGCCTCGACACCGCCGCGCATCCAGCCGTCGATCAGGGCGTCGGCCATGGCCGGCTCGACCAGCAGCGGGCGGTTGACCACGCGGGAATAGATTTGCGGCACGAGCGGGCCGCCCTGCCCGCGGCTGAACAGCCGGGACAGCAGGTTCGGTTTGAGCATGGAGCGCTCCGGTTGGATTATTCGTCGGTGACCTTCACGGGGTCGTGGCTGTACTGCAGGCCCATGGCCTGGGCGCGCTCGGTGTCGGCCTGGTTCTGGCGGTCGATGTCTTCGACGTCGTAGCCGCGCTCGGCAGCAGCGGCAGCGCGCGAGCTGAGCCCGCCCTTGATGAGCATCAGCTCGCCCTGGGCATCCTGGACCGGGTGCAGGTAGCGCCATGCCTGGGGTCGCCAGTCGCACGCCAGGTAGGCCTTGCGGTTGGTGGCGTAGTCGCGGGCCTTGAGCCGGCCGGCGAGCACTGCTGCGTCGATGAACGCTTCCCAGATGCGCCGGCACAGTTGCGGGATGGTGTAGAGCCACTGCGCCTGCTCGATCAGCCGGCGGTATTCGTTGAGCAGCGCGCGCAGGATGCGGTCGTTGACGTTGCGCATGTCGCCGGACAACAGCTCGTAGGGAATCCCCAGCGAGGCCGCCACGCCCATCAGCTGCTGCCGCATGAACTCCCCGTAGGCACCGCCCTGGTCGGCGTCGAACAGCTTGATCTCCTCGCCTGGCAGCAGGGCCGGGAAGGTGCCGGGCTCGATGTTGACCATCGGCGCGGCGCCGCCCTCCAGCGGCTCTCCGGTGAACGGGTCGAACTGGAAGTCGCTGTCGTCGAAGCTCTGCCGGGTGATGGCTCCGGTGTAGTTGGCCCGGGTCTTCTTGCGGGTCAGCTCGGCATCGTCGTACTCGTCGAAGTCGCGGGCCTTGATCAGCGCCTGGACGGTCTCGGCAATACCCCGCACCTGCCCGGGGCGCAGCGGAGCAAAATGGTGAATGACTTCGCTGGCCGGCACCGGGACCAGCTCCATGCCGTTCGGTGACATATCGCAGGGGTGGCGACGGTACATCCAGTACTGCGAGCGCTTGCCGTTCCCGTCGAACTCGATGCCGGCGACAATCTCGCGGTCGCCGTACTGCATGCTGTGGGTGTGCGGTACCTGCTCGGATTCGATCAGCTGGAACTGCACGGGCACCGGGGCACCGCTGTTCAGCCCCAGGTGGCGGATGCGCACGAAGACCTCGCCGGCCTCCTTGCGCGAGCGCACGGCCAGGGCCATGAGGCCGTAGGCATCGAGCGTGCCGTCGTAGTCGGCAGCGGCGCAGAACTCCTCGTCCCAGAGGCGGTTGGCCTCGGCAGCAAATGTGGCATCCGGAGCCTTGGAGCGCGGCTTGATGCCGGCGCCGACTTCGTTGCTGACCCAGTTGCGCACGCCGTTGGCGATCCAGCCGTTGTTGCGGCCGGCATCGCGCGAGCGGGCGCGGACGGTGGACATCTGGCCGACGGCCGCCCGGGTCGGCCCCGGCGATCCGGGCGCCCAGTCCTTCATACGCCGGCCCTGGCTGGCGGCATCGTAGCTGGCCTGCGGCCGGAGCGGCGCGCCGTCGAGCAGGAAGCCGCGGGATTGCAGGGTTTCGAAGTCCATCACAGCCCCCGGCGGTGGTTGAGTCGGTAGCCCCGCAGGCGGCGGCCGTTGTTTTCGCTGGCCTGGATCTCGGCCTTCATGCGGTCGCGCAGGCCGATCAGCTGCGGCAGCTCGGCGGTGGCGTAGCGGGTGGAGTCGTTGGGGCCGAAGCGCACTTCGACCACGCGCTCGCCGGCAGCCAGCGCGACGATGGCGGCCTCGACGGCCTGGAGCTGTTCGCGGGTGTAGGCCATCAGCGGGTTACCTGCATGCGCACCCGGCGGGTGGCGGTTCGTTGGGGTTTCGGCTTGGGCGGATCGATCGGACGCGGTTGCGCCACCTGGCCGGGCTCGCCCTGGATCACATTCGGGTTGTTGTTCCAGTCGCGTGCCCAGGGCGGCGGGCTTGACCAGTCGATTTTTTCCATGCCCTGGCGGATTGCGGCGGCGCGGTTGTAGCCTGAAAGGTCGAAGGCTTCGTTGTTGCCCTTCCCGGGTTTCTTCCAGCCTTGCGGGGTACGCACTTCGAAGGTCATTTCCTCGAAGAACCAGTCGCCCAGCCACTCGGGGAAGTGGCGGTATCCGTGGCCTGGTGCTTCACGCTGCAGATCGGCGTCCACCGCATCCTTGATCATGTTGGTGTTGAGCCTCCAGACAGGGATCTCGCCGCGGGCCTTGGCCTTGCGGTCCTTGCGGTCGCTGTCCGGGTAGGTTTCCTTGAGCCGCGGTGCATTCGGGGCACCGTCGCCCTTGATGAGCATGAAGCGCTTGTGCAGGCCTGCGCGCTTGAGCTTGCGCCAGTAGTCGTAGGCCCGCTCGGTCACGCCGGCCTTGCCGCCGGAGTCGCAGGCAACCATGACCGGGAGCATCGCCCGGCCGCTGCCATCGGCCAGCGGGTAGGCCTTCTGCATGACCTCCTCCAGCAGGTCCCAGTCTTCGAGGTAGGCGGCCGGGTCGACCGGCAGCGGCTGGCCGTCTTCGTCCAGGCGCTTGCTGGTGCGGATGTTGTAGCGGTCGATCAGCCAGTTCTCGCCGTGAGCGCCCCAGCCCTCGACCTGGACGACGAAGCGCGGCTTGCCGCCGGCCTGGACGTCCACCGCGACGGTGATGAAGCGCACGCCGTCAGGCACCTGGAACTTGATCACCTCCTCCTTGCGGACGATCAGCAGATCCTGCGAGCGCACCGACTCGGCCCGCTGCGGCATGTAGGGCGCGCCCTGGTCGAGGTTGGTGGTGGTCTTGAGCATTTCCTCGTCGCCGGTGGTGACGTAGGCATGCATGCCCTGCAGGTAGCGGCCGACGATGGACTCCCAGCCCTGGAACGCAGCGGCCATACCCCCCAGCCAGAAGCTGGCGACCTTGCTTTGCCGCGGCTCCCCGCTGATGGTGCGGTCGCGGTCGATCTGCTGCCCCTCGATCAGCCAGAGGCCGGCGCGGTTCATCGCGCGCTTGTGCTTTTCGCTGATCAGGCTGCCGCAATGTGGGCAGGCGAAGTAGGCGCACTCGCGGGTCAGCCTGGTGAGGTCTGCGGTGCGGATCTGCTCCTTGAGCTGCTCCATGCTCGGCAGGGCGAAGCTGCCGATGCCAGGCGCAGGCTCGCTGAACTCCTTGCAGTCCGGGCACTGCCAGTACCAGCGGCGGCGGTCGCCCATGTTGTACAGGCCGACAATCCCTTTGCAGGGTGGCCCTTCGTGCGGTGTCTTTCGCCGCCAGGCCGGGTCGGTCATTTCCCGCCCCGGCGAGGACTCTGCGCAGCACATGCCGCGCGATAGGAAGGTCTGGGTGCGCTTGAGCGCGAGCGACCAGGCGTCGCCCTCGCCGTCGATGTCATCGTCCATGCGGTCGTAGTCGGTCAACCAGACCCAGCGGATCGACTTCGACGACAACTGGGAGACGGCTGGCCAGCCGATCTTGAGCACCATGCCGCTCTTGAAGAACTTGTCGAAGACGTTGTCGTCGGCGCGGCCGGTGGCGATTCGCGAGGCCAGCTCGGGGCTGTAACGGATGGCGCGGTCGATGCGGGTGCGCGAGAAGTCCCGCGCGGACTCCTGGCTCATCTGCACGATCAGCGCGTCGCCCGGGTCGCAGGTGACGGTGTAGGCGAAACCGCCGTCGATCAAGGCCTGGGTCTTGAGCGACCGCGCCGGGCCGACGAATACCACGCCTTCGAAGCGCCGGCTGGACAGCAGGTCCATCGGCTCACGCATGTAGGGGGCGACGTCGAGGGTAAAATCTCCCTGGTAACCGCCAGGCTCGTTCAATTTCAGGTTCTGCTCTGCAGCATCGCTCACCAGGATGCGGCGAGGCGGCCGGATGATCTCGGCGGTGTTGCGGACGATGTCAGCTGTCTTCATAGACTGTCTCGTCCAGCAAGCTGCACACATCGAGCAGCTGCTGATACAGAGCCTCTCGGGCGCCATCCACTACGCTGATCACTCGCTCGACCTCCTCGGGCCGCAGGGCGCAGTCGCGCTCCAGCACGTCCGGAAGGGTGTCGAGCGCCGAGGCCAGGGACTTGAACGCCGTGGCGACGACCTCCTCGACCTCGTCAACAGGGATCTGGAATCGTTGTTCTGCCAGCCATTTGGCCTTTTCACGCTCGGCCCGGTAGTGGGTGAGCCGCTCGGCCGGCGGGAGCTTGTCGGGGTCATCTTCCGGCAAGGCGACTTGTGGCCCCATCACCGCGACGGCGACATCGCGCAGCCGCCAGGCGGGATGGCCTTTGGTTTCGCCTACGGGAGGGATGCCCTCGAGGCGACGCTTCACTGTGCGGCGGTCGATGCCGAATTCTTCGGCCAGCGCGTTGATGGACCACAAGCGCGCCCCCGAATGTACAAGGGTCACACTCATGCAGACTCCTATTCAGCCCAGCAACTACGGGGCCTGCAGCGATTCGCGAGCGGAGCGCCTCTTGTACATTGACTTTCGGCAAATGCTCACCTTGCACAACTCATCAAAACGTCTGGAAGCCAGAAGCCACGCGGCCTCCAGCAGAGAGGCATCGGTGTTGTGGTGGAGCATCCGAAAAATCGAAAAATTGTTCGTTACCGCGCGGCTCGACGCCTTCCCCGCGGTAGGGGGGCGGGTGGCCAGGGTCCCCGGCGCACCGGGCCAGCGCCCGTCACTGCCCCCCCACCCTCCGCTCGACGCCGGCCTTCTTGGCGAGCCACTGGGTATAGAGCCCACCAGCTACGTCAGCGCCCAGTACCGCGACAACAATACCCAGCCCACCGGCCAGGTGTATGCCTGAGCCTGCTGCCATGGCCAGCATCAGCGTCGCCATGCCAAGCAGACCCGAAGCACCGAACCGCAGCATCACTCGCTTAAGGATCTGTTCCATGGTTAGGTCGCCACCGGAGGCACGGAGCATTTCACCGGACAGGCCAGCCATGGAGATCAGCACGAGCAGCCAGAACGGCATGTCGGCGAGCGTCTGGTGCTCGTTGGGCATGAGTGTTTCCTTGGGAGTTAGGTGGCCCGCAGCGCAGTCCTGCCAGGGAGCTAAGGGGCGAGGGGCCGAAACGAAAAAGCCCCGCACGATGGCGGGGCCTGGAATGGATTGGCGCAGGGTGGAGAGCCCGGCCGTTTTTCGCTTATCGCTGGCAGTGACATCCGCCATCGCCTGGGTGCGCCGGAAAGAAAAAACCCCGGCCAGATCGCTCTGTACCGGGGTTGCAAACTGTCGTCATCATGCACGCGCAATAGCCACATGATGGCTAAATATTCGGCCAACCGGCCACGCGAGTCAAGTCGCTTCGCTTGCTGATGACTCCAGATCAGGCTGAGCCAACATCAGCGCGCTCATGCTGCAGGGCCGTTCCGCACTGCCGCTGAATGTCGCCCAGGCGCGGCTGAGCACTTCGAGATGGTGACGCATGGCCATCACCTCCAAGCCCATCCCGGCCCGTCTATTACGCCACTTTTAACCTGACCGCAGGTCGGAACAGCCGAACTTCTTCGGGCATGTCGCCATACTGAACTGGAAGACCAAGGACGAGGAACTGCTGCACAAGCAAGCGGCAAAGCCCAAGGAGTAGCCCGGCAAACGCTATCCAGATCGAGGCTTCCTTATGAGCCACACAGACACTCAACTCAACAATCTCCGCCTTCCAGAAGAGCTAAAAGTCAAACTCATGGAGGCGGCCAAAGAAAATAATCGATCAGCTATAGCTGAGATCATCGTCCGATTAGAAGAAACCTTCACCCGCGAGGATATTATCGAAGCCAAGGCCTCTCGAGACGCGCTGCTGGTCGAGCTTGGCACCGTGCTACAGACCAGTATTACAGCCGCTGAATATCTTAATGAGGTACAGAGCGCCCTTCAGGAAACTCAAAAAGTATTGGATGCAAAGCTGGCTGTTCCTCTGCCATCGGAGGAAACAAAGCCTAATCCCTAACCCCGCCCCCAGAAACAGAAAGCCCCGCTCGGGGCGGGGCCCGCGCCGAACCTAGCAGCTACCCAGCCCCTACTTCTCCAACATCACCTTCAGCGCCTCCGCCTCCATGATCTGCACCGTACAGCTTCACGCAGCCTGTTCAACCAGCACTCCCTCTGCCTGCAAGACTTCCTGCGCCTCTACCAGCGCCTCGTTCACCATACCCTCCAGGGCCTTGCAGATATCTGTCCGCCAGCGCCTGCGAGTACGTTCCGGCCGAGCATCCAGATCCCAGGCATTCATGTCGTAGAACCCCGCCGGCAAAACGATCATGTCGGTCGAGCGCTTTCCATCCTTGCCTTTCAACTGTGGGATCGCCCAGACCGTGACCGCCTTGTAACGGAACAGCTGGGGTGCCGGCGACTCCACCAACGGCACCAGATGGCCGATGGCCTCTACCTTGCGCGCCTTGTGCGTGCTGTACTTGGCGACCAGCGCATGCCACAGCCGCGGCGGCAACTGGCTGTGCAGGCGGGCGTGCACCATGCAGTCCACGTCGAGCATATCCCGCACACCCAGGGCGCTCCCCTTGCCCGACGATAGATCGCCTGCCTGGTACAGCTTCTGCCAGGCCTGCTTGGCCGTGTTGTCGATACATTCGGCTGCCAGGCAGCGAACAACGGCACTCAATACGTCACGGTAGATGGTCACGCTGCTTCCCCCACTTCGAATTCTGAAAAATGCACTCGCACCTTCACTGGCCACCACTCCCACGCACCACCACCGTCTTTGGCCACGCCAGGTAGGCGTCGATCGCCTGCACGGCCTCGTCCAGCCCCCGGCATACCATCGCCAGGTACCCTTCCCGCTCCACCTTCTGCAGGAAGGTCCGCTGCGATTCCGACACCGACGCGTCATGCGGCGGGGTGGCCTTGAACTCGATGTACAGCCCGAAATACCCGCCCCGGGCCATCGGCAGCTTGATGTCGCTCACCCCGGCCTTCACCCCCTGGGCCTTCAGCTTCGCCGCCACAGCCTTCACCCGGTGCCCACCGTTGGGGATGTGATAGGCCAGCTCCCAGGCCTCCGGATGCCGCACGCGCAGCCAATTGAACAGCGCCGCCTGCTCCATCCCCTCGTAGTCCACCGAGGGCCGACGCCTCGGCGCCACCCGCCTCTTCACTGCCGTCGCGACCATTTACAGCCTCTCTTTTTGGAGTTCTCGAAAATCGCTGCGCGCCACGACTGGCGCGGCCTGCGCGTCGAACCTCGAAACGGAAGAAACCGCCCCCGTACCGCCGTGAATCGCCAAAAAACCACGTTCATCCAGCCATGCATGCCAGCGCTTCAACGCATCCAGCTTCAGGTCGTCGGCACTGGTGTTGATGTAGGTCTGCGCCGCGAAGCCCATCGCATGGTTCAGCAGCAGCTCGCCGATCAGGTAATCCACGCCGAGCTCGGCCCAGCCAGTGCGGGCCATCTTGCGCAGGTCATGGCTCGACCACTGCCCGCCGCCCAGGCTGGAGAAGATCGCGCTGGCCGTCTTGTCGCTGATCGGCTTGCCGTCCCGCCCGGGGAACAGGCACACCGGATCGCCGCCCTTCGCCTCCTGGATGGCCCGGTACCGGCGCAGCAGCACACAGGCCTGCTCGGTCAGCGGCAGCACATGCTCGGTCCTGGTCTTGGTGTTCTCTGCCGGGATCAGCCAGACCCGCTCGCTCAGGCTGATATGCCGCCAGCGGGCCAGCCGGGTCTCGCCCACCCGAGTGCCGTGGGCCAGCATCATGACCGCCAGCATCCCCTCGAGCGGGGCCTGCTCGAAGCGCGTCGCCAGAGTGGCCAGCAGCTGCCCGGCATCCATCACATGCAGCCGCGCCGCCTTCGGCTTGATCCGCGCCTGGACGAAATCCGTGAACTTCACCGAGGCCAGCGGATCCTCGGCGATCAGCTCAAGCCGCAGCGCCTGCTTGAAGGCCATCGTCAGCACCCGCAGGATCAGGCGCACATAGCTCGGCGACAGCGTCTCCTGCAGCGGCCACATCAGTGTCTGGTCTACCGCCGAGCGGTTCAGCGCGGCCAGCGGCAGGCTCGACAGGCGCGGCAGCAGGTGGCAGTCGATAGCCGACTTCACCGACGCCTTGCGCTTGGCCGACAGCTTGCGGTCGCGCATCACCCGCTCCCGATACCACTCCAGCAGCTCGCCCACCGTCGACCAGCCACCCTGGCCCACGACCGCCTCCGGATCTGCCGCCAGGCGGGCCAGCACCTCGGGCAGCACCGCCAGCGCCGCCTTCGTGTTCAGCTCCGGCCAGCCGGCGAACTTCCTCCATTCGCCCGCTGCCCGGACATCCCAGCTCCCCCGGGACCGCTCCTCGAGGAATCGCAGGCGCAGCGCCGGATGCTGTGCCGCCCGCAGCCGCCCCACCTCGGGCCGGGCCGCCTGCCGCCGGATCTCCGCGTCCGACATCGCCACCGTCAGCGTCATACTGCTCAATCCACCACCCCCAACTTCCGCAACTGCTCCCAGGTGTCCCGCGCCAGCTCACGCAGCACGGCCTGCCGTTCCTGCTCACTCATCGACCGCCACTACCCCTCCCTTGCCCTGCGCCCCCCTTGCCAAGAGCCACCTCAGCCCTCCCCGTCAACCGGCCATCCCGATGCGCCGCGTCGTACATGGCCCGCAGCTCGTTCAGCGGCTGGTGGCAATAGCAACCGTTCTCGCGGGTGAAATTCGTGTAGCCCAGACGCTGGGCGTGAAACTTGAAATCCGTGTCATGCATCGTGGTTTCCTCGCTTGATCCCCAACTGCGCCAGCAGATCCGCCCGGGCACCACGCCCGCCCTCTGCCAGCCCCTGCTTGCGTAGCCGCTCCTGCAGCGCCTGCTCGGCAGCCATGTCCGCCCGCTCGGCCGCCGTGCGCGCCCCGTCCCATTCCAGCGCCTGCATGGGCTCGGCCAGCGTCTCGCCGCGAGCCAGGCGGCCCAGCAACTGCGCGTAAGCATTGCCGAACCGGCGGCGCAGCGCATCGGCGCCGCCGGCCCCCTGGCGCAGCTCCCAGAACCCCACCGCCGCCACGGCCAGGCGCACCGCCTCATGGCTCCAGCGCCAACCATCCGGGCTCGTGCAGGCCTGCACGGCCTCGCGCCAGGCGGCTTCCTCGGTCGGCAAGCCCATCATCTCGGCGGTAGGCAGGCACCAGGCCACGAACTGGCCGATGCTCGGCGCGAAGGCCGAACCACTGCGCCGGCACTGCTCGATGCCGAAGCGCACCTGCTCGATCGTGCGAATCCCCGAGGCCTGCAGCCCCTTGGTCCAGCTGCGCTTGGCCAGCGCCAGCGCCTTGTCGTCCGGCCACGCCTGACGCCAGGCCGGGAAGATCGCCTGCAGCTGCAGGAAGACCATGTCCACCACCTTGGCGGTCTGCTCGTCGACCTCGCCGAGCGGCTGGGTGGAAACCTGCCCGGCCGGGAGTGCACGCCCAGCAGCGAGCCGCTCACCGGTCATCGCGACCACGTTCCCGATCTGGATCACAGGTCGTACTCCATCATGGTCCGCCAGCCGTCGTCCTCGAAGTCGGGCCCGTTGGCACGGCGCTGGCCCTTGCCGGGGAAGTTCACCACCGCGGCCGGCCGGGCAGCGGCCTGCACCGCGTCGCGCTTGACCCAGTTGACCAGGGCCGCCAGCCACTCGCGCTCGGTCTTCGCCAGCCCCTTGGCCTCGTGGTGGATCACGAACCCGGCGATGGCTTCGCGGTCGAACAGGTCCAGCGACAGACCCGCCATCGCGGCGCGGGCCTTGAGCTGGACTTGATCGGGCACCCACTCCAGGTGCATCGGGAACAGGCCGGTGACGGGCGCTGCCGGCTCGGCACGTGCGGCCTGGGCAGGCTCCTGCTCCGGCTCGACGGGCGCTACGTCCTCGCCCGCGGGAGTGAGAGGGGCTTTTACCTCTGTATCTGTATCTGTATCTGTATGGTTCAACGTCTGTTCAACGGACGCTGAATGAACGCTCAACGTCTGTTCAACGTCCGTTGAGCGTTCGCTCGACCGGCGCTTGGCAGATGCTTTGCCAGCCGCCTTCGCCTTGCCGGATTTGGCGTTCACGGCCTCAAGATCACGATCAATCCGACGGTGAGACCATTCGGTGTCCGTCACCTCGAAGAAATCCTCGAGGGTTTCGCGCACCTCCTCCCATTCAGCGATGGACAGCCGTGCAACGGTCGCCAAGCGTTTGTTCAACGACTGCTCGTCCTTCGCCTTGAAGGATTCGCCGCGCTGCCAGTAGTTGAACATCAGGAGCAGGTACGCTCCGTGCTCCAGGGTGGTGAGGTGCGCCGTGTCGGCCAGGTAGTCCGCCACGTAAAGCTGCATGTAGGGGAGCGCGGCCATCAGGCAACCCTCCCCGCCAGCTTCTCGCCCAGCCGAGCCAGCCCCTTGCGCGTCACCAGCACCTGCTCGGCCACCTTCTGCTGCCCGGTGTCATCATCGATGCCCAGCTCCGTCAGCTTGTGCACCAGTACGCCCTGCTCCAGACGCGGCTGATAGGCCAGCCAGCGGCTGGAGCCGGCCCGGCGGTAGATCCAGCGGTTCTCATGCATCCACTGGAACAGCGCGCTGGGCCGCATGCCGACCTGCTTGGCCGCGTCGGTGATGCAGATCGCCCCCGCGGTCTCGATCAGCACCTCCAGGGCGCGCACCTTCGGCGCCTGCTCGGCGACCACCTGGCGCAGGCCGATGTTCTGGTCAGCGAGATCGGCGGCCATGCGCAGCGCTTCGGGAAGGGTTTGCGGAATTGCAGGTGCGTGACATGTCACGACTTGCTCAAGCTCATGCAGCCTGCGGATGACCTTGAGTCGGAGCGGAACGCTGTATCCCGTCACAAGGGTCTCTGTCAGCTCACGGTTCAGGTAGAAATTCTTGGTGTAGCCGCGCGAATCAACGTCCTCGCGGACATGATCCAGAACTGGATCATCCTTCAGCGCATCCAGCATCGCGCGAATGTCGCGAATGACGTGGGAATGAAGTTTCCCGGTCAGCTCCGCAATCTCCGAGCTGGCCATGGTTACCGAATTGCCGAACTTCTCGATCTGGCTCATACTTCCTTCCGTTCCTTGGGCGCCTCGGCGCCACTGAAGAGCCCGGCCTGCATGCCGGGCTTTTTACTTTCCGGGTCAGGCCTTACGGACCGACTCCCTGAACACGTTCAGGCTCTCCACCACCTCGTCGGCCTCCCGCAGCAGCTGGGCCTTCTCGGCGCTGCACACCCGGCCATCGGCCTGCGCATCGACCGCCAGGCGCGCCACGTCGCCCAGGTCGGCATGCAGGCGCAGCAGCGCGTCGTTGATCGTCAGCCCCTGCGGCTGCTCCTTCTCCACCAGTTGGTACCCGAACTCCTCCACCAGCACGGCCAGGATCCGGCGGCACCCGTCCGCCGGCAGGTGCCTCAGCACCTGGAAAAACATCTCGATGTTCATCCGGTGCGCTTCCCGGTTCGGGTTGGCGCAGTCCAGCAGGCGCGTGCGGTTTGCCCCCATGCGACGGGCCAGCTCGGTGCCGCCCTCGGCGATCACCTCGTCGTGGATCGCACGCTCGAATCTCTCCATCTGCGAAAGCTCCTCTCGTTTCGCGTGGCTCCCTGGACCCGGCCCAGGCAACCTGTCATCACTCGACCGACCGACAGGGAGTCCCATGCCGACCGACCTTCAAACACTCCAGGGCGAAGTCATCGCCCTCCGTTGCTGCCTCGCCGCCCTGCTCTCCAGCCTCCCCCCGGACATTCAGCGGCAGACATGGCCGGCCTTCGAGCGCCTCACCGAGCTGATGCGCGACCAGCTCTCGCCGGCCGGCGCCGCAGCGCTTGATCGGGCGGCAACGTCGCTGGGGGCATTCAAGGGATGAGGGAGTTGGCGTTAGGGGGTTTTGCGCTTTGGGGTTGCGGGTGGAAATGCCTCATCGAGAGTGCATCTCGCGCCAAGATCGTTCAGCGCACAGACAATGCTTCGCGCCTCATCCAGGCCAACCTTTCGGATTCCGAGTTCGTAATTGGCGAGGCGCCCTTGGCTCCAACCAAGACGGCGGCGAAGGTCGGCTTGGCTAATATCAGCCTTTTCTCTGATTTCTCGTACACGGTTCACTCGTGCGCTCCAGCTGCTCATGGCAGAAGCATAAAACACGAAATGTGATTATTGCAAACACGATAAGTGAGAACAGGGCAATAACGGAGCGTGATTAAAATAAAGCTATGAAAACCCTCGGCGCACGTATTGCTCATTACCGCAAAGCTGCCGGCCTATCACAGGCCGAGCTGGCCACCGCATGCGGGTGGAAATCGCAATCTAGAATTGGGAACTACGAGAAAGACACCCGAGAGCCAACGCTGGCAGACCTTGAGAAAATTGCCACAGCGCTTGGCATGTCAGTTTCCCAGCTCGCCTATGGCGATCACGTCAAAATTCCCCAACCCGCCCAACCCGCCCAGGCCGCCGAGATCGCCCGCATCGCCCAAGCGGCGCCGGGAACTCCGGCGAGCGCCGGGCAATCGGCGGTTGCAGAGCCCGCACAGCGCGCTGCGGCACTCGCAGCCTTGGCCACCCCGCGCTCTCAAGAGGCGCTGGAACGAATCGCCAAGGCCGCGAACGAAGGACGCCTGACCGAAGCGGACCTGATTCTTCTGGAGCAGATCGCCTCCAGACTCGAAAGCAGTGGCACAAAACATCAGATGCCTGCACTCGGCGCCCCTCGCGCCGGCGGGGATGAACCGAATGGGAACCGGCGCTTAAGGGAGCAGCTGCGCAACAATGATCCAGGTCCTCGGCAGTAGCGCCTATACCGGCGAGCTTCGCTCCCCTCAATCTCGTGGCATCAGCCCCCTCTTCCGCGGCAAGATCAGCGTCGGCGAAGCCTCGCTCCGCTGCTACATCAAACCGATGCCGGACACGGTCAAACTGGGAAAGCAGGTCGTCGAGAATCGCGAAGTGCTCAGCGAGGCACTCGGCTACACCCTGGCCAAGGCGGCCAACTACGCAGTGCCGGATGCCGCCGGCATCATCATGCTCAAGCGCGAGCAGATCCCGGAAAGTGTTCTCGAACACCTGAACGCCATCACCCCTGGCGGCCTGCAGCAAGACTACCTGGCCTGGTTCAGCCAGGACATGCAGCATCCCAGCCTCCTCAAGCGTCACATCGATGATGCCCCCGACTTCCTGAAGGATCTGCAGCTGAAGCGCCTGGCCGTGCGCCTGGCTGCTCACCCCGAAACGCCTGCCATCGTCACTTTTGACGAGTGGACGGAAAACAGCGACCGCAACCTCGGCAATCTTCTAGAGTCCGCGGACGGAAAACTCACCCTGATCGACCACGGCCGCCTGTTCAGGCTACCCATCTGGCAAGCGGCTACGCTTTCCACCAGTGGGCTCCCCCTGAGCAACGTTATCCGTGAGCTGGTAGACGCCTGCACACCGCACTGGAGCAACAAAACTCCAACCAAGGCCGCCCGCGCAATGGCCTACAATAGCCTGGCCGGTACTTGGCGAAAGGATGGACAGGCTGCGGCCCGCCAGGTTCTGGAGGAATTCCTCGACTCTTCGGATGTCACACACGTGATTGCTTTCCTTGAGTCGCGGCTGGAACCCGCTCACTACAACAAGGTAGTAGGTCTTCTCATATGAGCATCGCCGCCCGCATACGCTCAAAGCTGAGCGAGCAGCCTGCGCAGCAGCCAGTAACCGGCCAGTGGCGCAGCATCAGCCTGTGCATGGACGAAGACGCAGGGGAGTTCTTCAACGTCGGCGTGCTGTTCGCCCACGGCCAGGAGGTCGAAGTCCGCATGCTGGACAGCTTCGACCGCATCAAGTGCTTGTTCGACGCAAGGCTTGACCACAACGACCTCGCGCGTCTGCTGCAGGACATTGAGTCCACTATTCTCCATATCGGCCCCGATCTGCCGGACACGCTGGGCAGCACCATCCGCCTGGGTCAGCCGCTGTACGCCTCTGGCGCCACGCCGGAAAGCGTGGTGGATGAATTCTTCGCCGATGTCGTCACGCTGGCCAGGCCGCGGCCCGGCGCGCGGGAATACAGCTTCCGCTACCAGTCCACGCCAAAACTGCGCGGCAACGTGTTTGGCCTGATGAAAGAGCGCATGCACATGCAGGCCTCGCGCATCATCCAAGACTCTCGCTTCGAACTGAAGCTGAAGAGCGGACACAGGATCGAAATGGACGTGCCGCTGCTCAGCGCCAGCGCCGCCGGCACCGTCGTATCGGGTTGGTACAAGAGCCCGCTGGTAGTAGAGAACAATCTGCTGCAGGCCTCGGCCGACCTCAACCTGATCCGCAGCAACAGCGACCGCGCGGCATCCATCTCCGTGCTCGTTCCCAACAAGGAGAGCGGGCTGACCAACCGGGAATTCAACAAGCTCTCCTGTGCCACCCAGCGCCAGCTTGATCGGATTCGAATTTCGGGCCTTGAGGTGATCGAGGCGAGTTCAACACCGGAACTGGCCGAGCGAACCATCGAATGGTGGCGCAACCGCTGCGCCTGAGCGCTACAACTGCAAGAGCCAGTCCAAAAGACTTTTGCCTTCCCAAAAACTCTGAACGCAAGGATCCACATGCGCTCCAAGCTGTTCGCAGCCCTGCTGCTCGTCCTCGTTTCACCGCTCGCCTTGGCCCTCCAGCCTACAGAAGCACCCCGCACCTTCCGCGAGGCCAAGGAGATCGCCTGGAAGATCTACGCCGAGCGTCCGGTCGACTTCTACTGCGGCTGCAAATACGAAGGGAACCGCATCGACCTGAAGAGCTGCGGCTACTCGGTCCGGAAAGACGCGAACCGGGCTGGCCGAGTCGAGTGGGAGCACATCGTCCCGGCGTGGGTGATCGGCAATCAGCGCCAATGCTGGCAGAAAGGCGGGCGCGATAACTGCACGGCCAACGATCCGGTGTTTGCCGCCGCCGAGGCTGACCTGCACAACCTGGTACCCAGCGTCGGCGAGGTGAACGGCGATCGCTCGAACTTCGCCTACGGCATGCTCACGGAAAAGCCCAGCCAGTATGGCCAGTGCCAGATTGTGATCGACTTCAAGCAGAAGACTGCCATGCCGCCCGAGAACGTCCGAGGCCCTGCAGCTCGCGTCACTCTCTACATGGCTGATCGGTACAAGCTGCGCCTCTCCAGCCAAGACCGCCGCACCTATGAGGCCTGGGAAAAAATGTACCCGGTCAGCGAGTGGGAGCAGTGGCGAAACCAGAAAACTGCCTGCGTCATGGGCTGGGGCAATCCATACGTGGGTCCGGTCGACCTATCTCAGTGCCTGGGCGCGACAAGCCAGAAGGCTGCCCCGATCAAGGCAGCCGCCCAAGCGACCAGCAGCTCGGCCTACAGCTGTTCGACGAAGAAAACGTGCGGGCAGATGGCGAGCTGCGAAGAGGCTCGACACCACCTGAACGAGTGCGGGAATGGCCGGCTGGACCCAGACAACGACGGAGTGCCGTGTGAGAGCCTATGCCGGTAGAGCACCATCGTCTTGCCGGTGCTGAACGCCGCCTGCCCGCCGAGCTGGGTCATGATGTAGAGCCGGCGCAGCCTGCCCGCCGGGCCGGGGTGCAGGGTGTGAACAACGGTGGGTAGGCATGGACGGAGCGTCCTTTGCAAGCATCATGGCACGCTTATGCTTGCTTTATAAAATCCTCTCCGCGTACGATGCAAGCAAGCCAACTTATTGGATGCTTACGATGAGCGAAGAAAATCCTAAAGGCAAGGCAAAAGGCGGTATTGCCGCAGCCAAGAAAATGACATCCGAGCAACTGTCTGAGCGAGCACGCAAGGGAGCGCTGGCTCGCTGGGGAGTTAAGGCAACTCACAAAGGAAACTTTCTCCAGCATTTCGGTGTTGATGCTGAGTGTTATGTACTGGACGATTCTAAAAAAACTGCCGTCATGACGCAGCGCGGAATCGCTGCAGCACTTGGGCTGAAGAACCCAGGTGGAAACGACTTTGAACGGCTGATAAACCGAAAAAGCCTGTCTGCATACGCTGGTGCTGAACTGCTTGAAAAAATAGCACAACCCATTGAATTTAAATGGGTTTACCCTGGTGCTAAACAGACGGAAATTACCATCAGGGGCTACAGCGCAGACATCCTGATTGATGTTTGCAACGTAATCCTTGCGGCAGAGGCTGCTGGCAAGCTTGCGAAGAATCAGGATCAAATTGCCAAGCAGGCTAGAGCTGTCGTAAACGCCTCGGCAAAGAGCGGCATAACCTCGCTGGTCTACGCATTGGCAGGATACAGGCCCGAGATTGAAGAGGTGATTCAGGCCTTCAAGGCCTTTGTTCAAGAGGAAGCGAGAAAGTACGAGCAGGAGTTTCCTAATGAGTTGTACTTAGCTTGGCATCGTCTGTATCAGATACCGGTCCCGACAAGAGGAAAGCCGTGGAAGCTCATGCATCTAACGCGCCGTCACATCTACTACCCGCTAGCACAAAGTAGCGGACGAATCCTCGACCTGCTGCGGGCGTTGAGAGATCGTGATCCGCAGAAGAAAAAGCTTTTCCAGTTTCTGAATGAGATCGGCGCCAGAGCCCTCCGCATGCACATGGGTCGCATCCTTGAAATGGCAGAGTCCTCTAAAACAGGCGCTGAGTACGAAGCAAAGTTCGTTACGCGATTCGGAGGACAGCAAGAGCTTGATTTTTCGTTAGCCTACGAAGATTAGAGGTCCTTCATCTGAGCCCCACCCCGCGCGGGGCTTTTCGTTTCAGTCCCCCACATACCCCTTAATCCGCGCCCGTAACCAGGCCATCTCCTGCTCCTCGGCGATCTGATCACGCACACGCCGTTGGTATACCGCCAGGCGCCTCCTCCGCTCCCTGGGGGTGAGATCGCCTAAGCCATCAAGCAGCTCATCATCGTCTAAAGCATCCAGATCTTGGCCATGCGAACTCATGGCGGCCAGACAGCCACCCGTAGTCAGCAGGCCGCCAGCGAGCAGAAAAGAAAGAATTGAGTTGATCATCGTCGGTGCCCTCCTTGGCGGAATCGATTAATCAAAGGTAGCAGCTGCTCGGGGTTGCGGCATGGAGAGCGCTGAAATCGCCGCCTGGTTCGGTGCCACCTCCCCGCTCGAGGCCTTCCGCTTCTACCTTCCTTCCCCCAGGCCAAGCCCCTGCGATAGCATATGGCCATGCTATTCAGGAGCCTTCCAATGGCACGACGCCGCAAACCTCTCTCTCCTCAGGCCTGGCTCTTCGGCCTGGTCACTACCTTGGCCATCATCTACATCAGCTACCAAGCCAGAGTTGCGGTCATCCAAAACTTCGGTGAGCAGCAGATAGCCCGTACCCAGGAAGCAATGCAGCGCATTCAGCAACAGCAGCTGGAGCGTCAGCGCCAGGCCCAACAGCCGGTACTGCACCAGGGTTATGCACCTCAGCAGCGACCGATGTCAGCTCAGGAAATCCAGCTTGAGCGTGAGCGAGTCGCCCAGCAAAAGGAGGCAATGCGCCAACGTGCAGAGCAAGAACGGCAGAAGAACGAAGCATGGGAGCGCTTTTATGCCCCCACTCAAGCTTGCGAAGCTCCTGAGTCTCAAGCTCGCGTTGACATCTGCACAGCTCGAGAAACACGGTTCAGGAAAGAGTTTGAACAGCGCTGGGCAGCAGGTAAATTCTCGCAGCCCAGTGGTGCATGAAACTGCTCCCTCACGACCCGCCGTCGTCGGCAGCACCCAAATCGTCTGAACCGGGCTCCCGCCGAGGCGCAAGCTTTTTCCCCACTTGGATGCAAAGCACGAACAGGGAACATCCGATACCTGCAATAACAGCGAAAAGTTCGATGGTCACTGGGAAGCCTTCCTTGGCAACAGGTCAAGGAGGAACTCTAACGCATCATCATGACGTCTTCAAAAATGGGCTCCATCACACACAAAAGCCACCCGAGCATCGACCCACCCACGGACCTGCTCGAAAAGTTTACATACCAGCAGAGCGCCACAACCGTTTTCCTTGATTCGGCCACTCGCCCAAGAAAACCGAAGCCCGCCAGCCATCCAGTTATGAGCTGATGGGGGGCCGAATTCAGAAGATCATCAACTCACCGAAAGCGCAGCGGGCCAGGGATGTCACCATCCATCGATTGCCGGACGAATCGGCAACCGATTGGGCGCGCTTCCTTGAGGAGGTTGCCGAAGCCGAGAATGTTAGGGTCCAGCACATCGAGGGCTCCAGAGCGGCCATCAAGCCTACCTGCGAGGGGCTCTCGCTTCAGCCCTTCGCATACTCCCTCAACCGCACCTGCAGCCAGGCTCTTTCCTGCTCGGCGATCCGAGCACGCACTC
The DNA here is from genome assembly GCF_900110885.1 of Azotobacter beijerinckii. Taxonomy (GTDB): domain Bacteria; phylum Pseudomonadota; class Gammaproteobacteria; order Pseudomonadales; family Pseudomonadaceae; genus Azotobacter; species Azotobacter beijerinckii. Next base: position 41,419 of record NZ_FOFJ01000021.1, on the reverse strand, counting down.
GGCGCTGATAGACAGCCAGGCGCTTCTTCCTCTCGCCGCTGGTAAATCCATCCCAGCCATCGAACAGCCCATCGTCGCCGACAGCATCTAAATCGGGCTCTTCTTGCCGCTTAGGCCAGGACAGAACTGCCAGATACCCGCCCAAGATCAGTAGGCAGCATGCGAGCACAAGAGAAAGTATCGAGTTGATCATCATCGGCGTCGCCCTCCTTGGCGCATCAACATCCTGACGGTAGCAGCTGATATAGATGCGACATAGCGACGCGCTCAAAGTTTGACCAGGCTCACACCTTCAAAGTCACCTCGCGCTTTTCTGCACGACCAGCCATCAATGTCGCGACAGCCAGAAATCCCGAATCAGGCGCCGGCCGGATGAGCATGCAGCTCAGGGGGAACCCGCACATTGAACTTGCCGGAAAATACCTTGCGCGGCTCCACGCCATCCTCGGCGCACATCTCCAGGAAGACGCGCAGCGAGGTCGCCCCCTCACGCTTCAGCCCCTCGATGTCGGCCGCGTAGAAGTCCGCCCCGCCATTGAGGCCGACGAACTCGCCCCGGAACATTTCGATCTCCGGGTCGTACTCGATCACCGCTTTATAGCCGTCGATAACCATCGTGTTCTTCAAGGCCTCACCCCATGCGCATTCAACCACTCACATTGCCGCTGGCTTCGAGACTTCTTTCAGCAACTCCGGATGCCTGTCCAGCAATCTGAATAGATTGATTACCGCAGGCATTGGCTGCGCCTCTCCCCGCTCATAGCGGGAAAAAGCATTGTGCCCTCCGCCGGTCAACTCGGCGGCTTGCCTCTGAGTGAGCTTCAGCTTGCGGCGAATGCGGCGCAACTCGGCCTGCTGCGCTTTGCGTTCAGCCAAGACAAGCGCATCGCTGGCAGCAGCAAATCGCTGGAGGGAGTCGGAATCCAGCTCCTCGACGCCGCAACTGGAGCAACGCCAGCCGCTCATGCTGTCGATGGTGTGGCGGCCGTCCAGTAGCAGGGTTTCGCCTTCAAAGCGGTGCATGCCAGCGCTGCCTTGGCGGCCGCACTCCAGACACTGACGAGAGTGGCTCATGTCATTTCTCCTTGAACTGTATCACTGGCGTGTTTTCGCGCAGGGTTACTTTGATATAGGCCGTTTTGCGTATCCCCCCAACATCCACCGGGGCATGGTAGACATCTTGCCAGACGGTGTTATCGGCGTAGGTGGTCATGGACTTGTAGAAGCTCCTGCGGGTCAGCCCGGCGAGCACGGCCAGCATCTCGCGCGTCGTCAGCCCCATCTCGGCACCGCCACGAATGGCAGTGGCAGTAAAGGCCAGGACGCCCATGGCGTCGATCGTGGCCTGGACGGCAGCCAATGGGTAATGAGCAGTTTTCTTTTCCATGGAGGCAATTTTAACCCTTAAAGGGTAAAAATCAAGGACGCCCAACGCATCTAACCCAGTTCCTGCTCTGCCAATACCGCCTCTCCCCTCCTACCGCCTCCTATCCCGCCCCTTCCCCTCCCAGCCATGGCGCCATCCCCGGCCGCAGCCTTCGCACAAAATAAATCACAAAACGTGTTTGACACATGAAACACGCTTTGTGATTATTCAAGCACGGCCGCAGCACTCGAACAGAGCACTGATCCGGCCCCGCTCTTTCACAACTCGACGCAACACACCACCAAGTGGGAAAGGTCGTTAGCACACTCATAGGCACGAGTCTCCCTGAGCGCAGCCGTATCAACCTCGGATCTTGGTGGGAACCGAGAAGTGAGCTGCTCCGTACGGTATTCGGCGGAGTGGTGAGCGGATCGACATTTGAAAAAGGCCCAGACGGTCGCCAGCAGCGAATCTTGGCCAGATCAACCCCAGCCGGCAGGCCCGAGTATTCGGGAACCTGGCAACATGGTGCCGAACACTGTAACCGGCACCTTCCGAGAACGCCTTGCAACCAGGGCGCTGCCGGAAACCAACCACCCAAAGGAAACACCCATGAACATGACCGAAGCCCTGCAATCTGCCAGGGCAGCTGCTACTGCGACCCTGATGATCCTGGCCGCCGGCACCCTGGTCACCCACGAAGCCAAGGCAGCCGACACCACCCTACACAACCTGGAAGTCATCGATGCCTCCCGGGACAGCTGGATCTCCGCAACCGCGGTCAACACCAGCGGCGAGACCCTGGAGCGCCCCAAAGTCGTCATCGACGTCGATGGCCGGCGCATCGTCCACATCGGCCCGATCACGGTCGAGCCTGGCGATGCCTGGCACGTGCTGGAGAGGATTCCAAGCTCGAACAGCCTTCACTCCGACGATGTCCGGCTCACAGGCAACGTGAGGTGTGCCACGGCGCCCAACCAATCAGGAGGCCACCATGGACGAAAAAGCCCCACGCCAGAACCTGCGGGAATGCCTGCAGGCAGCTAGGGAGGCGAAGGCAGAAGGAGGGCAAGGATGCTCAGCTCCAGACCCACTGCGCGCGGTTCTAGCACAACGCAAGCTGGAGGTAGCCGCAAAGGGGCGGCATCGGGGAGTGATCTGAATACGCCCGCCAAGGCTCGACTTCTACCCAGCGGCGGAAGGAAAGAAACCCGCCTATGCCGGGATTGGCTCCGGCCAGACCACTCCACCAATGCTGCTCGGCATCCCCCTCTGAGCAGGCCCAAGATCACCCAGCACGCAATATCCTGTGTTTAACTCGAGACTGGCGATATACCGGCACCTGGCTATTATTTCAATGCCGTCGGCAGATCGGCACGCCGTCAGCGTCAGCTGGCCACTGCTAGGGGCCACGCTGGGACACGACCCCAGCAAGGCGCGCAGTCGGTTTGAGTAATCTGCAAGACACGGAAGTCAAACCACCGGAATCAGTCTGTAGTCACGCAGATGTCGACAGAGTGACCGCCTGGCCGGCGTAACCGGCCCTTTCCTATCCAATCTTCAATAAATATTGATAATGATTATTATTTGCATATAATCGAGGCTACCGTCGGCAGATCGGTATGCAGGCAGCGTTAGCCGGCTATTGATAGGTAGCCGCGCCGGGACTCACGGTACCGGCAAGGCGCGCAGCCTGTTTGAGTAATCTGCAAGTCAAGGGATTTCAGCCCTCTTCTACTGGCAGGCACGCCAGCGACAACGAAGTGCCCGTCTGGCCGGCGTAACCGGCCACACCCCTCCTCTCACTACGTCTTCACTCATTTTTGGGCCTGCCAGGGACAAATCCTGCAAGGGCTCTGCATTCAACCAGCCGCTTGGCTGTGTGTTTGGTCTTGGGACTACGCTATTAACTCCGTCGGCAGATCGGCATGCCGTCAGCGTTAGCCAGCCATTGCGAAGGTGGTCACGCCGGGTTCCATGGCCACGCCAGGCTCCATGGCCACTCGGCAAAGCGCGCAGTCGGTTCGAATAATCTGCAAGCCAAGGGGGCACCCCCCCATCCTAACTGGCAGGCACGCCAGCGGCGACAGAGTGCCCGCCCGGCCAGCGTAACCGGCCACACCCCCCCCATATCCCGTACCCACTGGAAAGCCACCTCTCCCGAGGAGGCTTCCCCATGTGCACGACAAAAGGAGAACCGCCATGCAGGACATTGATCCGGGCCGGCGCAAGCAGGTAGCCCGGAAGCGCATACCCGAAAGAACCCCACACGCCGCCTTGGCCTGGCTGCAGGCTGGCAACTCGATCGGCATCGACGCCGTGAACGCAGCCGACTGGCGGCGCCATATCGATGCGCTGGCCAGGCTCGCCAAGACCGGGGGCACGAAGAGCACCATGCAACGCGAGGACGTAGCCGCATGATCGCCATAACCGAACCAATTCGCGTAGAGCCGTGGAGCTTTGCGCCTGAGCGAAGCAATTCACCCGCCCTCAACCTGCCGAACCGCCGGGCCGAAATTGCCCGCGAGAAGCAGCTGATCGCCCTGATCCGCGTGAATAGCCTCACCCGCCGGCGCAGCGCCAACGACCTGGCGTCCCTGGCGAGAGAGGCAGGTATCGAGGCCAAGCCGCTGGAGATCGAGCTCATCGCCGCCCGTGCCGGCATCGCCATTGGCGGCAGAAGGGGTTAAGCATGGCCAAGAACTACACCATCGAGCTGATCAAACACGCCCAGCAGCTCGCCACCTCCCGCGGTGCGCCCCACATCGTCGTGCAGGTGGCCGGCGGCCAGATCATCGTCATGCGGGACGGTAAGCTGCACGGCGCGAAGCTGCTGGAGCGCTGCCTACCATGACCGCCAAGACCGCCGCCGAACGCAAGCGCGCCCAGCGCGAGCGCGAAGCCGAACGCCTGAAGCGTCTCGGCCACCGAGTCATGCAGCTGGAGCTCTACCAGGGCACCGCAGACGCCCTCGACCGCCTCTGCCAGATCGGCGGATTCGAGCAGCCGGCCGAGGTGATCACCCTGCTGATCCACAGCGCTGACCAGATCGCCAAGCGTGACCCGTCACGATTTGCCGAGCTGGTCCGCGTGACACGTCACGAAGCATCAATTTCCGAAGGAATGGCGCAGCGCCTCGACACCGAAGGCGCCCCTGAAGCCGATAGGCTAGACCGAGCCGAAGCGTAACCCCCATCCACCGCTCCTGCTGCCGAACGGTGCAATCACATTTCCTTCACGAAAATGTCACACTGCATCATCACAAACCACAGAGGGCTTACCAGTGGCTGACTCACGACAACTCGACAAATTCATCATCCGTCTGCCGGACGGTATGCGTGAGCGCATCAGTGATGCCGCCCTGAAACAGCACACCAGCATGAACAGCCTCGTCATCAAAGCGCTTGAAGAGTTCCTCGATGGCCAGCAGCGGCAACAGCTACTGCTGGATGCCTTGTCCGAGCAAATCAAGCGCCTTGAACATGGGAAGACGCCAGCCTGATCAATTATCAGGCTGCTTATTATTCATTCTGTTTCGCTGACGATACTGCTGAATTTCCTGGTCCGACACATCCTCGCGATAGCAAAGCGGTGAGTACCCTCTGGGCTTGCTGTATGCGCTCCGCCGGCCACAGCTACTGCCATTCCGTGCAGTGTTGTATGGGCAGGCACAAGGGCCAGGATAACTGGCAATGGATTCCTCGATCAGAATCTGAGCGATCTCATCGTCTGTAGGAGCTGATTGCCGAGCGAGAGCGCCGACAGAAAAGAGGCTCGCAACGAGAAATAGCAAAGCGGGAGTGCGCATCCCTTACTCCAAAAGCAAGTTTCGGTCGGATAGCCATCCTAGCTACAGACTGATGGCGCCGTGATTCTATCTCTGCGCATACATGCTGAAAGAGCTCCTGACGCAATACCGCACTTCATCGCTTAACGTCCCATTTCCCTATGCCGCCACGCCCATGCTGCGGCGCGGAAGAGCTTTGCCTGGAGAAAGCCATGAGCACATTTGCCGTCTTCGGCATGACCGAGCACTACGCTCGCGAGGAAGCCAGAAAGAATACGCCGACCGTCATCTTGAAGGTTCAACTGACCGAGTCGCAATGGCTCGAAGCTGTCGAGCGGCGCATCGAGAAAACAATGAGCGGCACCCGCTCCGTTCAGTTGAGCCACATGTTCGATGCCCCGCAGTTTGCCGAGCAGTATATCGAGCTACTGCGCAAGGCCGGAAAAGCCCGCGACCTCAAGATTCGCGCAAAGGTGAAGGTGGACCAGCCGGCCACCAGCAAGGCCAAGCAGAAGGCGCCGACCACCGCATGGAAGGACGTGGCATGACCGCCTTCCACACCCAGTTCGGCCTCAACTTCAGCGGCAAGATCGTCGTCGACCTGTTCGCCCGCGGCGGCGGTGCCAGCACCGGCATCGAGCAGGCCCTCGGCCGCCCGGTGGACGTGGCAATCAACCACGATGCCGATGCCGATGCCGATGCCGATGCCGTGAGCATGCACACCCTGAACCACCCACGTCTACGAGGTCTGCCCGCATGAGGCCACCGGCGGACGCCCGGTCGGCCTGCTGGCCGATGTGCTCAGAGTCTTTTCTTGAAGTGGTGCCATTTCCTCTCGCCGCTCATGATCCAGTGGGGCATGGCTGTCCCGGTTCCGGCAACCTCCAGCTTCGGGTGATGGCTTATGACCTGCTCCAGCACCGATTCCTGGGCCGGTTCCACATCCACGAAGAACACATGCTTGCCTTGACGCAGCTTGTCCTGCAGGGGACGGAAGTAGCTGTTGGTCTTCTGAAAGCCGAAGAAGCCGCCCTCCCAGATACTGAAGCCGAACAGCACCAGGGCCAGGAAGACGAAGGGCACCCAGCCGAAGGAGGTTTTCGTCCAGCCGCTGAAGTAGGCGCCGACCAGCACCAGGACAGCTAGTACCAGGCCGATGTAGAGGCCCCGCGTGCCGGCGTTGACCACATCGGTCTTCATCATTGAGGGCACGCTGTGCAGACGACGCCGTTCGAGTTCGGCATCCTTTTCGCTCAGCACATGGATCTGCTCGGTATCGATGCCGCTGGCTTCCAGCTCCTGCTCGACCCGTTCCAGATCATCCAGGTCGTCGCTGACGTAGTAGTGCCGGTTCATGTTCACCTCCCGCTGCAGAGCAGAAAAGTCTCGGCGAATAGTCGACTTATGGCCCGCGGCAGAAGAGTCGGGGGATCGACTTCCTTTTTAAGTCTAGCATCGGGACTTTTCCGGGTTGCCGGTTGGCGCCGGGCGCGCCCTGCTGGCCAAGGAGCAACGCGGCGACTTCGAGAGCGAGACGTTCTGCATCTCGCCGACGCTACAAGGCCATCGGCAACAGCAAAGCAGTCCCAGTCGTGCGCTGGATCGGCCGGCGTATTGCCCAGCGCTTGGACGATCTGCGGAGGACGGCATGATCGCCCGCCCCGCCCCCCCTAACTGGCACTGGCAGCAGCTCGGCTACGTGATCGAGCGAGGCCAAGGCTGACCTGAACCAATCGCCAACAGCCTGCCCATCCCCGGGCGGGTAAGGAATCCCTATGCCCACAGAAAACCAATCCCACCCTCCCCTCATCAGCTCCCAGCGTCACCTGGACCCAGAGACAGTCCGGCGCAAAGCACAGAACTTCAAGGTGTTCGTTGTCCGAACGGTGGAGCTTGAGCTGCGCGGCCGGCGGTACCGGATGCTGATCGATGGCCACCACAACCTTTCCGCGGCACGGCTGGTCGGCGCCGAGCCCACTTGGCGAGGCCCAGCCCCCAAATTCGAGCGCCTCATGCGACGCATGCCGCCTGCTGAGTTCGCTCGCTTCATGATCAACAACTTGACCGACAGCGACTGGTACTTCGTCGAGACGGGTGAAGTCGTGCCGGAACTGCTGTCGCGCGCCTGAAAGAGAGGAACCCTCAATGAGCAGACCCACCTACTGCCGCACTGACAACCTGCTACCCGAGGAATGCCAATGCTTCCGGTGCAGAGACGACCACGACGATGAGCCTGAAGAGGTTCTGGAGGACATGGCGTGGAGTGCAGTTGCGGAGGACTGATGAAGTCGGCCAGGGCCGAGCGCTCGAAGAATTCCGCCATTCTCGAGTATCAGGAGTGCTCATCCTGCAGCCGCTGCCACTTCGACGCCCTGCGGGTAGCTGGGCGGATCGTCGCAACCGGCGCCGAGGCGCAACGGGCATTCAACGCGCTGGATGCCGGGCAGCCTTGCCCGCCGAGCGCACCGGAGCCGGCGAAGGCAGAGCCGGCCGCCGAGCGCTGGATACCTGCATCCGAGCTGCCGCCGCGGGATGCGCTGATCCGCGTCGAATACCTGAGAGGCGGCTACTACATCGCCCATGGCAGATTTTTCGACTCGGTATGGGATCTGATCGCCCGCTGGCAGCCGCACGACAACAGCGAGGCGCTGCGGAAAGCTGCCATACCGAGATATCCGCCGGGGCTCTCGACGCCGGACTGGCTGTTGCCGACGGCGGATCTCGCCACCAGGCCACCACTTCCCAAGATTCCCGAACCTTCCCTGCCGCCAGTCGGCGCCAATTTCAGCTTCGCATTCTGATCCATACCCAAGGAGCAACCCATGACCCACGAAACGACCCCGCCAGTGCAGAGCCTGCACGACGAAATCATGCGCCTGCCGTGCACCCCGCCGAGGGACGCCAACGTCAACCAGATGCTCGCCTACAAGTCAGGCCACCGCGACGCCCGCCACGCTGCCGCTGAGCTTGCGGCAGGGCATGAGGCTGACGCCCGCCGGGGCGACCCGGTGGCCATGCCGGATAGGTGGGCGCTGGTCCCGAAGAAGCTCACGCCAGCGATGATCGAAGCGGCATTGGCTGCCCACTACGGAGCGCGCCGCCTGCGTCAGGCGGGAGGTCCGGGCGGCGTCGATATGACCGTCAACGGCGTCAATTACAGCGGTACACAGGCCATGAAACGCATGTGGGCGGGAGCACTCTCCGCCGCGCCGACCCTGCCCGCAGGTGCATGGGAATCCCCATCGACCCCGCCAGCGCCGCCAGCGCTGCGCAACCGCCACGGGATCGATGCCGCTTACTTCGACAAGAAGCTGACCTTACTCGTGCGAGACTTCGACAGCTTCACGCCTGATGAGCTGGCCAGGTCGCTGGCAAGGCTCGCTAAAGTGGCCGATGCGGATGTGCTGAATGAGGCTGAATTTGTGACGATTCATCCGCAGGAAGGCATGGAGATCGAAGACGATGGCTGGTGGAACAGCGATCACGACATCTACACATGGCCTATCAGAATTGACGAGTGGGGTGCTCGTATCGAGTGCCATGGACTAAATCCCGACGATGCTAAGGCGCTTGCTCAGCGTGTGATCGCTCGTTCCGCTCCGACCCCGCCAATGCAGCAGGTCGAACAACTGGCGTCACATGAACTGCTCCCCGACGAAATCCACCAAATGGCTTTCGAGGAAGGACGGCCAGCAGAAAACGGGGACGGCTATCAGTTCACTGCGGAGGAGTTCGATCTTTTTGTTGATCGTCTGCTGGCCAGGGCCGCATCGTCAGCGCAGCAGCCAGTGGCCCTACGATTCCCCACCACGCTCCGCAAGATGTGGTCGGGCGGTGATGTGCAGGCCTGGCTCGATCAGCAAGGGCCGCTCTACGCAGCCCCGCCAGCGCAGCAGAGCCAGTGGGTTCCGGTAAGTGAACGGTTGCCCGAGTTGGATACACCAGTGTTGTTAATCAAATTCGGGGACCGTGGTTTTATCGGGGAAAGGAACAGCTCAACCGATGGATGGTCATGGGCAGAATGCGATGGCATCCGCTTTCGTCAAGGTGAGGGGTGGGTAACACATAGGTCATTCTTCGATGACCTGGAGCCTACGCACTGGATGCCGCTGCCAGCCGCCCCCGGCGACACCGCAGCGCCGGAGCAGGCCGAGCAGCCGTCCGGCACGACAAGCGACAAGTACCGCGCCGAACTCTATGACGAGGTGTGGCAGAAGGCCCGCGACATGGGCTACGGGAACGTCACCGAGGCCCTGGTGGAGCTGGAGCGGATCAAGGAGCAGGCCGAGCAGCAGGACGTGGTAATGGTTCCGAGGGGGTCGCTGGAAAAGTTGCGCGAGTCCATCAGGAACTTTTACCGCGTCCCTGATTCCTTGCGGGATACGCCTGAAGGATCTGATGCGTTGCATCGAGCGATTGAGTCAGCGCAATCGCTGCTCGGGAGTGACGCATGAGCGTAGAAGAACGAAACCGCGAATATGCCGAGCGGGCTGCGCGGGACGCACGCCGAAAGCAGGAGCTTGCGTTCCTTGGCCTGACCACCCGCGAGTATCACGCAGTAATGCAGGCCGGCGTGAACGGCGTTGCTGACTTCTCGATGAAGTCTGTGCTTGACCTGCTGAAGGTCCAGCAGGTCGGAAAAATCACCGTGCAGGGGATCTGCAAGAAGCTGGAGGTAAACGGCATTCGATTGAGCGGCCCGTACTTCCACGAACTGCCGGAAAAGCAGACCCCTGAACAGCGGTGCCGCGCAATGGATCGCGAGGTCGAGGCACTGCACGCCGAGGTTGAGCGGCTGCGGAAGGATGCGGAGCTTGAGAGGGTAATGCAGCGAGCAGCAGTGGAATTGCCAGATGGATGGGAAATCCGCATCTGTGTTGAGCGAGGAGCAGGATGGGTTGATCTTTTTAACCCAGAGGGCGACGAGATTGCCGACACTTGGTCTGGCCAGGAAACCCTTTCAGATGAGGTTTCTGAGGCCGTCGACACCGCCAAGGAGGCCAGCCGATGAACGACCGCGAGCTGTTGGAACTGGCGGCGAAGGCAGCCGGCCTTCGTGTTGTAGACCGCTCTGCACCTATCTCGCTGCGCGTCGAGAGTGACGGGTGCAAGTCTGGGGTTCACTGGAACCCGCTCACCGACGACGGCGATGCGCTGCGGCTGGCGGTTGACCTCAACCTGTCCATCAAGGCCTTCGAGGACGGATGCGATATCTGCGACTCGGAAAGCGGCGAGGAGATTGAAACGGCACACCTTGAGCCGAATGGCTGCCATTACTCGATGATTCGTCGCGCCATCGTCCGCGCCGCCGCCGAGATAGGGAGGAACATGCAATGAACTTCCAACCAAAGGGCGGCATGTGCGCCACCTGCTGCCACGCCCTGCGCGACTGCAGCGCCCTGCCCTTCGCATCCATGCCGGTCCTGGCACGCGACGGCCAGACCGTCATCGTTCGCTGCACTGAATTCCAGCGGCGCAAGTAACCCATACCACACCACACAACCATCGCTGCCCACGGGCGGCGCGGAGAAGTCATGCCCATGCTCGAGGACATGCCAACCAGCGAAACCCTCGTAGGGAATGAGCTGGAAGTCATCACTGGCTACAAGATGCCGGCCAAGCAACGCACCTGGCTGGACCAGAACGGCTGGAAATACCACCGCAACCGCGCCGGGCATCCGGTTGTCGGGCGAGCCTATGCCCGCCTGAAGATGGCCGGTATTACCCCAACCAAGGGTACAGCCAAAGAAACCTGGTCGATGGATCTGTCGAAGGTGAGTTGATGCGCCCGAAATCCCCCGATAACCGAGACCTCCCTCCACGAATGATCCGGCGCATCCGCACCATGAAAAATGGAAAGCAGTGGGTGGGCTATTACTACAACGGCGTGGATGCCATGGGGAAACGCATGGAAATCCCTCTTGGTACCGACCTGGACGAGGCCAAGCGCAAGTGGGCCGAGCTGGACTGCAAGCCCTTGCCGCGCGCTGCGAACCTGATGGGCGCCATTTTTGACCGCTATGAGCGCGAAATCATCCCCACCAAGGCGCCTAGGACGCAGCGCGACAACCTGGCTGAGCTGAAGCAGCTGCGCCCAGTGTTTGAATATGCCCCAATCGACGCCATTACCCCGCACGTCATTGCTCAGTACCGCGACAAGCGATCAGCCAAGACCCGGGCGAACCGCGAGATTGCCCTGCTCTCGCACATCTTCAACATCGCACGCGAGTGGGGGCTTACCGAGAAGGAGAACCCAGCAGCTGGCGTGCGCAGGAACAAGGAGAAACCGCGCGACTACTATGCCGCCCAGGACGTATGGGACGCGGTATACGGGAAAGCAGCGCCCGAATTACGCGATGCGATGGATCTGGCTTACCTGACCGGCCAACGCCCTGCAGACGTGCTGGCCATGAAGCGCAGCGCAATTGCCGGTGACTTCCTGCTGGTAGGCCAGAGCAAGACAGCCAAGAAGTTGCGCATCCGACTCGTCATCGATGGCAAGAAGACCGGCCTTGGCCAGTTCATCGATGGCCTGCTCGAGCGCCACCAACCCCACCTGACGCCCTTTCTGATCGCTACCGAGAACGGAATGCGGGTGTCCAGCCAGATGCTCAGAGTTCGCTGGGATGATGCAAGAGCCAGAGCGGCAACCGAAGCAGCCGAGAACGGAAATGGCGATCTAGATCAGCGCATCCGGCAGTTTCAGTTCAGAGACATCCGGCCGAAAGCAGCCAGCGAAATTGACGATTTGAGCGCTGCCAGTCGCCTGCTTGGCCATAGCAGTGAACAGCTGACGGACACTGTTTATCGACGAGTTGGTGAGGTAGTTGATCCCACCCGATAGCAATAGTTGCGGAAACCGCTCTGAATAGTTGCGGAAACTGCTGTTATTGGCAGACATAAAAAAGCCCCGTAGACCATTAATCTACGGGGCTTTTATATTGGAGGCCGAGGTCGGAATCGAACCGGCGTACACGGATTTGCAATCCGCTGCATGACCACTCTGCCACCCGGCCTGTAAGTGAAGAACCGCTCAACACGGCGCATCACATAAAAATGGAGCGGGAAACGAGACTCGAACTCGCGACCCCGACCTTGGCAAGGTCGTGCTCTACCAACTGAGCTATTCCCGCACCTTGGTGACGTGCGCCATTCTATAGATTCGGAACTTTTCGTCAAGCCCTTGATTCGAAAACTTATTTCTTTTCAATCATCGTACTGCTGAGGTGAGGCCACGCAGCCAACAGATACTGCATCATGGACCATAGCGTGAGTGCAGCCGCAACAATCAACAACACATAGCCAAGCACGACCCAGAAGGTCAGCAACGGCGGATTGGCCAAAAGTAAAACCAGGGCCACCATTTGGGCTGCGGTCTTCCACTTGCCTAGACTCGAGACCGCAACCTGGGCCCGAGCGCCCAGTTCGGCCATCCATTCGCGCAAGGCCGACACCATGATTTCGCGACCGATGATGATTATGGCCGGAAGGGTCAGCCAGACATTGGCATGCTCCTCCACCAGCAGAACCAGCGCCACGGCGACTATCAGCTTGTCCGCCACAGGATCGAGAAAGGCGCCGAAGGGCGTGCTCTGCTGCAAGCGCCGGGCAAGATAACCATCGAACCAGTCGGTAATCGCAGCAAACGTGAATACGGCGCTCGCTGCCAAGTAGCTCCAAGTGAACGGCAGATAGAACAGGAGAATGAAGACCGGGATCAACAGAACGCGCAGAGTTGTAAGGATGTTGGGGATGTTCATCGGCACGACTGGGCTACGGAGTAAGGTGGCATTCTACTCACTGTGCAAGGCCGCATAAATCGACTCGGCCAGCTTTTTGCTGATCCCCGGCGTCTTGGCTATCTCATCGATGCTCGCTCGAGAGAGCTCCTGAAGCCCACCGAAATACTTGAGCAACTCGCGCCTGCGCTTCGCCCCCACCCCGGCAACTCCCTCCAAAGTGGAGGTACGCCGCGCCTTGCCACGTCGCGACCGATGCCCGGCAATGGCAAAACGATGCGCCTCGTCACGGATCTGCTGAATCAGATGCAGGGCCGGTGAATCGGCCGGCAGCGTGAACTCGTGGGAGGCATCGTTCAAATAGAGGGTTTCCAGCCCAGGCTTGCGGGTGACACCCTTGGCCACACCGAGCAGGATCAGCTCCGGCACAGCAAACTCTTGTAGCACCTCCCGCGCCATTGCCAACTGCCCTTTACCGCCATCCACCAGAAGGATATCGGGCAGATGTCCTTCCCCCTCCCTCAACTTTCCGAAGCGCCGGGTCAGCGCCTGATGCATGGCGGCATAATCGTCGCCGGCGGTGACACCCTCAATGTTGTAACGGCGATAGTCCGACTTCAGTGCCCCCTCGGGCCCAAAAACCACGCAAGAAGCGACAGTCGCCTCACCACTCGAGTGGCTGATATCGAAACACTCCATGCGCCGGGGCAGCTCGACCAGATCGAGCGCCTCAGCCAGAGCCTCGAAACGGGTCGCCAGGTGCTGGCGATGAGCCAGACGCGCCGATAACGCCTGCTCTGCGTTGGCAACCGCCAGTTGCTGCCAGCGTGCTCGAGTAGCGCGTACCCGATGACTGATATGCAGTTCGCCACCACGCTGCTCACCCAGTACGGACGCAAGAGCGGAGAAATCCTCATGCATGGCGTTGACGATCAATTCGCCCGGCAGATCGCGCTCGGAATTGGCCAGATAATACTGGCCGAGGAAGGCTGCCAGAACCTCTCCCACCCCTTCCTCGATACCCACTTGCGGGAAGAAACTCTTGCTGCCCAGCACCCGCCCCCCACGCACACTGATCAGATGCACACAGGCACCACCCGGATTGACCACTGCCGCCAACACATCCACATCGCCGCTGCCACCCTCCATGCTCTGCTGATCCTGCACCCGACGCAGCAGAGCGACCTGGTCACGCAACTTGGCAGCCTGCTCGAAATCCAGACGAATGGCAGCCTGCTCCATTCCAGCCAAAAGCTCCTCAGCCAGAGCGTTACTGCGCCCCTCGAGAAACATCACCGAATGACGCACGTCCTCGGCATACTCGGCCGGATCGACCAAGCCGACGCAAGGCCCCTTGCAGCGTTTGATCTGATACTGCAGACAGGGACGGGTCCGGCTCCTGAAGTAGCTGTCTTCGCACTGGCGGACCAGGAAGGCCTTTTGCAGGAGCCCCAAGCTTTCACGAATGGAGCCGGCACTGGGATAAGGACCGAAATAACGCCCCTTCTGCTTCTTCGCCCCCCGGTGAATACTGAGCCGCGGGAACACGCCACCGGACAGGAACACATAAGGATAGGATTTGTCGTCCCGCAGCAAGATGTTGTACGGCGGACGCCACTCCTTGATCAGCGTCTGCTCCAGCAGCAACGCTTCGGTCTCGTTGGCGGTGATGGTGGTCTCGACCTGGGCTATTCGTGCAACCAAGGCTGCCGTCTTCGGCGCCAGTCCGCTCTTGCGAAAATAACTGGACAGCCTTTTCTTGAGACTCTTGGCCTTTCCGATGTAGAGCAGCCTCCCCTCTGCATCCAGCATCCGATAGACACCCGGATGACTGCTGCAATGAGCCAGAAAAGCTACGCTGTCAAAGGCCTGCCCTATCAACTGGATGCGTCAACCATACCGTGGCGCACGGCCAGCAGCGCCAACTCCACGTCACTGGTGATGGAGAGCTTCTCGAAGATACGATAGCGATAGGTATTCACGGTCTTCGGCGACAGGCAAAGCTTGTCCGAGATGCTCTGCACCTTCTCGCAGTTGGCGATCATCAGAGCGATCTGGATCTCCCGCTCGGAGAGCAGATCGAATGGAGAGCCACTCTGCTGAGGCTGGAAAGCCTTCAATGCCAACTGCTGGGCAATTTGCGGGCTGATGTAACGCTGCCCGGCGAAGACCTGACGGATGGCCTGGACCATCTCATCGAGAGCCGCTCCCTTGGTCAGGTAGCCGGCTGCTCCAGCCTGCAGAAGACGCGTAGGAAACGGATCTTCCTCGCAGACGGTCACCGCGATCACTTTAATGTCGGGGCTGCTGCGCTGAAGCTTGCGGGTTGCCTCAAGCCCACCGATGCCCGGCATCTTGACGTCCATCAGGATCACGTCGGGTTTGAGCTCGCGCGCCCGTTTCAGGGCCTCTTCGCCAGAGCTGCCTTGTCCGACCACCTGCAGACCGTCGATATCGGCCAGCATCCGGGTGATACCAGCTCGAACCAGATCGTGATCATCGACCACAAGCACCCTAATCAACAGACACCTCGTTTCGCGTCAGCACAGCCTGCGAGCGACCTGTCTCGAGAACGTTTGGCCAAGGCCGAACCGTTAGGAAGAACGGCCAACCACATGCCAACCGGACAGATCTGTCGACTCGGCCAAAAGGTGGCGGAGGCGGTGAGATTCGAACTCACGGAAGAGTCTCCCCTTCGGCGGTTTTCAAGACCGCTGCCTTAAACCACTCGGCCACACCTCCGCAATAAGTGCAGATGGCAATTCTTACCGGATCGCTTCCTAGTGTCAAACAGTTGTTTTGAGGAGACTCCGAGATATCTGGGCAATCAATATGAAATTGCAAGGACTTTCTCGCTTTCAGAGCAGCCAGCGCGCCAAGACAAGTTACAGCTATCATCCCCCTAGGTGACTCACAGTGAAAAGGAACAAGCGACGGATGATCTTCGCGGAGTGCTCATGCTAAGTTCCCGAAAGTCTTCCCGTCCGAGGATTGCCTGTAATGTTCGCTCGCATCGCATTTTCCTCCCTTCTCGCCTTCTCCTGCACCACGGTCCTCGCCACCGACTACCAAGTGGGCGAACTGCTGATTGACGCCCCGTGGTCCCGGGCATTGCCGCCTAATACGCCGGCCAACGCCGTCTACTTCACCGTGAGGAACAACGGTCTGACAGGGGATCGCCTGGTCGGTGCCGGTACCCCGAATGCCGCAAAAGCCGAACTGCATACCCATATAAGAATGGGCGAGGTCATGCGCATGCAGCGAATCGACTCGCTCGCCATTCCTGCCGGCACAGAGGTGCAATTCGCACCGGGCGGGAATCACGTCATGCTCTTCGACCTGAAGCGTCCGCTGGCGGCCGGCGAACGCTTTCCTCTGACCCTGGAGTTCGAGAAAGCCGGCAAGATAGCGATCGAAGTCAACGTCCTGCGCGATGCCCCCACCCCCGAAGGACACGGGCATCACTGAATCAAGACACCCCTCTATCTATCCCCCAAAACAACTTGGCATCCCGCACCTCAGCGGCTCGAGGGGGTCCGCATGGTGACGAACTCCTCCGCCGCCGTCGGGTGAATGCCCAACGTCTCGTCGAATATCTGCTTGGTGGCACCCGCCTTGAGCGCAACGGCAAGCCCCTGGAGGATCTCGCCAGCCTCCGGGCCGACCATGTGGCAGCCCAGCACCCGATCGGAGTCAGCATCCACCACCAGCTTCATCAGGCTGCGCTCCTGGCTGTCGGTCATGGTCAACTTCATCGGACGGAAGCGGCTTTCGAAGATCCTCACCGGGTGTCCAGCCTCTTGCGCCTGCTCCTCCGTCATGCCTACGGTACCGATGTTCGGCAAGCTGAACACCGCCGTGGGGATCAGGCGATAGTCGACCGGCCGGTACTGTTCCGGCTTGAACAGCCGGCGAGCGACCGCCATGCCTTCGGCCAAGGCCACCGGCGTGAGCTGAACATTGCCGGTGACATCGCCGATGGCCAGAATGGAGGGCACGTTGCTGCGGTACAACTCGTCGACCCGGATACAGCCCCGCTCGTCCAGCGCGACTCCGGCATTTTCCAGACCGAGATCGTCCAGCATCGGCCGGCGCCCGGTGGCATAGAAGACGCAGTCGGCCTCCAGTCTGCGGCCGTCCTGCAGCGTGGCCAGCAGGCTGCCATCGGCCTGGCGATCGATGCGGGTGATATCGGCATTGAACTGCAGATCGATACCCCTCTTGGTCATCTCGTCGCGCAAATGCTCGCGAACGGCCCCGTCGAAGCCGCGCAGGAACAGCTCGCGGCGGTACAGCAGGGTGGTTTTCGCCCCCACCCCGTGGAAGATCGAGGCGAACTCCACCGCGATATAGCCGCCGCCCACCACCAGCACTCGCTCCGGCCGCGCCGGTAAATGGAAAGCCTCGTTGGAGGTGATGGCGAACTCCCGCCCCGGAATGTCCGGCACCACCGGCCAGCCGCCGGTGGCGACGAGGATATGCTCGGCGCTGTAGCGCCGGCCGTTTACCTCCACACCGTGCGCATCGGTCAGCCGGGCATGCCCCTCCAGCAGGGTGACTCCGCTGTCCACCAGCAACTTGCGATAGATGCCGTTCAGACGCCGGATCTCGCGATCCTTGTTGGCGACCAAGGCGGCCCAGTCGAACCGCGCCTCGCCCAGGCTCCAGCCGTAGCCGCGGGCCTGCTCGAAATCCTCGGCGTAGTGCGCCCCATAGACCAGGAGTTTCTTCGGCACGCAGCCGACGTTCACGCAAGTGCCCCCCAGATAGCGGCTCTCGGCCACGGCCACGCGGGCGCCGAAACCGGCGGCGAAACGCGCCGCCCGCACCCCACCGGAGCCGGCACCGATGACAAACAGATCGAAGTCGTAGGCCATTCATCGTTCTCCCTTCAACGAACGGGCAGAATACCCCATACGACCGGATGGCCGGTCGAGGCCTACAGGATTCACAAGGAGACCGGTATGCGTCCCGCGCTCACCCATCTCGCCCTGCACGTCCCGGATCTCGAGGCCTGCGTGGAGTTCTACCGGCGCTTCTGCGGCATGCAGGTGTTTCACGAGCGCGCCGGCAAGGGCGCACGCATCGTCTGGATGGCCGAGCCCGGCCGCGAACACGAATTCGTCTTCGTGCTGATGCCGGGCGGCCACCCGCGCAACCTGGCCGAAGACGACTACAGCCATTTCGGCTTCGCCCTGGAGAGCCGCGCGCAGGTCGATGCCATCGCGGCCGAGGCCCAAGCCGCGGGCTGCCTGATCTGGCCGCCGCGCGACGAGCCCTATCCGGTCGGCTATTACTGCGGTCTGCTCGACCCCGCCGGCAACTATGTCGAATTCAGCTTTGGCCAGCCGCTGGGGCCAGGCTCGGAAAAGATGCCGCTGCCGTGAACGGAAAAGCCACCCGCAGGTGGCTTTCCTCGTCGTAGCGTCCGGAACTCAGTAGGCCTTGCCGAGCTTGTAGAGGTTCTCGAAGCAGAAGTTGGTGGCGTCGATGTAGCCCTCGGCGCCGCCGCAGTCGAAACGCCTGCCCTTGAATTTGTAGGCCATGACGCAACCGTCCTTGGCCTGTTTCATCAGCGCGTCGGTGATCTGGATCTCGCCGCCCTTGCCGGGCTCGGTCTGCTCGATCAGGTCGAAGATGTCCGGCGTCAGGATATAGCGGCCGATGATCGCCAGATTCGAGGGCGCATCCTCCGGCTTGGGTTTTTCCACCATGGCGCTGACCCGGAAAATATCGTCGCGAATCATCTCGCCGGCGATGACGCCGTACTTGGAGGTCTCCTCCGGCGGCACTTCCTGGATCGCCACGATCGAGCAGCGGAACTGGTTGTACAGCTTGACCATCTGGGTCAGCACGCCGTCGCCATCGAGGTTGATGCAGAGGTCGTCGGCCAGGACCACGGCGAAGGGCTCGTCGCCGATCAGCGGACGGCCGCAGAGAATCGCATGGCCAAGGCCCTTCATCTCGACCTGGCGGGTATAGGAGAAGGTGCACTCGTCGATCAGCCGACGAATGCCGATCAGGTACTTTTCCTTGTCGGTATCGCGGATCTGGTGTTCGAGCTCGTAGCTGATGTCGAAGTGGTCCTCGAGTGCGCGTTTGCCGCGGCCGGTGACCATCGCAATCTGCGCCAGACCAGCGTCCAGCGCCTCCTCGACCCCATACTGGATCAGCGGCTTGTTCACGATCGGCAGCATTTCCTTGGGCATGGCCTTGGTGGCGGGCAGGAAGCGGGTGCCGTAACCGGCGGCGGGAAACAGGCATTTCTTGATCATGGGAGTCCTTAAAAACAAATGGCGGCAAATCCGATCGGGCGTCCGGAGTAGCCCGGCGCCACAGCCGCTATCCTACCGGAGTGAAGTATGCGCGCACATGACGGACACCATACAAATCAAGGCCATACAGAAAAACATGGAAGCGCCTGCAGGCATGGCCGGTAGCTGGACCATGCAGGATTTGATTAACATATGACGATATATGGCAACGATCACGACGGGTTCCCCCATGGAAAGCAAGACTGCGCGTCTCACCGTACTCATCGATCCGGTCAAGAAGAAAGCCTTCGAAGAGCTCTGTGCCGCCCAGGATCAGACACCGTCCCAGGTCGTCCGCCAGTTGATCCGCGACTATCTGGAAGCCCATGGCGTCAGCTACTCCACACAGAGCAGGATCTCCTCCGTCAGGAAGCCTTGACCTCCGGCGTCTCCATACAGGCGGACAGCGCATCGGCAAAGCTCGCGTGGTAGTTCGGAACACCGATCAGCTCCAGCACCCCCGCCTTTTCCAGCTTGCCCCGCACCCGCGGGCTCGCCTCGCAGAGCTTGACCCGAATCTTGCGCCTGTTCAGTTGCCGGATGACCTCCTCCAGCGTCTGCAGACCGGTGATATCCATGAAAGGCACGCGCTTCAGACGAACCACCAGCAAACGCGGATCGGTGTGGGTGCTGGCCAGAGCACGCTCGAAGGTTTCCGCTGCGCCGAAAAACAGCGGCCCCTCGACGGTATAGACCAGCACTCCGTCGGGCAGCCGGGTCTGGCCATTGCCGAGCAGCTCCGGCTCCAGATCCTGCTCGAGCTGCTGCTGCACCGCCACCGAGGACGCCATGCGGCGCATGAAATGCAGCATGGCCAGGATCATGCCGATGTTCACTGCGATCACCAGATCGCTGAATACCGTCAGCCCGAAGGTGATCAGCAGAATCCCCACGTCCGCCCGGGGCGCCCGCTGCAGCATGCGCTTGAAGTGCTTCAGCTCGCTCATGTTCCAGGCCACCACGAAGAGGATGGCGGCCAACGCGGCCAGCGGAATGTTCGCCGCCAGCGGCGCCAGGAACAGCAGGATCAGCACCAGGGTGAGCGCATGGACGATGCCGGCCAACGGGCTGTTGCCGCCGTTGCGGATATTGGTCGCGGTGCGGGCGATCGCCCCGGTCGCGGCGAAACCGCCGAACAGCGGCGCGGCCAGGTTGGCGATGCCCTGGCCGATCAACTCCTGGTTGGAGTCGTGCTTGGTTCCGCCCATGCCGTCGGCGACCACCGCCGAGAGCAGCGACTCGATGGCGCCGAGCATGGCGATGGCGAAGGCCGGACCGATCAGCTCGATGAGCCGCGCCAAGGTGATCTCCGGCAGCCCCAGTTGCGGCAGCCCCTGGGGAATCCCGCCGAAGGCGCTGCCGATAGTGGCCACGCCGTCGAAGCGGAAGACCGACTGGATGAGCGTGGCGACCACCATCGCGATCAGCGGCCCGGGAATGCGCCCGAGCACCCGCAGGCGCGGTGCGAGGACGACCAGCGCCAGACTGAGCAGCGCCAGCAGCGTGGTCGGCAGGTGCAACTGCGGCAGGGACTGCAGCAGGTGCCAGAGCCTCTCGTGGAAATGGCCGCCCGTTACCGCCGGCAGGCCGAAGAAATCCCTCCACTGGCTGACCCAGATGATCACCCCGATACCGGCGGTGAAACCGACGATGACCGGATCGGGGATGTACTTGATGACCGAGCCCAGGCGGCTGACGCCGAGCAGCAGGAGAATGCCCCCGGCCATCAGGGTCGCGATCTGCAGGCCATTGATCCCGTGTTCGGCGGTCACCCCGGCGAGGATGACGATGAAGGCGCCGGTCGGACCGGCGATCTGCAGCCGGCTGCCGCCGAACAGGGAAACCAGCAGACCACCGACGATAGCGGTATAGATGCCTTGCTCCGGCTTCACCCCGGAAGCGATGCCGAAAGCCATGGCCAGGGGCAGCGCTACGACGCCGACGATGACGCCGGCCACCAGATTGCGGAGCCAATGCTCCCGCCGCAGCAGACCGGCCCGCCACGCCTCACGAATTGCGATCATCGTTGCCCCTCCTGGAATATGTGCTTGATATTATCATCCAGTGGTAATGATAAAATTCTCCGCCAAACGCTTAGTCGCACGGAGAAACCATGAAACGCCAGGATGTCGGAACCCTGCAGGCCGAAGGCAAGCCCTTCGTCACCCACGTGATCCGCAATCCGGCCCGCAGCGGGGAATGGATCGTGTTCTTCCAGCTGAGTACGGGCCGCAGCTTCTTCCTGATCGACGAGCATGACGAAGTCGAATCCTTCCGCCAGTTGGACAGACTCATCGAAGTCTTGCAGAGGCTCGGCATCAAACTGGCGGAAATC
Source organism: Azotobacter beijerinckii (assembly GCF_900110885.1). Taxonomy (GTDB): domain Bacteria; phylum Pseudomonadota; class Gammaproteobacteria; order Pseudomonadales; family Pseudomonadaceae; genus Azotobacter; species Azotobacter beijerinckii. The sequence goes on along the minus strand of NZ_FOFJ01000021.1, from coordinate 19,878 downwards.
CATTTCTGAACCCACTCTTGCCCTGCTCCAGCGTCGCATCGCCCCCCTTGACGGCCTTCATGGGCCAAACCATTCGACCAGCGGTCGAGGACCGTTTGCCGATTGGCGTCCACACTTCATGAGTTGATGAATGGCGAGCTGCCGCTGCTCGCCAGGTAGTCACGAACCCATGAAATGCGGGAGGGGCATGCGGAAGTCTCCGCCCCCTCCCGAGACGCAACTGCACGGAGGGCCGTCGCACCGGGAGAGCTGTGCCGGCGCCATGACCGCCCCTGATAATTCATTGATGGCTCCGGACTCAGCGGGCCTTTCGGAAACCTCTATCCGGAAGAGGGCCGAAAGGTTCGTCAAGGAAGATTTGATTGGAGGATGACCATGAGCAATGCCTCTGCGCAGGCCCAGCGCGTCGAACGTCTGGATCAAGGCATGCTGGCCGGAACGAACCGGCCCGGGCCGCAGATCCGTACCGTTCAGGAAAACGACAGCAAGAAGAAGATCCTCTTCGTCACCTCCGAACTCTCCGATCTGATCAAGACCGGCGGGCTGGGCGACGTCTCCGCCGCTCTGCCCCGGGCACTGCGCGGCCACCACGACGTCCGCGTGCTGCTGCCCGGCTATCGCCAGGTCATGCAGAGCGGCCACCCCATCCGCCTGGTCGGGACCCTCGCCGGCCACGCCGCACTGCCCCCGTGCCGGATCGGCCGCATCGACCTGGACGACGGCCTGATCGTCTATGTGCTCATCAGCCCCGAACTCTACGAGCGCGACGGCGGCCCCTACGGCGACAACCGCAACCAGGACTGGCCGGACAACCACATCCGCTTCGCCCGCCTGGGCCTCGCCGCCGCCGACTTCGCCGCCGGCGACGCCAGCATCAGCTGGCGCCCCGACCTGATCCACGCCCACGACTGGCCGGCTGGACTGGCGCCGGCCTACCTGCGCTGGCGCGGACAGGGAACGCCCAGCGTGTTCACCATCCACAACCTCGCCTACCAGGGCCTGTGGCGGTCGGAATGCTGCGCGGAACTGGCCATCCCGGCGGAAGCCTGCCGGATGGAGCGCATGGAATTCCATGGCCAGCTGTCCTTCCTCAAGGCCGGAGTCGCCTACGCCGATCGCATCACCACGGTGAGCGCCACCTATGCCCGGGAAATCACCACCCCGGATTTCGGCTGCGGCTTGGAAGGTTTCCTCCGGGAAAAGGCCAACCACGGCCTCTTGAGCGGCATCCCCAACGGCATCGACGAAAGCTGGGAACCGGAAACCGATCCGCACCTGCTGCGCAACTTCGGCGTCAACGACTGGGCGGGCAAGGCCCTGCATGCCGAGCACGTGCGTCGCCAGTTCGCTCTCGAACCCTCCGGCGGCCCGCTGTTCGTGGTGGTTTCCCGGCTGGTCCAGCAGAAAGGCCTGGACCTGACCCATGCCCTGGCCGAAAGCCTCGTCGAGCACGGCGGACAACTGGCCGTGCTGGGACGCGGCGAGCCGCAGGTGGAGGACAGCATGCGGCAACTGGCCGAGCGCTTTCCCGGCCATGTGGGGGCAAACATCGGCTTCGACGAAACCGTCGCGCGCCGCATGTTCGCCGGCGGCGACTTCCTGCTGATGCCTTCGCGCTACGAGCCGTGCGGCCTCAGCCAGCTGTACGCCCAGCGTTTCGGCTCGCTGCCCATCGCACGCAGGACCGGTGGGCTCGCCGACACCATCGAGGACGGCGTGACCGGCTTCCTCTTCGAGGAGGCCAGCCTGGAAAGCTACCGCGAAGCCCTGTTGCGGGCCTTCCGGGTATTCGCCGCGCCGTCCCTTTTCCATGCTATGCGTTGCCGCGCCATGGCGGTGCCTTGCTTCTGGCGGCAGACCATAGACCCCTATCTCCATCTCTACCGGCAATTGTTAGTGGAAAGCCGGCATGGCGAGGCATAAACGGAGACCCTACCATGTCAATCCCCAGCTACAACGGACGTTTCGGCGCGCATCTGCTCGACGAGCGAAACACCCGCTTCTCACTCTGGGCCCCCGATGCCGAGCGCGTCGACCTGGAAATCCTCTGCGACACCCGACTGCCGATGCACAAGGAAAAGGGCGGCTGGTTCGTCCTCGAAGCACCTTGCGGCGCCGGCACCCAGTACCGTTACCGGATCGACGACGAAATCAGCGTGCCGGACCCGGCCTCACGCTCCCAGGTCGCCGGCCTCCATGCTCCCAGCATGGTGGTCGACCCCAACGCCTACCAGTGGCGCCACCCCGCCTGGAGCGGCCGGCCCTGGCACGAAACGGTGATCTACGAACTGCACGCCGGCCTGCTCGGCGGCTTCCACGGTGTCGAGGCACAACTCGCCGAGCTGGCCGAACTGGGCGTCACCGCCATCGAACTGATGCCGATCGGCGAATTTCCCGGCACCCGCAACTGGGGCTACGACGGCGCACTGCCCTTCGCCCCGGAATCCGCCTACGGCTCGCCCGACGACCTCAAGCACTTGGTCGACACCGCCCACGGCCACGGCCTGATGGTCTTCCTCGACGTGGTCTACAACCACTTTGGCCCGGAAGGCAGCCATATCGGCCGCTATGCCAAAAGCTTCTTCCGCGAGGACAAGCAGACCCCCTGGGGCGACGCCACCGACCTGCGTCGACGAGAAGTGCGGGACTTCTTCATCGAGAACGCGCTGATGTGGCTGCAGGAATACCGCTTCGACGGCCTGCGCCTGGACGCCGTGCATACCATCACCGAGCGCGCCTTCCTCACCGAACTGGCGCAACGGGTGCACTCGACCGTGGAGCCCGGCCGCCACGTGCATCTGATGCTGGAAAACCAGAAGAACCAGGCCAGCCTGCTCGGCGAAGGCTATGCCGGGCAGTGGAACGACGATGGCCACCACGTCCTGCACACCCTGCTCACCGGCGAGCGGCAGGGCTATTACGTCGACTATCACCAAGGCGCCACGGAAAAGCTCGCCCTCAGCCTGAGCGAAGGCTTCGTCTTCCAGGGCCAGCTCGCCCGCCACGGACAGAAGAAGCACTGCGGCGAACCCAGCGCCCACCTGCCGCCCACCTCCTTCGTGCTGTTCCTGCAGAACCACGACCAGGTCGGCCACCGCGCCTTCGGCGAACGCCTGGTCAGTCTTGCCGACGCCGATGCCCTGCGCGCGGCGACCACCCTGCTGCTGCTCTCGCCAATGGTGCCCCTGCTGTTCATGGGCGAGGAGTGGGGCACCCACCGGCCCTTCCTGTACTTCACCTGCCACCAGAGTCCGGAACTGGCCCAGGCGGTGCGCGAAGCCCGGCGCCGGGAATTCTGCGAGTTCGAGCCGTTCAAGGACATGTCCCTCTGCGAACGGATTCCCGACCCCAACGACGAAGCCACCTTCACCGCCTCGCAGCCGGACTTCCAGTGCTGCCTCGATCCCCGCCATGGCGAATGGCGCGCCTTCTATCGCCATTTGCTGGGCCTGCGCCGCCGCGAAATCGTGCCGCGCCTGCCGGGCTGCCGGGCACTGGGCGCCGACGTGCTGGGCGAAGGCGCCGTGGCGGCACACTGGCGGCTGGGCGACAGCAGCATCCTGCGCATCGAACTGAACCTCGGCGGTCAGGCCGTACCGCTGGCGGATCACTACGCCCACGGCCGGCTGCTGTTCGCCAGCCAGGACATGGAAGAGTTCCACGAGCATCACGGCAAGCTCCCCGCCCGGATGGCTCGTGTCTACCTGGTAGCACCGGATGAGCAACGATGAGCGACTCCACACCCTGGCCACTGCCGCCGGGGTGGCGATCCACTGGATCGACGCCGACGGGCAGCCACAGAAGGTTCCGGCGGACGTCCTGCGCCGGATACTGGCCGGACTGGAACTGCCGGCCGACAACGACGCCCAGATCGGGGACAGCCTTGCCCGCCTCCGGCAGGCGGGCGATCTGCCGCCGTTGCTCACCCTAGAGCAACACCAGCAGCTCGATCTGTCCGGCCATTTCTCCTCCCGCAGCGCCTTCGAGCTGACCCTGGAAGACGGCCGTCATCACGCCGGACGGCTCGACGAGCAGGGGCGCCTGCCGGCGATCGAACTGCCCGGCTACCACCAGTTGGCGATCGGCGAACGACGGCTGACCCTGGCCGTCGCCCCGCCGCGCTGCATCGGCGTGGCCGAGCTGGGCGCCAGCCCGCCGCCCCGCCTCTGGGGACTCTCGGTGCAGCTCTATGCCCTGCGCCGCCCAGGCGACGGTGGCATTGGCGACACCCAGGCCCTGGAAACCCTGACGCGCCAGGCCGCCCGGCAGGGCGCTGCGGGCATCGCCATCAGCCCGCTGCACGCCATGTTCAGCGCCGACACCTACCGTTTCAGCCCCTATTCGCCGTCCAGCCGGCTGTTCTACAACGTGCTGCACAGCGCGCCCGGCAGCATCCTCGGCGAGCGCGAGGTGCGCACCGCCATCGAAGCCAACGGACTGGCCGACGAATGGCAGCGTCTGGAACAGCTCGAGCTGATCGACTGGCCGGCGGCCGCCGCCGTCAAGCTGCGCCTGCTGCGGGCGCTGCATGCCGAGTTCCGCCGGGGCGGCAACCCCCTGGAGCACGACTTCGCCAGTTTCCGCCAAAGCGGCGGCGAGGCCCTGGAGAATCACTGCCGCTTCGAGGCGCTGCACGCCTACCACGTCCACCACGGCGGCGTATACGACTGGCGCCAGTGGGACCCGGCCCTGCAATGCCCAGGCAGTGCCGCGGTGGCCGGCTTCGCCCGCGAATACGAGGACGAGATCGCCTTCCACGCCTTCGCCCAGTGGCTTATCGCCCGCGGCCTGGAGCGTACCCAGAACGCGGCGCGCAGTGCCGGCATGCCGATCGGCCTGATCGCCGACCTGGCAGTGGGCGCCGACGGCGGCGGCAGCCAGGCCTGGAGCCGGCAGGCCGAACTGCTGCCGACGCTGACTGTCGGCGCGCCGCCGGACGCCCTCAACCGCTCTGGGCAGAGCTGGGGCGTGTCGGCATTCTCGCCCCGGGGCCTGCGCCAGCACGGCTTCCACGCCTACATCGAGATGCTCCGCGCCAATCTGGCCCACGCCGGCGGTATCCGCATCGACCACGTGATGGGGCTTCAACGCCTGTGGGTGATCCCGCCGGGCGGCGAGCAACGCGACGGCGCCTACCTGCACTACCCCCAGGAAGACCTGATGCGCCTGCTGGCGCTGGAGTCCTGGCGGCACAAGGCGGTGATTCTCGGCGAAGATCTCGGCACCGTTCCGGAAGGCTTCCGCCCGGCGCTGGCCGAGCGCGGCGTCCTCGGCATGCGCGTGCTGCTCTTCGAACAGGATCACCAGGGCCATTTCCATCCCCCCCGCCACTGGCCCGACCACACCCTGGCCACCAGCACCACCCACGACCTGCCGACCCTGAACGGCTGGTGGCAGGGCCGCGACATCGACTGGCGCGAACGCCTGCAACTCTGCGACGCGCTGGGTGCCCAGGCCGCACGGGAAGTCCGCCAGCGCGAACGCCGCGCCTTACGCGAAGCCCTCGCCGCCGACGGCGGGCCGGCGCAGGCGGAGCCCATCGACAGCGCCGGCATCATCGACGCCTGCGTGAGCTTTCTCGGCCACACGCCGGCGCCCTTGGTCCTACTTCCCGTGGAGGACGCCTTGGGCTTGGAGGAACAGGCCAACCTGCCCGGCACCATCGACAGCCACCCGAACTGGCGACGACGCTGGCCGGTCGGCTGCGACGAACTGCTGCAGACGCCGGATGCGGCGCGCCGCCTGCACCTGCTGGCGGAAGCCCGCGAGGCGTCGCGCAGGAGGGGCTGAATGAGCGACCTGCGCCACCCTGCACCTGCAGCTCCACCCGGACGTCACCCTCGACGAGGCTCTCCCCGCGACAGACCGCACGGGCGCACGCCTATGCCGAGCGCGCCCAGTGGCAGGCCCAGGTGCTGCGCGAAGCCCGGCCGCGCGAGGAGATCGCCGGCGGGCACCACGAACGAGGCCCTGGCGGGTTTTCCCGTCGGCCTCTTCCATGCCCATGAACCACGACAAGAAGGAAAAAACGGGAATGACCGTCGAAGAACAGCGTATCCGCGAGCTGGCCTACCACATCTGGCTGTCCGAGGGCTGCCCCGAGGGCCAACACGACCGCCACTGGCAGATGGCCTGCAAACTGGCCGAGGCCGAAGTCCGCGCCGAGACACCGGCTCCCCGGCCGCGCAAGCCCGCAGCCCCCCGCAAGCCTCGGGCAGTCGCCGCCGTCTCCACCACCAGCGGCGGGACTCCGCTCAAGCCGGTCGAGAAGAAACCCCGCGCCAGCCGTAGCCGGCCGGCGGGTAGCTGATGCACGACACACCGCCCACCCGCCAGGAGCCATGCCCCTGCGCAGGCATCGGCACGGCGGCGCGCCCTCCCCCCGGCATGCGGACGCCCGAACCTCGCCGCCGGAGAAACCAGCATGGATCGCCGCAACAAACCCCAGGCCCCGCAGGTGAATATCCCGTCACGCATCCGCGAGGGCCTGCCCTTTCCCCTGGGAGCGACCTGGGACGGCCTGGGCGTCAACTTCGCGCTGTTTTCCGCTCACGCCGCCAAGGTCGAACTCTGCCTGTTCGATGAAAGCGGCCGCCGCGAACTGGAGCGTATCGAGCTGCCCGAGTACACCGACGAGATCTGGCACGGCTACCTGCCCGACGCCCATCCCGGGCAGGTCTACGGCTACCGGGTGCATGGCCCCTACGCGCCGGACGCCGGACACCGCTTCAACCCCAACAAGCTGCTGCTCGACCCCTACGCCAAGCAACTGATCGGTGCCCTGCGCTGGTCGAAGGCGCTGTACGGCTACACCGTCGGCCACCCCGACGCCGACCTCAGCTTCGACAAGCACGACAGCGCCCCCTTCGTGCCCAAGAGCCGGGTCATCGACCCGGCCTTCACCTGGGGACGCGACCGTCCGATGCAGACGCCCTGGGACCGTACCCTCCTCTACGAAACCCATCTGCGTGGCTTCACCATGCGCCACCCGGCAGTGCCTCCGGCAGTGCGCGGCACCTGCGCCGGCCTGATGCACCCCGAGGTGGTCGATTACCTGCGACGGCTCGGCGTCTCCGCCCTGGAACTGTTGCCGGTACATGCCTTCCTCCCGGACCAGCACCTGCTGGAAAAGGGCATGAGCAACTACTGGGGCTACAACAGCATCGGCTTTTTCGCTCCCCACCCGCGCTACCTGGCCTCGGGAAAGATCCAGGAATTCAAGGAAATGGTCGCCCACCTCCACGACGCCGGCCTCGAGGTGATCCTCGACGTGGTCTACAACCACACCGCCGAGGGCAACGAACTGGGCCCGACCCTCTCCATGCGCGGCATCGACAACGCCACCTACTACCGCCTGCAGTCCGACGCCCCCCGCCTCTACGTCAACGACTCGGGCACCGGCAACACCCTCGACCTCAGCCATCCCTGCGTCCTGCAGATGGTCACCGACTCGCTGCGCTACTGGGCCACGGAAATGCATGTGGACGGTTTCCGCTTCGACCTGGCGACCATCCTCGGCCGCGAGCCGGAAGGCTTCGACGAGCGCCACGCCTTCCTCGTCGCCTGCCGCCAGGACCCGGTGCTGCGCCAAACCAAACTGATCGCCGAACCCTGGGACTGCGGCCCCGGCGGCTACCAGGTCGGTGGCTTCCCGCCCGGCTGGGCGGAATGGAACGACCAGTTCCGCGACACCGTGCGCACCTTCTGGAAGGGCGACTACAACCGCCTGGCCGACTTCGCCCGGCGCCTGGCCGGCTCCGCCGACCTCTTCGACCAGCGTGGCCGACGGCCCTTCGCCTCGATCAACTTCGTCACCGCCCACGACGGCTTCACCCTGCGCGACCTGGTTTCCTACGACCGCAAGCACAACGAGGCCAACGACGAGAACAACCGGGACGGCTCCGACCACAACCTGTCCTGGAACCACGGTGTCGAAGGCCCCAGCGACGACCCGCAGATCAACGCCCTGCGCCTGCGCCAGATGCGCAACCTCTTCGCCACCCTGCTGTTCTCCCAAGGCACGCCGATGCTGGTCGCCGGCGACGAGTTCGCCCGCACCCAGCACGGCAACAACAACGCCTACTGCCAGGACAGCGAGATCGGCTGGCTGAACTGGGACCTCGACGCCGACGGCCAGACCCTGCTCGACTTCGTGCGCCACCTGATCCGCCTGCGCCTGCGTTTTCCGATCCTGCGCCGCGGGCGCTTCCTGGTCGGAGCCCGCCACGAAGAGTTGGACATCAAGGACGTCACCTGGCTAACTCCCGCCGGTACGGAAATGACCACCGAGCGCTGGGAAGACGGGCACAACCGCTGCCTGGCCATGCTCCTCGACGGCCGCGCCCAGCCCACCGGCATCCCTCGCTCCGGCGCCGACAGCACCCTGCTGTTGCTGGTGAACGCCCACCACGAACGGGTCGAATTCCACCTGCCGGAGGTTCCCGAGGGCAGTCGCTGGAGACGCCTGGTGGACACCAACCAGCCGACGGTCGAAGAAGACACGTTCGCCTTCGCCAGCCGCTATGGCGTCACTGGCCGCTCGCTGCTGCTGTTCGAGTTGATCCGCAGCGACACCCCCGGACATCCGGATGAAGCACCCGTCTTTTGCGAGCCGAGGTGAAAGCGCTTCAGCGCGACTAGTCTTGGATGAAGGTACTGACGTACCTGGACGAGCCGGAGCGACCGGCCTGCCTGCAACCCATCGAAGACAACGGAGGCAACTGCCGTGAAAATCCGAGAAATCATGACCCGCAATGTGCAGATCGTCGACCCCGAACAGAGCATCCGCGACGTAGCCCAGTTGATGGAGCAGATCGACAGCGGCGCCCTGCTGGTTCACGAAGGCGACCGTCTGGTCGGCATGATCACCGACCGCGACATCGCCATCCGCGCCATCGCCAAGGGCCTGGGCGGCGACACCCCGGTGCGCCGGGTGATGACGCCCAATGTGCGCTACTGCTTCGACGACGAGGACGTCCAGCACGTCGCCAGCAACATGGCCGACATCCACCTGCGCCGCCTGCCGGTGATGAACCGCGCCAAGCGCCTGGTCGGCATGGTCTCGCTGGGCAACCTCGCCAGTTGCAACGATCCCCAGCTCAGCAATACCGTGCTGCACGGCGTGGCCCAGGCCCACTGAGCCCGAAAGCCCCCTCTCCCCCGGCGGGGAGAGGGCTGGGGTGTAATGCGGCAGGCGCCGATCCGGTCGAGGATCCGCTGGAAATTCGTCAAAATGAATACGGACTTTCCGGTTGCCGCCACCCACAAGGATGCCCCATGCGCCGCCTCGCCGCCCTCGCCCTCCTGCTGGTCGCCAGCCTGCCGCTGGTCGCCGCCGAACTGATCCTCGAACTCCCCGGCGTTTCGCGCCGCTGGTCCAGCGCCGAGCTGCTCGCCCATCCCCAAGTCCGCAGCCTGTCGATTTCCGGCGACCCGGCCTACCGGCACGCCATGACCTATCGCGCGCTGCCGCTGGCCGCACTGCTCGACGGCGTGCGTCCGGACGATCACCTGCAGGCCGTGGCGCTGGACGGTTTCGTCGCCGAACTGCCCGCCGCACCGCTGCTGCGCGAGACTGGCGCCCGTGCCTGGCTGGCCGTCGAGGACCCGGCCACCCCCTGGCCGACGCTGAGCGGACGCAAGGCCAGTGCCGGCCCCTTCTATCTGGTATGGAGCGATTCCGAGGCAGGCGGCATCGGCCCCGAGCAGTGGCCCTTCCAGATCGCCCGGATTCGTCGGCTCGCGCCGCTCGCCGAGCGCTTCCCGGCGCTCTTGCCGGCCGCCGACGCCGATGCCGCCGTCCGGACCGGCTTCGCGCTGTTCCAGAAGCACTGCCTGGCCTGCCACCGCCTGAATGGCCAGGGCGACGCCCAGTTCGGCCCGGATCTGAATCTGCCGTACAACCCCACCGAGTACTTCCAGGAAGCCTTCCTGCGCCGCTATATCCGCGACCCGCAGGGACTGCGCCAATGGCCACAGGGCCGCATGCCGGGCTTTTCCGTGGAGGTCCTTGCCGAGGATGAACTGGATCGCCTGCTGGCCTACCTGCGCCACATGGCCGGGCGCAAAGCCGAACCCCGCTGATCGGGCGGAACGAAGTCGGGGAAAATCGAGCGAGGGTGAAACGCCGGCCAGGGATTGGCCGGCGCGAAGGACCTAAAGACTGGAATGGGCGGCTTCCTGGGTAACCCCCCAGCCATCGAGCACGCCGCCCAGAGGCAGCACCACGGACTCGAGATCATGCTCGAAGTTATCGATGCCGGCGTAGGTGGCATACATCACTTTGCTCACCTGCAGGTGCCAGGCACCGTCGTCGCGGGCAGACACCTCCGTCCTCAGAGACTCGCCGCGAAAATTTCTGGCCGCCATGCGGGCCCGCTCCTCGTCGGGGAAGATGGCGTAAAACTCGATGGGGTGGACGCGGGCAAAGTCGAATCCGCCCTCCTTCATGCGGCGCAACACAACGCCGCTGACATCATCCGGGAAGGTGTTGTTGCTCATGAAAACGACCCCCTCTCAATGATGAATCGGTTGATATGCAACTGTTCAGGAAAGACGCGGCAGCGGGAATCCGCCGCCGCTTCCCTAGAATAGCCCCATACCCAGCTGGCGGCCTAGCGGATCGACAGATCCGCCGGGCGACTCGACGGGAGGGCTCAGCAGTTGCCGGGCTTGCCGACGGCCTGCAGCACGTACTGCGGCAGAGCGAAGGCGCCCTGATGGATTTCCGGGTTGTAGTAGCGGGTCACGATGCCGCTGCCGACGAAGCGCTGGCGCAGGATCTCCAAGGGCACCCGGCGCGCGGCTGCATCGCAGGCGCCCCAGGCGAAGGTCATGGCGCCGCCGATGTAGGTTGGCACCGCGGCCTGGTAGAAGTGCCAGTCGGCGAACAGGCCGTTCATCCGCTGCGCGGTGGTCTGCACCTCGGAAAGCTGCATGAAGGGCGTGCCGTTCTGGGTGACCAGGATGCCACCGTCGTTCAGGCAGCGCCGGCAGGCCTGGTAGAAGTTCTCGGAGAACAGCGCTTCGCCCGGGCCGATGGGGTCGGTGGAGTCGGAGATGATGACGTCGAACTTCTCCTCGGTGGTGGCGACGAAACGCATGCCGTCGTCGATCACCAGACTCAGGCGCGCGTCCTCGAAGGCGCCGCTGGAATGGTGGGGTAGAAACTCCCGGCACATCTCCACCACGGTGGCGTCGATCTCGACCATGGTGACGTGCTCGACGCTGCGGTGCCGGCACACCTCGCGCAGGATACCGCCGTCGCCGCCACCGACGATCAGCACGCGGCGCGCCGCGCCGTGGGCGAGGATCGGCACGTGGGTAAGCATTTCGTGGTAGATGAACTCATCGGCCTCGGTGGTCTGGATCACCCCGTCCAAGGCCATCACCCGGCCCATACGGGAATTCTCGAAGATCACCAGATGCTGATGGCCGGTGCGCACCTCATGGAGCAGCTTGTCCATGCGAAAACGCTGGCCGTATCCGTCGTAGAGGGTTTCCTGATAGTCGCTCATGGCTCGGCTTCCCCTGAAGCTGGCTGACTGGAACGCTGGCCCCGGCTCTGCGGGCCGGATCTGCGCAAGGGGGCGCATTCTACGTTGGCCGGGATGGCAGTTGGAACCTTACCGCGCCGGAGAGCGGTCTTCGGGCGGACTCTCTCTCGGTGCCACCGGGCAAGGGCCGAAGGCTGAAGCACCGGCGGCCTGCCGCTGCCTCAGCGCAACCCTCCACTGGAGCTGGCACTGCGCGGCCCCGTAAATACCCAGATGATCAGACCGAGGACCGGCAGAACGGCAATCAGCAGCACCCAGAGCACTTTCTTGGTCGTGTCAGTCCGGCTACGCACGACATGGACGATGGCCCAGATATCCAGCGCCAGGATAATCAGACTCAAAAAGCCGCGAAGGACATCCATCGGATGCACTCCTTTCCAGGATCAGTTATCTAATTAGGATGACGAGGCTTAGCGATGGTTCAACGCCGTTTCAAAAGGCCGTCGGCTCGATCGCCGCAAAGCTGGCCACCGTCGGATGCCCGGCCAGCACGCCGCCCTCACGGGCCAGGCCACAGGTCCGCAGCCCGGCCTGACGGGCGGCGTCGAGCTCCTGCACCACGTCGGAGAGAAAGAGGATCTCCCCCGCCGGCCGGCCGATGGCCTCGGCGATACGCACATAGGACGCCGCCTCGCGCTTGGGGCCGCTGGTGGTGTCGAAATAGCCGGAGAACAGCGGCGACAGGTCGCCGGCCTCCGAGCAGCCGAAGATCAGTCGCTGCGCCTGGATCGAGCCGGAGGAATAGACGTAGAGGTCATAGCCCTCGGCCTTCCAGCGCTGCAGCGCGGCCACGGCGTCCGGATAGACATGCCCCTTGAGCTGGCCGGCACGGTAGCCTCGCTCCCAGACCCTGCCTTGCAGCGCCTTGAGGGGCGTGGCCTTGCGGTCCTCGGCGATCCAGCCGAGCAGGATCTCGATGACCCGCTCGAGGTCGGCGTCCGCCTCGCCGCTCTCGGCGCGCACGGCCGCGAGCTGGGCGGCAACCTGTTCTTCGCCGGCATGCTCGCGGACGAATGCCGGCAGGTGCTCGCGGGCATAGGGGAACAGCACGTCGAAGACGAAGCTGACCGCGCTGGTGGTCCCCTCGATGTCGGTGAGGATGGCTTTGCTCGGCATATCAGTCTTCCAGCTCGGGAAAACGGTGGGCGATGGGATCGCCGGTGAACGTGGCAACCCAGCCTTCCGGGTTGTTGAACAACCGGATGCAGACGAAGTGCGGATGCTCGCCCATGTCGAACCAGTGACGAGTGCCGGCCGGCACCGAAATCAGGTCGTTGCGCTCGCAGAGCACGGCATACACCTCGTCGCCGACGTGCAGCGAGAACAGCCCGCGCCCGGCGACGAAGAAGCGCACCTCGTCCTCGCCGTGGGTGTGCTCGTCGAGGAACTTGGCGCGCAGCTCGTCCTTCTGCGGATGCCTGTCGGTCAGGCTGACCACGTCGACGGCGACATAGCCGCCCTCGGCCTGCAGCCGCTCGACCTGCGTGCGGTAGGCTGCGAGCACCTCCTCCTGGCTGGCGCCGGGGGCGATCGGCGCCTCGGCCTGCCAGCGCTCGAAACGCACGCCGAGCTTGGCCAGGGTGGCGGCGATGTCCTCGCCATGGTTGAGGATCTTGTAGGGCTGGGCGGGATGGTCGTCACGGTAGACACTCAGGGAACTCATGGGCAGATCTCCTTGTTCGTGGGGCCGGCCCCGGGCGGACACGGCAGTGGCCAGTCGGCTCAGACGCGCTGCAGGGCGCGCATTTTCAGTTCGCAGTCGAAGAGGAACTCGAAGGCCTCCACCTGGCGCAGCGCGTCGCTCATGCTGGCGCCCCAGGTGTAGAGGCCGTGGCCGCGGATCAGGTAACCGACGCAGTCGGGATGCTCGTCCAGCCAGGGCTGCACCCGGCGGGCCAGGCGGGCGATGTCCTGATCGTTGTCGAAGACCGGCACGCAGACCTGGCACTCGTGGGTGGTGATGCCGGCGAAGGCCTTCTGCAGCTCGTAGTCGGCGAACACCAGGGAGTCGCTCAGGGTCAGCCGGGAGAGCACGGTGGCGTTCACCGAATGGGTGTGCAACACCGCGCCGATCTGCGCTTTCCAGGTGTACAGCTGGGTGTGCAGCAGGGTTTCGGCCGAGGGCTTCTTGCCCGGCTCCAGGCTGTTGCCGGCCATGTCAGTGGCCAGTACGTCGTCCTCGCCGAGCTGGCCCTTGTGCTTGCCGGAAACGGTGAGCAGCGCCTCGCCGGGCGACAGCCGCGCCGAGTAGTTGCTACTGGTGGCCGGCGACCAGCCCCGGCCGTACAGGAAGCGTCCGGCCTCGATGATCTGTTGGGCAAGTTGTGCGCGGGTCAGGCTCATGGCCCCTCCTCTCTCAAACGGGTGGCGACGATGACGGCAGCGATCAGCGCCGCCAGGCTGGCCAGGGCGAAGGTCCAGGCCGGACCGAGGCTCGTCCAGCTGTAGCCGGAATACAGCGCGCCGAAGGCACCGCCGACCCCGGACAGGGTCGCATACAGGGCCTGACCCTGTCCCTGCTGGCGGGCACCGAAGCTGCGCTGCACAAAATGAATGGCGGCAACGTGGAAGCAGCCGAAGGTCGCCGCATGCATCAGCTGGACGGGCAGCAGGATGGCCAGATGATCGGCCAGATTGCCCAGCAGCAGCCAGCGCAGCGCGGCCAACAGGAAGCTGGCGAGCAGCAGCCGGCGCAGCGAGAAGCGCTGCAGCAGCGCGGCCATTGCCAGGAACAGCAGGATCTCCGCCAGCACACCGAGGGCCCAGAGCAGGCCGATCAGTCCCCGACCGTAGCCCAGGGCCTCCAGATGGAGGCTGAGAAAGGTGTAATAGGGCCCGTGACTCAGCTGCATCAGCGCCACGCAGGCATAGAAGGCCGGCACCCCGGGACGGCGCAGCTGGGCGATAAAACCGCCCTGCTCCTGCTGTCCGGTCCGTGTCTCCGGCTGGGCATTGGGAACCCAGAAGCTGCCGAGAACGATCCCGCCCATGATCAGGACGATCACCCTGGGAAAGATGCCCAGACCGAGCCACTCGAACAACTGGCCGAGCCCGACCACGGCGACGATGAAGCCGATGCTGCCCCACAGGCGCAGCTGGCTGTAGCGCGCCGACTGCTCGCGCAGGTGGGCCAGGGTGATCACCTCGAACTGCGGCAGCACGGCATGCCAGAAGAAAGCATGCAGGGCCATCACCAGCGCCAGCCAGGCGTAGCTCTGGCCAACGAAGATCAGCGCGAAGGCCCCCAGCGTACAGAGCGCGCCGAGCCGCACGATGGCCAGCCGCCGGCCGCTCGCATCGCCCAGCCAGCCCCACAGGTTCGGCGCCAGGCAGCGCATCAGCATGGGAATCGCCAGCAGCTCGCCGATGCGCGCAGCGGAAAAGCCCAAGTGGTCGAAATACAGCGAGAAGAACGGCGCCGTCGCGCCGAGCAGGGCGAAATAGAAGAAATAGAAGCCGGAGAGGCGCCAGTAGGGCAACGCGGGAGTCATGATCTGGCAGTAGCCTGGGTCGAGCGCAGCAATAGCCAAGACCTCGAGCATTGGCTATCGCTGCGCTCGACCCAACCTACGGTTCGCCTCACAGTTGCGGCAGCACCGGCGTGTTGACGCTGACCCCGGCATTCTGCGCACGGTGGCGCAGCAGGTGGTCCATCAGCACCATGGCCATCATCGCCTCGGCGATGGGCGTGGCGCGGATGCCGACACAGGGATCGTGGCGGCCCTTGGTGATCACTTCCACGGGGTTGCCATGGATGTCGATGGAGCGGCCGGGGGTGGTGATGCTGGAGGTCGGCTTGAGCGCCAGGTGGGCGACGATCGGCTGGCCCGAGGAAATGCCGCCGAGGATGCCACCGGCGTTGTTGGAGAGGAAACCGTCCGGGGTCAGTTCGTCGCGGTGCTCGGTTCCGCGTTGGGCGATACAGGCGAAACCGGCGCCGATCTCCACACCCTTGACCGCGTTGATGCTCATCAGCGCGTGGGCCAGCTCGGCATCGAGGCGGTCGAAGATCGGCTCGCCGAGGCCCGGCGGCACGCCTTCGGCGACCACGGTGATCTTCGCGCCGACCGAATCCTCGTCGCGGCGCAACTGGTCCATGTAGGCCTCGAGTTCGGCCACCTTGTCCGGATCGGGGCTGAAGAAGGCGTTCTCCTCCACGCTATCCCAGGTCTTGAACGGGATCTCGATCGGACCGAGCTGGCTCATGTAGCCGCGCACCTGGATGCCGAGGGTGGCCAGGTACTTCTTGGCGATGGCGCCGGCCGCCACGCGCATGGCGGTTTCGCGCGCCGAGCTGCGGCCGCCACCGCGATAGTCGCGGATGCCGTACTTGTGGTGGTAGGTGTAGTCGGCGTGGGCCGGGCGGAACAGGTCCTTGATCGCCGAGTAGTCCTTGGACTTCTGGTCGGTGTTGCGGATCAACAGGCCGATCGGGCAGCCGGTGGTCCGGCCCTCGAACACACCGGAGAGGATCTCTACCGCATCGTCTTCCTGGCGCTGGGTGGTGTGACGGCTGGTGCCGGGCTTGCGCCGGTCAAGATCGCGCTGTAGATCGGCGGCCGACAATTCGAGTCCCGGCGGGCAGCCGTCGACGATGGCGACCAGGGCCGGGCCGTGGCTCTCGCCGGCGGTGGTGACAGTGAACAGCTTGCCGTAGGTATTGCCGGACATGCAGGGCTCCGCGAACAATCAGCCAGATCGAAGGTGTGCGAGTATACCTAGGGGGCTCTGTCAGTTCATCCTCCGTCCCCCGCGCCAGACGGCGCGCCACCTCGGCCACAGCACCATGCTGCGAGTATTCCTGCTGCTCCTGATCCTGGCGACGGGCACTGTCCAAGCCCGGACCATCCTGCACCGCCCCATCGAGCTGGAAACCCCGAGCGGCGTGCTGTACGGCTCGCTGCTGCTGCCGCAAAGCGACAGTCCCGTACCGGTGGCTCTGCTGATCGCCGGCTCCGGCCCCACCGACCGCAACGGCAACAACCCGGCCGGGCGCAACGACAGCCTCAAACGCCTGGCCGAAACCCTGGCCCAGCGCGGCATCGCCAGCGTGCGCTACGACAAGCGCGGCGTCGCCGCCAGCCTGGCTGCCGCACCGGACGAGCGGATGCTGAGCGTGGAAGGCTATGTCGCCGATGCCGCCGCCTGGGGGCGCAAGCTGGGCGCCGACTCACGCTTTTCGCGGGTGGTACTGATCGGTCACAGCGAGGGCGCGCTGATCGCCAGCCTGGCCGCCGAGCAGGCCGGCGCCGCTAAGCTGGTCAGCATCGCCGGCAGCGGCCGGCCGATCGACCAAGTACTGCTGGAGCAGTTGAGCAGCCGCCTGCCGCCGCCTCTGCTGGCCTTCAGTGCGGCGCTGATCGAGGAACTCAAGGCGGGGCGCACCCACGAGCGGATTCCCGAACCGCTCGTAGTGCTGTTTCGCCCCAGCGTGCAGCCCTACCTGATCTCGCTGTTCCGCCAGAACCCGGCGGCGGCCTTCGCCCACCTGCGCATCCCGGCACTGATCGTCCAAGGGCGCCACGACATCCAGGTCGGAATCGAGGACGCCCAGGCCCTCAAGGCCGCCAAGCCCGATGCCGAGCTGCTGCTGATCGACGGCATGAACCATGTACTGCGCATCGTCCCGGCGGATACGAAGCGCCAACTGCCCTCCTACGACAAGCCGGAACTGCCGCTGGCCAGTGCCCTGGGCCAAGGGGTCGGCGACTTCGCCCTGCGGGACGAGCAACCGAAGTAAGCACCGCCCGGCTGCGCCCAAGCGCAGCAGGCTAGGCGGAAAGCCGCATGCGGAACAGTTCTCGATGCTCGCGGCACTGGGCAGCGGCCAGCAGGAAGACCCCATGCCCGCCCCGGCCAAACTCCAGCCAGGTGAAGTCCACCTCCGGGTAGAGCGCCTCCACATGCACCTGACTGTTGCCTACCTCGACGATCAGAACACCCCGCTCGGTCAGGTGGTCGGCCGCCTCCGCCAGCATGCGCCGCACCAGATCCAGACCGTCCTCGCCACAGGCCAGCCCCATGGCCGGCTCATGGTGGTACTCCTCCGGCATGTCGGCGAAATCCTCGGCATCCACATAGGGCGGGTTGGAGACGATCAGATCGAAGCGCTGCCCTGGCAGGCAGGCGAAACCATCGCCTTGCACGGTATAGACGCGCTCGTCCAGACCG
Source organism: Azotobacter beijerinckii (assembly GCF_900110885.1). Lineage (GTDB taxonomy): Bacteria > Pseudomonadota > Gammaproteobacteria > Pseudomonadales > Pseudomonadaceae > Azotobacter > Azotobacter beijerinckii. The sequence goes on along the minus strand of NZ_FOFJ01000021.1, from coordinate 2,152 downwards.
TGCCGCTCGATGTTCCGGTTGGCCACTTCGAGTGCTTCGAAAGATAGATCGGCGAGCACCACTTCGGCCTCGGGAAACTCGTAGGCACAGGCGATGCCGATGCAGCCGGAGCCGGTGCAGAGATCAAGGATTCGCGCCGGCTCGTGGGGCAGCCAGGGAGCGAAACGCTGGCCGATCAGCTCGCCAATGGGCGAGCGCGGCACCAACACCCGCTCGTCGACCCAAAAAGGCAAGCTGCAGAACCAGGCCTCGCCGAGCAGATAAGCCGCTGGAATACGCTCCTCGATACGGCGCCGAAGCAAGGCCCCGAGGTGCGCGCACTCGCCTTCCTCGAGACGGCAATCCAGGTAACCGTCGGCCATTTCCCAAGGCAGATGCAGGGCGCCCAGCACCAGTTGGCGAGCCTCATCCCAGGCGTTGTCGGTGCCATGGCCGAAATACAGTCCTTCGGCATGGAAACGACTGACCGCCCAGCGAATGTAATCGCGCAGGGTGCGCAGACGGGTCGGGATAACAACCACGGGAGACCTCCAAGCCAAAAGGCCGGCATTTTAACAGGCAGCGGGGCCCTCCATGCTGAGAAACCCACCAGCCAGAGGTACAGCGAAACGCACGAACATGGCACGGGGTAGTATGAGTACGATGAGAGCCGCCAGGGGTGGGCTGACTGCCGGATAGCGAAAATACGGGGACGATTCCTTTCGAATCGATGTGGCTGCTTTATGCCGCCGAAAAAGGCCCCCCGATGCCCTTGCCAGCCTGGGCTCAGCCGGTATCCTGCCGCCTTACGACACCCATGCTCCTAGACTTAAGGTGATATTTGTTCACTTCTGCCGGCAGGAAGGAGACAATCTGCGCCGTTTTCCATGGAGGAGCCACCATGCCCCAACCACAAACCCTGATGCAGATCACCGGCCGCAGCTTCGCGCCGGCCAATCTGAAGAACGCCACTCTGCTCATCATCGATGCGCAGGAAGAGTATCGCAGTGGCGTCTTGCGCCTGCCCAGAATCGAATCTGCGATCATGGAAATCTCCAGCCTGCTGGCTGCCGCCCGCGCCGCAGGCACCCCGGTGGTTCATGTAAAGCACCTCGGCATTCCGGGCGGCTTTCTCGATCCACAGGGCACACGGGGCCAGCTCATTCCGGAAATCTCTCCTCTGCCGGGGGAAATCGTCGTGGAAAAGCGCCTGCCGAATGCCTTCTCCGGTACTGAACTGCATGACCGGCTGCAGGCCATCGGTCGACTGGATCTGATCGTATGCGGCTTCATGACCCACTCCAGCATCAGCACCACCGTGCGCGCGACCAAGGACTACGGCTATCGTTGCACCTTGGTGGACAGCGCCTGCGCCACCCGCGATCTGCCGAGCCCGAGTGGGACCATCAGCGCAGAGCAGGTCCACCGCATCGAGATCGCTAGTCTTGCCGACAACTTCGCGGCCGTGGTGCCTGACGCAAAGGCGCTGATCTAGCCCATCCGATCGGCCGGAACAACACCGAGGAAAGACGCTTGATACTCGGCGACGGACTGCACCAGCAGTTGCCGAGCCAGCCTTGGACCGAGGCCTCAGTGGGAGGAATCCTGAATGAAGTCGCCAGACGAATCCGGCTCCCGCCAGCTAGCCTTGAGCAGAGCGCAGGCCAGCCGCTGGCGTCTCGGTTTAGCGATCGCGGCGCTATTCGCTTCCCTCGGCATATTGCTCGCCATGGCTAGCACCGCCTCGCTGCTCGACCAGGCTCCGGGCCCTGGAGCAGGTCTCGACGATCCAGCTCTGTCCTTCGGCCCCGCCTTACTCCTCCTGGCCTTAGGCCCACCCCTTTCAAGGTCTTTACGTAAACTCCCTTCCCTAAAACCATCAAGAGGGCAAGGCGGTGTGGGACGAGATTCTGGCGCGATTCGAGAAGCAGGCACCGGCCAGCGTCATGGCACGGCTGGTGTTGGAACGGGCGATGCCGGCTGCCTGGGTCGACGAAGTGTTCGAGACCAACCGGCAGCGCCAGTATCCCCGGGAGCTGCTGTTTTCCACCGTCGTCGAGCTGATGTCGCTGGTTTCCCTGGGGCTGCGCCCTTCGCTGCATGCCGCCGCGCGCCAGATGGACAACTTGCCCGTATCGCTGGCGGCGCTGTACGACAAAGTCAGCCGCACCGA
>NZ_FOFJ01000118.1 GCF_900110885.1 Azotobacter beijerinckii | reverse complement strand
GGAACAGGCACATCGCGAACGGCTTCCCGAGGGCTGGGAGGCGTCCCCCTACCACCTGGCGGTGCAGGTCAGAAGCCGTTACGAGGGGATGCTCGTCGCGCTGGCGGTGGAGCACTGGCCCGCCTGGGCCGACGATTCGGCCAGCACACTGGCACAGCGCCTGTTGGCATTGGCACGACAGATCAAGCCCAGCCAGGTGGCGACCAGTAAGCGCGGCCCCAAGGTGGAAAAGCCCAAGGCCTGGGTCGATGCCGCGACGGCTCGCGCCCATGTCTCCACCGACCGCCTCATCAAGGCCTCGAAAAGTAAAAGACCTTGAAAGGGGTGACCTTGAAAGGGCTGGCTGTCAGGCCACCCAGCCGCAGACCGGCCGTGAACGTCCAGTGCCCATGCGGGACTGCGGCCAGGCAGCGCTCCCCGCACAATGCGCGACCATACAGCCGGGCCATCTTCGTCGAGGCGCCGGTCTAGTCGATGAAGACGATCCGGGCGGGGTCCAGCAACGGCTGCCCGGCCACCCAGGCCTCGCGGGCCTGCTTCACGTCCGGGCGTTTTTGCTCGGCGGCGTGTGCCGGGTCAGCCCCTGCAGCTCGAGGAACTTCCAGACCGTCGTGGTGCCCACCTTCAGGCCATGCTCGGCTTACAAGTGCGCCACGATTTCGGCCAGGGTCATGTCACGAGTCTGCTCCACCAGGGCGAGCAGGTCGTCCCGGTGGGGATCCAGGCAGGAGCCCCGCGGCTTGCCTTGCCGACGGGCAGACGACTCGCCATGTTCGCGCCAGCGGCGGACCCAGCGGGTCGCCGTCGTGACGCCCACGCCGAAGCGCCGGGCAGCTTGGCGAATCGAGCCATTGTCTGGGCCGCTTCGATCACGCGGCTGCGCAGATCCACACTGTAGGCTCTTGCCATGCGTGTCTCCCGAGTGAGGGTTGGGATAGCCAATCAGAGACCTTGATCCAAGGCAACTCCCAGGCGACGGGCAAACTATTTTTTAGAGAAAATGCTCTAGCAGCCTGTCGGACTATCCCCGGTAAAATGGCGTATCGCTGCCGAACCCCGAAGTCATGAGCCGATTCCGCCCTATAGATCGCCAAACAGAGTATCTACTGCCGCCGTCGGTGCAGGACTCGCACTTGGCGCGCTACGTGGTGGACGTGGTGGAAGGGCTGGACCTGTCGGAGCTGGAGCGGGCCTACAGCGGCCGTGGAAGCGACGCCTACCACCCAGCGATGCTGCTGTCGCTGCTGATCTACGGCTACGCGACGGGGACGCATTCGAGCCGCAAGATCGAGCGAGCGACCTACGATTCGCTGGCCTTTCGCTTCATCGCCGGCGACCAGCACCCGGACCACGACACCTTGGCGAGCTTTCGGCGCCGCTTCGGCGAGCAGTTCGCCGATCTCTTCGTGCAGGTGCTGCAAGTGGCGCGCGAGAACCAGCTCTCGCGCTTTGGCATGGTGAGCCTGGACGGCTCCAAGATCCACGCCAACGCCAGTCGTCACCGTGCGCTCTCCTACGGGCACGCCGAAAAGATCGAAGCCCAGCTCAAGGCCGAAGTGCAGGAAATGCTCAAGCTGGCCGAAGCGGCCGATCACGGCAGCGTGCCCGAGGGCGTGGATTTGCCTGAGGAAATCGCGCGCCGCGAAGCGCGGCTGGCGGCCATCGCCGCCGCCAAGGCCAGGATCGAGGCGAGCGCAGCCGAACGCTTCGCGCGCGAGCAGGCCGAGTACGAGGCCAAGATGGTCAAACGCCAAGCCAAGCAGGCGGCCACGGGCAAGAAGCCCGGCGGCAAGCCCCCCAAGCCGCCTCAGGCGGGCCCAAGTGCCGAGGACCAGATCAATCTGACCGACGAGGACTCGCGCATCATGAAAGTGGCCGGCGGTGGCTTCGAGCAGTGCTACAACGCCCAGGCGGTGGTCGATACCGAGTCGATGCTGGTGATGAACCCCCACGTCACCCAGGCGGGCAACGACAAGGAGCAGGTCGAATCGATGCTGGCCCGCATACAGGCGCTACCCGAAGGACTCAATCGGCCCGAACGACTGCTGGCCGACACCGGCTTCTTCAGCGAACACAACGTCCAGTGCCGCCAGGACGCCGGGGTCGAACCGCTGATCGCCGTGGGGCGCGATGCGCACCATCCGGATTGGCGCAGCCGCTTTGAAGAGCCCGCGCCGCTCAAGGCGCCCGCCAGCCAGGTCGAACAGATGAAGCACACCCTCAAGACCCGCGCGGCCTACGCGCTCAGGAAGCAGACGGTCGAGCCGATGTTCGGCATCATCAAGTCAGTGATGGGCTTCCGCCAGTTTCTGCTGCGCGGCTTGGACAACGTGCGCAACGAATGGACCCTGGTGTGCCTGGCGTGGAACTTCAAGCGCATGGCCGTATTGCGTCCGCAGTGAGAAAAAGGACAGGGGCATTGCGATTTCGAACAAAAAAACCGATTTGGCGCCTGGAATGCCCATCGTCTCTCACATTGTGAAATTAACCCCACGACTGTGTCGCCCGTCGGGTTCAAGTCCGACAGGCTGCTAGGATCGCCATGAAGCTGATCGACAAGATGCCGCCTTCGTTGGCCGCCGTCCGGGTCGCTGGATCAGCGGTGCCCGGTCGGGCGCGGTGATCACAACGCGTTCCTGGAGCTCTTGACCAATGCGTCGCGGGCGGCCGGAGCAGTCGAAGCGGCAGCACGGGAGCAGAGCAGCAACGCCAGTCCAGACCGAAGGGCCACGACATCGAAGGCGAGTTCACCGAGGAGGATTGACCGTGGAAGACGACGAACTGACAGAGGAGCAGTACGAGCTTTTGGGGAAAGCACTCGAGTATTACGCGAGCATTGCAAGGTCCGAAGATATCGGGAACAACGAGCGAATCGACGCGGCCGATAAGGCGCTGAAGATAGCCGACTTCCTCAACCGGGACGACCCGGAATACCGGCGAGACAGGCGTGAGTTCCGGATAAAGAACGGCACCGAGTTGATTCAGGAATTCCAAAAGATTCTGGATGAAATCGGCGACGATGCGTTAATTCAGGAAGCCCGGGAGCTCTTGAAGAAATCGCTCGGCGACAAACCATGACCAAACGCCAGTGCCGCGCCTCATTCCGCGCTTGCCGCACCGCAGCCAGCCTATGACTCGATAGAGGATGCCTGAATTCGGGCGTCCTCCCGGACGAATTGCGCCAGTCTACGCTCCGATGAAGCCACGGACAAAGGCGAAGCTCGCCAAGGATGACCAGGCTTGGAGGAGTAAATCATGAGTAAACCGACCCCGATACTGGACACACGACCCGATAAAGTCGTCACCTGCCATGCAGATACCGGCAGGGATGCATACGTCTATCGCCATGAGTCCGACACAAGTCGACCAGTCCTGACACTGCTGTGCCGTGGAAGGGAGGTTGTCGATGTCGAGGTATTCGACAGCAGTTCTATTCAAGACATGTTGTATGCAGTGACACGGGCCTGGATGTGGGTGAAGTGTGGGGACCTGGAAACCACAGACCCGGATCTCAACAAGTGGGCTCTCGAAAATTCGAGACGGTCGGTGCGCATATAGGCAGCCTTGGAGTTTGCGCCTTATAACCTAAAGGGTTAATCTGTGCCCATGGAAAAACGCAAACCCCATTGCAAGCTGGAAGTCGTAAAAGCTCTACTCGAGGCGGGGAAGATCCGCATGACCGCGACAGCTGTCGTCGGAGCGGAACTGCTCGGGTTCGACCGCGCAGGGATGGTCGACGTTGTCCGGGCACTGACGCCGGCGGACTTCTACAAAAGCATGACCACCCACGCCGATCACACGATCTGGCAGGACGTGTACCACCCGAGCACAGCCTTCGGCGATGTCTATCTCAAGCTGACGGTCGACGCAGGCGTGCTGATCGTGTCCTTCAAGGAGCTATGAACATGAAGTGTCCCGAATGCGGTGCGGCCCACCTGGTGCACGACACCCGTGACGTGCTGTACACCTACAAGGGCGAGACGACCACCATTCCGGCAGTGACCGGGGACTTCTGCCCGGCATGCGCCGAGATTGTGCTGGAGATGGCGGAGGCTGACCGCTACGGCGAGGCTGTGCGGGCGTTCAACAAACAGGTGAATGCCGCCATCGTCGATCCGGGTTTTATCGCCCGCGTGCGCAAGAAACTGGCACTCGACCAGCGCGAAGCCGCCGAGATTTTTGGCGGTGGGGTCAATGCATTCTCGCGTTATGAGTTGGGTAAGACCAAGCCGTCTCTGTCGACGGTACAACTGCTCAAGGTGCTGGACAAACACCCAGAGCTGCTGGAAGAAATCAGAGCGCCGAGATAGCAGACCCGCGGGGCACAACTTCTCAGATGTGCCCGTGCGGCTGATCCTCTCCCGTCACAGATCAAGATCGCCGATCCCAGCGAAAGTCGCCCGGCCACCGTTCAAGACTTTCCGCCAGAGCTTGTCGAACTAGAGCATTTTTACCCTATCCCGATTCATATCCGGCCGCCTCGAAGTAGTGCCTGCAGTCCTGCGCCGAGAACTGCCCGATCACCTCGCCAATGCTCCGCCACAGCTCCGGCACGGTCCGTGCCGCCGCCTTTCTCAGCAGTGCCTTGAGCTTGGAGAAGGCCATCTCGATCGGGTTCAGGTCGGGGCTATAGGGGGGTAGGTAGCGCAGTGTGGCTCCTGCGCCTTCGATGGCCTGGCGTACCCGCGCCACCTTGTCGGCCGGCAGGTTGTCCATCACCACGATATCGCCGGGCGTCAGCTCGGGAACCAGGACCTGCCCGACATAGGCCAGGAAGGCCGGGCCGTTCATGGCGCCGTCGAGCACCAGCGGAGCAGTTAGCCCGTCCACGCG
>NZ_FOFJ01000145.1 GCF_900110885.1 Azotobacter beijerinckii | reverse complement strand
TTCTCGAATCGCGCCAGAATCTCGTCCCACACCGCCTTGCCCTCTTGATGGTTTTAGGGAAGGGAGTTTACGTAAAGACCTTGAAAGGGGTGGGTTTGAGACGCTGCCGCTGACCACTCCGGAAGCGCTGCCCAGCCAGGTCGAACAGGTGTTCGAAGGCGGCGCGCAGGTGATCTTCGATACCACCGGCTTTTGGCTCGCCGCCGCGGTTCCGGCACTGGCGACCTTTGGCCGCGTCGCGATTATTGCGGCGCCGGCCGACGGCCAGGTGCAGTTGCCTGTGCTGGACCTGTATCGCCTTGGCGGCTCGGTGGTGGGCATCAACTCGCTGCTCTACGGCGGCGCCGAATGCGCCAGGATGCTGGAGCGCTTTGGCCGGCATTTCGACGACGGCACCCTGTCCGCTCCAGAGGGGTTGATCGAGTCCCCCCTCGCCGAGGGGCGGCGCGTTATGCCGACATCAACGAAGGGCGCAGCGAGAAGGTGATCCTGATTCCCTGACCCGGGACCGGTGGGCGTTCGCCGCTTTGCGGACCCGTCGCGAGTGCCTGCCGAACAGGACATCGAAGCATCCGTTCATGCAACAGCTTCTAGACGACGACAAAACTATTGAGTTATTTTCACGACAGCATCACGGAATAGATGGCTTTTCGCACGGAAGCGTTGCCCCTTCACGGGAGGGCAACTCCGTGGCAGCCAGCTTCTTAACGGAACTGAGTTATGCCAGAGAGTATGAACCGTCCTACCCTAGAGGGAGCATCCCAGATCGTCGGCCACGCTTCCGATACGGTTTCCCCTCGAAACCGTGACTTCAGCCTCCGCCGGTTTCGGATCGGTAAGGGGGGTATCGGCTTTTCTCCACCCGGCGAGATCGCTCGTAGCTCCCTTGTGGTACCGGACGACTACCCTGTCGCGTTCGTGCTAGTCAGCGCACGCCTCGCCGAATACCTTCGTCGAAGGCGAAAACGGCGCAATCCAGCTCTAGATCGATTAGACCCGCGCCTCTCCTGCCGGCCCCCCCAACCGGCAAACAGCCGAAACCCACTCCCCCACAGTCCACCGGACTCAGCTACTCAGGCAGTCCAGTCATATCGAAATCTGCAGCGGTACCGTCGTCGGCACAGGGCACTAAACGAAACCCGTTGCATCCGTTGCCTTCCAGCGCAGCGGACAGTTCGCCCGCCACTCCAAATCATCGGGCGATATTCGGAGGACAGCAGCCTCCGTTGCCCATCGCTCCGGCAAGGAATTATCCGCCCCGATCGGGACGGAACAACTCGTCGCTCTGCGACTTGTTACCCCCTCCAAGGCTGCCCAGGCCACTCCTCCTGCTTCCCCCTGGAGGGATAACGCAACGATGCAAATCTTCCGTAACAGTCAGTCATAACGGCCAGTGATGGCTAAATCGATTCATTTAGAACCGTAAGGAACGGTTCTAAATAAAGGAGAGCAGTTAATGGCGTTCAACTACGACTTCCCTGCATCGCCCGAAGAAATTCTGGAGGCGTTACAGGATTTTCTGGAAAACACACCGGGGCTTCCCAACCTTCCCGAGATTCCAGGCCTCCCCGACCTCATTGAAATCATCGGAGGCAACATTGGCGTGTCGGAAGGCACCGTCGAAAACGGTGCCCTCACCACAACCAACGGCCCCTCGAGCCCGGATGTACTGTTCGTCGAAGTTCCTGGCGAACCTGGCCAACAGCAGTCGATCGTTGTCCCCAACGACATTCAGAGCAATACCCGCGTCTACACGTTCTCCAGCGATGCGGATCTGTCGATGGGCTTCAACACCATCGACCGCGCCGTCATCCTTGGCAACGGCAACGACTTCGTCACCGTCGCCGGCGACCACGACACCATCCTATCCGGTGGCAACGGCAACGATACCCTGATCACCTCGGGCGGCGACGACTGGGTCAGCGGCGACCGCGGCAACGACTCCATCTCGACCGGCGCCGGCAACGACACCATCGTGACCGGCCTAGGCCGCGACACCATCGATGCAGGCGAAGGCTTCGACGTCGTGCAGTTTAATGGCGATATCGGCAATTTCCGACTCTTCGACGTTGGAGATGGTGACCTGCTGGTACACAATAAGCAAAGCCCCGCCAACTCGGCCGTTATCAGCGACGCTGAACTCCTCCAGTTCAACGACAACGAGAGCATCGTCCTCGTCGACAACGAGACTGAGGCCGAGGCCATGCGCCTGTACGACGCGCTCTTCGACCGCGATGCCGACGCGGGCGGCGCCCAGTACTGGCTCGACCAGGTCGACAACGGTACATCGTTGAC
>NZ_FOFJ01000160.1 GCF_900110885.1 Azotobacter beijerinckii | reverse complement strand
TGTTAGCGCCGATGTAAAACTGACCCACCCCAGCGAAGTAAAATTGACCCACCTGGGCTAACGTCGCGGCCTTTTCGAGGCCGCCCATGTTGACCCAGGAGCAAGCAGTGGAGATCAGAGTATTGGCCCGCCAAGGGCACAGCATTCGGCAGATCGCCAAGATGCTGGGCGTGTCCCGCAACACCGTCCCGCGCTACTCGCCGCGAGACCCCAGGCCCACCAAGCTCGACCCCTTCCATGACTACCTGCGTGAGCGGGTGAAGCAGGCGCATCCGCTCTGGCTGCCGTCCACCGTGCTGATGCGCGAGATCCGCGAGCAAGGCTATCCGGGCGGCGCCTCCCAGCTGCGCGCCTGGTTGGCCAGGCTCAAGCCGGTCAGACCGGATGATGGCCCGGTGGTGCGCTTCGAGACCGAGCCCGGCCAGCAGATGCAGGCCGACTTCGTGGTCTTCCGCCGCGCCAAATCACCGTTGTCGGCCTTCGTCGCCACCCTGGGCTACAGCCGGATGACCTACGTCCACTTCGTGTCCGACGAGTCGTTCGCCTCGGTGCATGACGCGTTGCTGCTGGCCTTCGATTACTTCGGCGGCGTCCCGCAGCAAGTGTTGTTCGACAACATGAAGACCGTCGTGCTGGAGCGCGATGCCTATGGCGACGGCAGCCACCGCTTCCATCCCGGCCTGCTTCAGCTGGCCAGACGATCTGGGCTTTCGCATTCGCCTGTGCCGCCCTTATCGGGCGCGCACCAAGGGCAAGGTCGAGCGCTTCAACCGCTACCTGCGCGAGAGCTTCTACAACCCGCTGCACAGCCGGGTGAAAGCCGCCGGCCTGCTGGTGGATTGCAGCACAGCCAATCGGCTGGTCGGCGACTGGCTGGCCGAGGTTGCCAACGTGCGCGTGCATGCTACGCTCGGCGAACGCCCGATTGATCGCTGGCGTCGGGAGCAAGGCCTGCTGACACCCCTGCCGCAGGCTCTGCGGCGGGAGTGGGCGCCATTGCTGGGTGAGTGGCCAAGACCCGTACCGTATGAGTCGTTGCAGCATCCGCTGTCGGTCTACGAGTCGATCCGGGAGGCCTGCGCATGAACCTGCAACACGCGCGCATCGCCGAACTGTGCCAGGCGCTCAAGCTCGAGCGCATCGTCGATCACTACCCACTGTTGGCCCAGCAGGCGGTCAGGGACGACCTGAGCTTCGGCGACTTCCTGGAGCAGCTGCTGCGGCACGAGCACGGCTTTCGCCAGCAGCGCAGCCGCGAGCTGCTGACGCGGATGGCCTGCTTTCCGGCGATCAAGACGCTGGAGGAGTACGACTTCAGCTTCAGCCCGGGCGTGCCCAAGGCCCTGCTGCACGAGCTGGCGGGCCTGGCGTTCATCGAGCGCACCGAAAACATCGTGCTGATTGGCCCCTCGGGCGTCGGCAAGACGCACCTGGCCATCGCGCTGGGCTATCGGGCGGCACAGAGCGGCCTCAAGACTCGTTTCGTCACGGCGGCCGACCTGATGCTGCAACTGGGAGCCGCCCAGCGGCAGGGGCGACTGAAGACCT